>JANORL010000088.1:0-11232 GCA_031415295.1 Polyangiaceae bacterium | reverse complement strand
GTCAATCAGGACGATCGGGCGTTTTCCTGTCGCAACGTGCAACCATTCTGTGCAATCAAGAAGCGCTGCCTCACACTGAAATTGATTTGCCGTACCGTCCAAAATGGCATGCAATCGACGCATGTTCGCCGCAGAGAGTTTTCCTTCGAGCGTGTGGCAATGAGGTTCAACCATCCGCCGCAAGGTACCCTTGATCTTCTCGATGCACCCCTCGAACGTGTCTGATTTCGTTCCTTTGAAGCTGATGTAAATGACTGGGTACTGCTGAAAATGTGCCTTGTACGCCTCGCCCGCGCGGCCAATGTGCAAGTCTTCGAACAGGTACCAGAGGTTTTCGTCGCTCTTCTCGAAAAACCACTTCAGCGTCGTCAGGTTGAGCGTCTTGCCAAACCGACGAGGACGCGGCAAAACGATGACCTTGTGCCCATCGCGATCGATGAATTCCGAGATCAGGTGCGACTTGTCTATGTACTCGAACTTTTGCTCGCGTAGTTCGCGGAAGTCGGAGATGCCATTCGGAATGCGCAGACGCATGCGCGGGAGCCTAGCCGTTTCGTTTGCCGAGGTCAACAAATAGTAAGCCAGAAGGGAAACGACAGCCGCTATTCTGAGCAGCCAGAACATGGGGCTGCCGGCCACGGTGGTTCGTCCCCGCGTTCGAGGTTTTTCATCTCGTAACGAGCCAAGGACCCATGAGGTTTGTCGTGATGGAGATCCGGAACGTTTCCCCATACGAGCAAACATGCTCGGTTTTCGCGCTGCCCCGGGTCAAACCACCGTCGCCAGCGCTGCGCGATCTGCTCCTCGGACTCGTGTGGGAATGCTTGCTGCAGCTTGGATCGCTGTAGGTTGATCCCGAAACGCATGAGCGCGAGAGCCTGCCTCGCTTTCTCCTCTGGCGGCGTCCGACGCGCCCGCTCGATGTCGTCGTGCCGAAGCGTCTCCATGCCTTTTGCGCGTTCCATGGCTTGCGGCGTGCATGTTTCACGACGGGTGGAAACTGTGCTCGTCACACCATCCACGCTCTCCCGAACGAGCGACCTCCAAAAACGACCCAAGACGATTCGATTGCGGCACAATGTTGCTCCATACGCTACGCTTTGACGGATTTGATGTTTCAACTACGTCGCGCGGTAAAACCACCTCCATCGCCGGGCATCGAAACGCTGCCTTCGCGCGACGTCTTGACAGGGCCATCGCGTAATCGGACAACCGGCGCGTATTGCGACTTGACCGTGGGCTTTCATCGTTTGCGACTGCTCAAAGATGGAGCGCAAGTTTTTCCGGCCATGCTGGAGGCTATCGCAAACGCCCAGTCCACCATTTGCTTCGAAACCTATATTCTGGAAGATGATCGCATCGGCAATCTGTTTGCAGATGCTTTGATCGAGCGAGCCCAGGCCGGAGTCGAAGTCAATTTGATTTTCGATACGTGGGGTTCGTCTGTTTCCGACGGTTATCTCGATCGGTTGCGGGAAAAAGGCGTACGAGTGCTCCCGTTTCGTCCCCTTCTGCAATCTTTGCAAAGCATAAAATTGGTCCGCCAGTTCTCTCGAAGAAACCATCGTAAAGCGCTCATCGTCGATTCTCAATTGGCCTTTGCCGGTGGTATCAATATTTCTACTGATTATGCACCTCGAGAAGAAGGAGGTGCTGGCTTTCGCGACACGCATTTGGAATTTGAAGGTCCCGCGGCGGTCGAATTGCAATATTTCTTTTTGCGCACGTGGAGAAGACACAAGGGCGCGCCCATTGACAAAAGTCGTTATCTTCACGAAGGAAGGCGTCCCGACCCGCTCGTACATGTCGTGACCAACGATATGCATCGTGGTCGGGTGAGCATTCGTTTGTCGTATCGCAAAGCCATTCGCGAAGCGCGCGAAAAAATCTACATCACGAATGCGTATTTTCTGCCAACCTTAGGCGTGCTTCGAGGCCTTTGCGACGCCGCCAAACGAGGTGTCGATGTGCAAATCATGGTCGCTGGAACGACAGACGTTACCGTGGTCAAACTTGCGACACGCACGATTTACGGCCGATTGCTCCGAGCGGGTATTCGTCTTTATGAATGGCACGGACGCGTTTTGCATGCGAAAACAGCAGTCATTGATGGACACTGGGCAACCGTTGGTTCGAGTAACCTCGATCAACAATCGTTGCGTTTGAATATGGAAGTCAATGCCATCATCGAAGATGGTCGTTTTGCTCGTTCAGTGGAAACGATGTTTCACGAGGATCTCGAACATTGCGAAGAGATCTCGCTCGCGAGCTGGCGCCAACGCCCTTGGTGGGAACGAATTGCATCATGGGCAGCGTATCTGTTTCGAGATTGGCTTTGAACACGTTATCACGCCCCGAGCGCGCCACCACGCACGCGCCCATTTCATTCAACCAACCTCGTCACGGTCACGTTCGCCACGCTTTTCTTGTTGTCATCTACTACGACATGTAGTAGACCTGCCCGCGCATGTCGTCCTCCAGCATTCGTAAGCCCCTCGGCGATCTCGAGATGGTCGTGCTTTCGGCATTGTGGAACAGCGCTTCGCCGCTCTCGGTGCGTGAGGTTCTCGCCCTCGTCAAACGCCAGCCAACCCTTGCGTACACCACGGTCCAAACGGTGCTCGATCGTCTGTACGAGAAAAACATCGTTTTGCGAGACGAACACGGCAAGGCGTTTCTTTATCGGCCGTGTATCTCGCGCGAGGAATGGGTCGGTGAACAAGCCGCGCGTGTGCTCACGGAAGCCAAAGGCCCTCCGAATGCCGCTGTTTTGATGGCATTCTTGGATACCGCTGAACGGGCCGATCCAGCCGTCGTCGAGCAGTTATCGGCCCTCATTGCGCAACGTCGCAAAAACAAAGGCAGCGCGACATGAACGCCCTGCTCATTCTCGTGCCTTTCGCGGCCATCTTCGTTGTCGCAGCGAGTATCACTGCATTTGTTTGGTCAAACCTTTCCGTTTTCCTTTTGCGACGCGCGGCCTCGACCACGTCGACCACCGTGCATGCTCTCGCGCTTTTCGCTCCCTGGCTGCTCGCCACAATCGCCTGTTTGGCCCTCGCGTCGCCCGATCCTTTCGCGCCTTGCCATTGCACGTTGCACGGTTTCCATCACCCACACCTGTGCCTCGCACATCCGCTCTTTGCTTCCTCGCTCGTCACACCAAGCCTTTTCGTTCTCGGTGCGTGGTTTGTCGTTGTCGGCCCTCGCCTATTTCGGCTCATGCGCGAGGTGATTGTTTCGACGCTTTGGGTACAAACGATCCGCCGCTCGCCACTTCGAGAGGAAGATTCGGTCTCCTTCCGAATGCATGATTGTGGTACGCCGAGCGCGTATACCGTGGGCGTTTGGTCGCCCGTCATCACGGTCGACACGACACTCTGGGAACACTTGTCGCCAGAAGAGCGCCGTGCGGTGTTGCACCATGAGCAAGGTCATATCGAGCGTCGGGACGGACTGACGCTGTTCACGCTTCAGCTCTGCATGGCGCTGTCTCCCATTCCTTTCGGTGCCCGCTTGCTCGATGCCTGGAAAAGCGCGGCAGAAAAAGCTTGCGACCTTCATGCTGCTGCAAAACTAGGCGACAGCGCTTCCGTCGCCGAAACGCTCGTTTCCGTTGAAAAAATCAGAGGAATGTTTCCTTCGACAAACAATACGCACACCGTTCCAGCCCTTGGCGTCGTAGCGGGTGCGGAACTCGAGGCTCGCGTCATTGCATTGCTCGATTCACAGCCGAACCAGATTGACGGATCTCGGCTCGGAAATGACGTGCTCGCCGTTTTCCTCATGACGCTCGGCGCCGCTGCACTCACCGTGGTTTGGCCCGGCGATACATTGCATCACGCAGCCGAAACCCTACTCGGACTGATCGTTCACTAGGAGTCCATTTCCATGAGCCTTTTATGTCGCTCCATTCGCTGCACGTCCCCATCTACTACAGTGCGTAGTAGGTTTGTCGCAGCGTCAGCGGTTTTGTTCACACTGGGTGTTTCGGCATCATCGCGCGCGACTCCCGCCGTTGACGAAGTGACCGGCGTACATACGGTCTGCACGGCAAGTCCAGCCGTTGCAGCAGCGCGTGCCGAGCGACTTGCAGGGGAGGCGGCGGTCATTTCAGCGAGCGTTTTGCCCAATCCGCAAGCATCGATTCAACATCAACGAGCGTTGAGCGGATCAGTCGAGCACGAGACGATCATCGGTGCATCGGTGCCGTTCGGCATTGGGGGCCGGCGGTTTCTGCTCCAGGACGCGGCATCGGCGCGACGCGAACAAGCCCAGGCGGCTGGACGATTTACGCTGTTCGACGCGGCTATCGCATTCCGCGAAGCGTATATCGCAGCGGTCCTCGACGAGGCACGCGTCGCGGCACTCGAAGAGCAACAACGCGCGCTCGATACACTCGCCGTCACCATTGAAGGACTCGCGAAGCGGGGCGAGAGCACGGCATACTCGCAAAAGCGTCACGCCGCACAAGCGAACGGACATCGCCGCCTGCTCACATCAATGAAAGCGCGCGCCGCGGCATCTCGCATAAACCTCGAGGCATGGCTTGGTGAGGAGGTTACACTCCCCCCCATATCATTATCGGATCTGGCTGGAGGAAAACGCGAAAATGCCGCAACGACCGCAACTCATCCGCAAATCGCAAGTTACGAAGCCGCCGCGCGCGCAAGCGCCATTGAAGCTCGGGCTGCGAATCGGAGCTGGATTCCAGATGTCACGGTATTCGCTGGATATCGCACAATCACGGGGGTGAGCGAACAACCGGCGCAGGGCATATCAATGAGCGTGACGATTCCACTCACCATGTTCGACCATGGTCAAGGCGAAGCCGCACTGGCCGAGGCGAATCGTGCACGAGCACAAGCCGCGGCCGATTCACTAAGGCGTGAACAAACGGTTCGATTGAAAGCTGCAACGAATACCCTTGCCCTGCTCGAAGCGAGTATTGCCGATGTCGACCAAGCCGCCACGGATGCGGCATCGCTTGGCTCCAGTGCGGTGAAGCTTTATGCCGCCGGAGAAGCAACGATTGCCGAGGTACTCGATGCTTTTCGGGCTGCCGAAGAAGCGCAACTCGCAGGTATCGAGCTTGCCGAGGAGATTACCCGCGCGCGGCTTGCTCGCATGAAGGCAGCCGGTACTCAATTCGATAAGGCGCTCGATCAAGCGTGCAGCGGTTCGGTGAAGGGAGCAGTCCAATGATGAACGTTCGCACCTTAATGCCTGTGTTTTTCCTAGCCACACTCGCGAGCGGATGCGGCCGCGCTCCGGACACCACGCAAGGACACGATCACGGTGCCGGACACGATGCCGCGGAACCGGAACCGATCGCGATGACGAAGTGGACCGACGATTACGAGTTGTTTGTCGAGTTTCCTCCACCCATTGCGGGAAAACCCGTTCCTTACCACGCACACGTCACGAAGCTTGACGGTTTTGTCGCGGTTACCAAGGGGATTTTTCGCGTATATTTCAAAACGGCGACAGGTGTGGCAACTGAAGCCCATATTGAAGGGGCGAAGCGGCCAGGCATCTTCGTTTTCGAAGGGCTGGCACCCGCAGCCGGCACGTACACGCTCGAAATGGCATATGAACACGAAGGCAAAAGCAACGTTTTCGATTGCGGTGCGATCACGATCGCAGATAAACCGATGCCGTCAGAGGCCGAAGCGCACAGTTCCGCCATTACGTTTCTCAAGGAATCGCAATGGAAGATCCCCTTTGCGACGGCCTGGGCAGCAGAACGCCTCATATCACGCGAAATCGAGCTTTCCGCGACGGTCGAACCTTCTGCGACAGAGCAACTCACGCTCTCCGCACCAACAGCGGGCCGATTTTTCCATAACCCAAAACATGCGCCTGCGGAAGGGCTCAGGATTGCCAAAGGCGATATCCTCGGCACGATCGCGCCTACCGTGACGGGAGACGATTTCGTCGAACTCCAGTCCGCCGTGGAGGAAAACCGCCTCGCGAAACTCCAAGTGGAAAAGGAAATCGAACGTATCACGCCACTCGTGGAGCAAGGGCTCTTGACGGAAAAACGCCTCATTGAACTGCGCAACGATCGCGACATGTTCACGACAAAACTTCGTCTCGCCGGGGGACGACTTGGTCGCGTGACGGCACCTAATGGAGCGGGCGGCATAGGAATCAAATCGACACTCGAAGGAATCATCGTGCAGGTGCTCGTGCGTAATGGTGAGCCTGTGGAAGCGGGCGCACCGCTGATTCGTGTAGGAGGCGATCATCATCTTTGGGTTCGAGCGCGATTTCCAGCCCGGCCAGGGACGTCGTTCCAAAGCGCAGCACCTTGGGGCGTAAGGCTTGGTGATGGACGGCGGATCGAACTGGAAAAACGCGGCGGGCAATTCTTGTCGGTTTCGCCCATCGTTGATCCGGTGACGCGGATGTCCACGTGGATCGTCGATGTTGGCATGATGGAACCACTGCCGGAAGAGAAAACCCCGCCATTACAATCGGGCGCGACCGTCGTGCTGCTCGTGCGGACAGGAGCGCCACGGATGGCGCTCACCGTGCCGCGCGATGCGGTGATCGATATCAATACGCGGTCGTTCGTGTTCGTGCAGGTGGACGGCGAGCATTTCGAGAAACGTGCCGTCACGCTGGGCGACGCAGATGGCGGGTTTGTCGAGGTTATCCAAGGCGTTACCAAGGACGAACGCGTCGTGACCCGCGGCGGCTACGATATCCACCTTGCCGCAGTCATGGGGACCATCGAGTCCCATCGTCACTAAAGCCGGAGAAAAACAATGTTCGACGCGATCATCAATGCTTCGCTCCGGCGCCCGTGGTTCGTTGTGGCGTTGGCGCTTTTGCTGCTAGGGACCGGCATAGTCACGGCGTTACGCATGCCAGTCGACGTGCTCCCGGATCTTTCCGCGCCATCGGTCACCGTCGTCACCGAGGCGAATGGAATGGCTCCCGAGGAGGTGGAAAAGCTCGTCACCGTGCCCCTCGAACAATCGCTCAATGGATCCGCCGGAGTTCGACGATTACGATCGTCCTCAGCCATTGGCATATCGCTCGTATGGGTTGAATTTGATTGGGATGTGCCTCCGCTCGTTGCTCGGCAGGTTGTTTCGGAAAAACTCACGAATGTGCGCTCGTCGCTCCCGCCAGGTGTCGATCCACTGATGGCACCAGCATCGTCGATCATGGGCGAGATCATGTTCGTTGGTCTCGTGAGCGATGGCAGCGTGAAGGACGGCGATTTGCGCGACACCGCGGAATGGTCGGTGCGTCGTCGCCTGCTCGGATTGCCTGGCGTTGCGCAGGTCGTACCCATTGGCGGGGCGATCAAGCAAGTGCAAATCACGCTATTGCCGGAAAGGCTCATGCAGCATCGAATGGCCTCCGATGACGTCTTGCGTGCGCTCGATGGCGTTTCAGCGAGCACTCCGGGCGGGTTTTACGTGGCTGGACACCAGGAATACCTCATTCGAGGTGTCGGACGAATCTCGTCGTTGGAATCACTCGCAAAAACGGTCGTCGGGCAAACCGAGGGCGTCTCCATTTTGCTCGACGATGTGGCGACAGTCGCCATGGGCGAAGCGATTCGTCGTGGCGAAGCGGCGGTCGACGGCAAACATGCTGTGGTGCTCAAGGTCCAGAAGCAACCGCAAGCGAATACGATCGAACTCACCGCGCGGATGGACCGGGCACTCGACGAGATTGGGAGTGCGTTGCCAAAAGGAATGTCGCTTTATCGCAAAGGCTTCCGGCAAGCTGATTTCATTCAAGTTGCATTGCACAACGTAACCGCTGTCTTGCGCGACGGAGCGATTCTCGTAGCTATCGTCCTGCTCATGTTCCTCATGAGCTGGCGAACGACATTGATTTCCCTCCTTGCATTACCGTTATCGCTTCTCGCGGGCATTCTCGTGCTTCATGCGAGCGGCGCGTCGATCAATACGATGACGCTCGGCGGATTTGCCATTGCCATCGGCGAACTGGTCGACGACGCCATCATCGACGTGGAAAACGTTCACCGCCGGTTGGGCGAAAATGCGCGCCTTCCGCTGGAAGATCAGCGCCCGATCCTCGACGTGGTTTACGCCGCATCGAGCGAGATTCGCAGTTCGGTCGTTTTCGCTACCGCCATCATTTTGCTCGTTTTCATGCCGTTGTTTTTCCTGAGCGGCATCGAAGGGCGTTTGCTTCGTCCGTTAGGTTTGGCGTACGTGACGAGCATTGGTGCTTCGTTGTTCGTTGCATTGACGATCACCCCGGTGCTTTGCCTTTTGCTGCTCGGTCGGGAAAAACATCGCGCAGGGACGCACGAAGGGCGCTTGGTCCGATTTCTCAAAGCAATCTATCGGCCGATTGTTGCAGCAACGTTACGCGTGCCTGTGCCGATCGCAGTCGCCTCGTTGGGCGGAGCCATTGCAGCGATCATAACGCTCGGTTCGTTTGGGCGAAGCTTTTTGCCCGAGTTTAACGAAGGGTCGCTCAACATTGCCGCGGCCACCGCGCCGGGCACTTCGCTGAAGACTTCGGATGAATTCGTAGGACGACTCGAACGTTATTTGATCGATCACCGCGCGGTAACGTCCGTCATTCGCACGACGGGGCGCGCGGAGCGGGACGAACACGCGCTCGACGTGAACTTTTCGGAACTCGAAGTGGGACTCGATTTGTCGAATGGCAATCGCGACGAAATCCTCGCCGAGATTCGAGAACGCGCGGCATCGACGCCTGGACTCAGTGTGGCAGTGGGTCAACCGATCAGCCATCGTATCGAGCATCTCGTCAGCGGCGTGCGAGCGAGCATTGCGCTGAAGATATTCGGTGAGGATCTCGAGCAGCTCCGTGCTCTTGGTAAACGTGCCGAAACGGCGATGCGTACAGTGCCGGGCCTCGTGGACGTGGGTCTCGAGCAGCAAACAGAAATACCACAGATTGCCATTCTGCCAAAAACCACGGAACTCGCGGCTTTTGGCAAAACGCCCGGGCAACTTGCGCAGTTCGTCGAGATGGCGTTTGTCGGGCGTAAAGTGGCATCGTTTTGGGATCGCGAACGAGTGTATGACGTCGTCGCGAAGTTGCCAGATGCCTACCGATCCGATATCGAATTGCTCGCCGCGACGCCGCTCGACGTTTCAGGGAATCGATTCGTCGAACTTGCGAGTGTTGCGCGGCTCGAAAAGACGATGGCACCTAATCTCATCAATCGCGAAAACGTGCAGCGACGAATCATCGTCATTGCCAACGTTGCTGGTCGTGATCTGCGTGGCGCGGCCCGAAACGTACTCGACGTCGTGCATCGTGACGTGCCGCTCCCGCCTGGTTATCACATCGATCTCGGCGGCGAATTCGAGAGCGAAGCGTCGGCGACCAAGAGCATTTTGGGGCTTTCGGTCGTCGCGATCTTTGGAATGGCTGCGTTGTTGTTCGTCGCGTTTCGCTCGATACGCGACGCAGCGCTCGTGATGGTCAACTTGCCACTGGCGCTCGTGGGAGGAGTTGCCGCGGTATGGCTGGGAAGCGGCATTTTGAGCATTGCGTCGCTCGTTGGATTCATCACGCTGTTCGGTATTGCGACGCGTAATGGCATCATGATGGTGACGCATTATCGCCATTTGCTTACCGTCGACAAATTCCCATTACGTGAAGCGGTCCTTCAGGGGAGCGTCGACCGACTCGTCCCCATTCTGATGACCGCGCTCACAGCGGCGCTTGCGCTCATTCCTATTGTCATGGCGTCGGGCGAACCGGGCAACGAGATTCAGGCGCCTATGTCGGCGGTGATTCTGGGTGGGCTCGTGAGTTCGACGCTGCTCAACTTGCTGGTGATTCCGCCACTTTTTGCGCGGTTTGCGGTCGTGCAGGATTGATTGTTTTTATGGTGAGGGCGATGATTCCGGAGGCCAAACATATCGATATCGAAGTTGATTACCATCGTGAAGCGCCAACGGCTAGGGCACGAACGGATGGCCGCACGAATAAAAGAGTATGCCGTCAAAAACGCCGCGCCCGAATATCACGAATGATCGTGACGGTGATGCACGTCCGACACGTGTTCATGTTCGTGCTCGACAGGCTCGTGGCGATGTTCGTGGACGTGTGGATCGCCTGACGGATCGTCCTGGTTATGCGTATGCCCGTGATGCTCGTCATGCGTGTGAGTGTGCTCGTGCTCGACAGGCTCGTGCCGATGTCCATGCGTATGGCGCGCACGCACGAGAGCCACGACGCCTGCAAGCATGAGCGAAGCGCCACCGGCGTCGACGGGCCTTGGGCGGTCGCCAAGAAGCAGAATCGACGCGAGCGCGCCCACGAAAGGCGCTGTCGCAAAGATGGCCGCTTCCCGCGCTGCGCCAAGCTTTCGTAATGCAATGTTATCGAGAACGATGCTAACCCCATAACCGAGTGCCCCGACAACTGCAATCACGGGGACGAGCATCAGGTTCGTGAGACGTTCGCCAAGAAAAAAACCAAGCAATACGTTCGTGGTACCGGCGCTCAAGGTTTTTACTCGCGCAATGGTCAGCGGGTCGCGTACCGATAACTTTTGGGTGAGGTTGTTGTCAATCGCCCAGCAAAGGCACGCGGCTGAGAGCAACACGATTCCGATGCCATCGACACGCGCGGACCCTGGATCGATACGAAAGACCGCAGCGCCGAGCACGATGGCCAGTGCTGCGATGGTTTCGCGTCGGGAAAGGTGTTCCCGGAAAAACGTCAATGCGATGAGCATCGTCAGTGGTGCTTCCAGGTTGAGCAGCAGTGACCCCACGAAACCCGTCACACGCTGCAAACCAAGGAGCATGAGAATAGGCCCCGTGATGCCGCCAAACGCGATGATGCCAAGGAGAAGCGGCGCATCAACACGACCAAGATGAGCTTCGATGGACGGTTGACCCCGAGCGGTTCGTACCCAAGCGATCACAGAGAGAGACAAACCGCCGGCGAGGTACAGCAGCCCTGCGAGAAGGACGGGACCCGTGCCAGCGAGCAGCCATTTGGCCAAGGGCGCGCTCAGTCCAAAAAACGCTGCTGCGAGAAGGCCATACGCGATTCCGCGAGCGCGATCATCGCGAGGGGCAGGATGCACCATGTGCCCGATTGTGGACGCAACCTAGCAAAGTGCCAGGGTCGAGCGAATCCATACAACGGGACCGCTGCTACCAGTTCGTTGTAAAGAGGTGGCTGAAAACCGTCTCGGTTCCGCATTCGTAGGGGTTGATCCACGCACCGGGAACCTTCAGT
>JANORL010000087.1:0-7175 GCA_031415295.1 Polyangiaceae bacterium | reverse complement strand
CTCAACCGCGACGATACCGGCCGTCCCAAGACCGCGAAGTTTGGCGGTGCCGAGTGCTCCTTCGGACGTGCCTTCGAGTTCCAAGTCTTTGCGGATCGTAATCGTGATGGTTCCGGCGCCAATCGCCATCTTTCCATCGTCTTTCGAGCGTGCTTTGTCTTCAACCCGCGAGGGCATACGGACTTCGCCTTTTTTTGCTTCGTACCGAGCTTCCCACGTGCCGATCAGCACCGAATCGACAGCAAGTTCCGCCGCCGCAGATGCGCTGGAAGCTGGTGATAACGCCGCTGTTTTTTCGGACGAACTTGGCGCCGAAGTGGGCGTCCCAAGCGGCGCCGACGAAACATTCGTCGTGATGACGCCGCCGCTTTTTTCCGACACGGGTTTGTCGCAAGAAACGACTGCCGCGCCGACTGCAACAACCACGGAGAATCGGGCGATGAAGGATGTGGGCATGACGGGAAATGGCTCGAAGTGGTTCGTCGACGACTAATTCCTGCGCGCGGAAAGGATGCGCAACAGGGCGAGGAAGATGTTCAGGAAATCCATGTAAAGCGTGATGGCACCGCCGACGGCATCGTCCTCGTCGCTATGAAGTAACCGCGACGTATCATAGAGAACGTAGGCGCCGAATAGCAGGACTACGACGCTCGAGATAGCCAGGCTGAAAATGGACGAACCGACGAAGATATTGAGCAGCGACGCACCAAAGACGACAAAGAAACCCATCGTGAGAGCGCCGCCTAGATACGAGAAATCTTTACGGGTGTTGAGCGCATAAGCAGTGAGCCCGATGAAACCCGCAGCGGATAGCAGAAACGCATCGCGCACGGGGGCGACCGAGAGGGTTTTTCCGAAACCAGCAGCGGCTGTAGCCATGAAAAGAGTTGGTGCGATGACGACGCCAATGACCGAAGCCATGCCGAATAACGCGAGCACGTTCAGGCCCTTGACGTGGCGAACCATGGAAGCGCCGAAAACTACGCCGATCATGATGAGAAAGCCGATCAAGTAATGTTGGCCAAAAAAAGCCACAAGCGGAGGAACGCGAACGGATTCACCACCGAAACGCATGAATACTTCCGAAGCGCCAGCGCCAGCATTGAGAGCAACGAGGGCACCTGCGGCGGAGAAAATGATACTGCCCGTGAACAAGCTGTAAACGCGTTTGAGGAACGCTGTGCGGTCTCCGATACGCGAAATGTCACGACTCGCCGCTCCCCAAGCTTGCGGCCGATGATCCCAAGAATTCATGTGGATTCGTCTCCTCCCTTGAAGTGACTTTTGAAGTGACTTCGTTGGCTGCAAGCGTAGCCATCATCGTCGCGGAGGCAATGTTTGGATCGAGATGCGGCACGATCAGTGCACAATCCTGTTGACGACGGTCGACGTCTTCGAGTGAGACGTGTACTTTCGAAGCATGAATGCTTCAAAGTTGAAATATTTTCGTGTGGGCTTGTATTTCTTGGCCTCGAGTTGTGGCTTGGCGTTTGCGGCGAGTTGTGGGGAAGGCACAAATGCCGCATCGTCGAGCAGCGCGGGGGGCAATGGCGGATCCGGCGGATCTGGTGGAAGCGGTATGGTCTGCGCGCCAGGAACGACGGGGGCGTTACCAACGCTCAAACTCACCGAAGTCGTCAAGGACCTCGACCGACCCGTATTCGTGACCAGCGCTCCGAACGATACGACACGGTTGTTTGTCGTTCTGAAACCCGGACAGATCATGCTCGTGAAAGGCAACGCGGTTGCACCCGAACCGTTTCTCGATCTATCGGCGATCGTCGAATCGGGAGCAAATGAGCGTGGGTTGCTCGGTCTAGCGTTTCATCCCGACTACGATAAAAACGGCCGATTTTTCATCTACTACACGCGTAAGCCCGATGGGTCGATCGTGATTTCGGAATGCGCTCGAGCCGCAGGTTCGCAAGACAAGGCGCTTGGTGCGTGCATCAAGGATTTCATGACGATCCCGCATAACCGGACGAACCACAACGGTGGGATGTTGGCGTTTGGTTCTGACGGGTATCTGTATGCCGGAACAGGCGATGGCGGGGGATCGGGTGACCCGGACGCGAACGGGCAAAACAAGATGGCGAAACTCGGGAAAATTCTGCGAATCGACGTCGATAAATACCCTACGCCGCCAACGGGAAATCTCACGGGAGGCGACCCGGACATTTGGGACTGGGGAATGCGTAATCCGTGGCGTTTCAGTTTCGATCGTTGCGAGGGGGATTTGTACATCGCCGACGTGGGTCAGTTTTTTTGGGAAGAAATCAACGTGGAGCCGAAGGGTAAAGGCGTCGTGAACTATGGATGGAACACGATGGAGGGAAAGCATTGCTTCAACCCCGACGTCAATTGTGATCAAACGGGGTTGACATTGCCAGTAACAGAGTACGCGCATGACGATGCCGTCAAGGACTGTTCGGTGACAGGTGGATACGTCTACCGCGGTAAAAACATTCCGGGGCTTCAAGGCACGTATCTTTATGCAGACTATTGTTCGCGACGTGTACGCACGTTGGCGTGGTCGGACGGCGCAATACTCAAAGAAGCCGAAGTGACGCAAGACCTCGACACGCTTTCGCTGACGGGTGGAATCACCTCATTTGGTGAAGATTCGGCGGGAGAAATGTACATCGTCATCGACAACAATCAGGATGGAACACTCGGCAAACTCTATCGAATCGACCCAGAGTGATCGGGGTTTGAGAGGCTGTTGCAAAACCCTCGCGACACACTCTGGAACAACGCAAATGTCGGAGCGTGATTCATCACGGCTTCTTCGAAACGCCTTCAGCAGGCACGAAGAATCGCGACCCTGCATTCCGGCTCTGCGATTTTGAAGCGCTCGCCTTATCGCCCCCTCGTCGAAGAGGATCGCTTGACGAGTTCAAACGCCCTGTGCGCGAATTGCCCACATACCTCCCGAATGACGGTTGTTACGAAATAGCAAGTACTCCTTATATAGAATGAGGAGGTCGAAGCTGTTGGTTGGTTCGGTGGCCAGGTTCGAGCAATGGGCAACGCTGAAAGGTGTTCGCCCCGCCAACCCCTGCGGAGTTGGTCCACGTTGCAGACGGTTATGGCGCGCGGCACAGCACCAAGCAGGGTGGCGTGCGGGACGAAATCGAAAAGCATGGGGCGGGAGCGAATACGGCGATGAACGGTTCGATGGTCCGGACAATGCGACGACGGAAACCGGCGGCTAGCGCGATTGGAGCAGGCGACTCTTCAGGATAACGTCGGGCGATACCGGAGGGTCTTCGTGGTAATCCCGTACGTGGGCGCCAAGCCGACGAAAAAAAAGATCAAAAAAAACAATCGGGCCATTTATTCGCTTGACCAATCCATGACCAACGGCATATTCGAAACCATCCGCCGAGCGGGATTCGGCGAGGGAGATATCCATGGCAAACGATGCATTCGAACAACAGATTGTAGACCTTGTGCGCAAAATGCCCGACGCGGCAATCATCGCACTGGTCAAAGACCGCCTTGGCTCGGTGATTGGTGCAGGAGCAGTTGTTGCTCCGGCAGCAGCAATCGTCCCCGCGGCTGCGACCAAGCGTCGCGGTCGTCCGGCTCGCGTGGCGGCGCCCGCTCCGGCGGCAGCGCCTGCGGCCCCCGCGGCTCCGGCAGCAAAGCGTGGTGCAACCCCGGCCAAGCGTAAGCCGGGCCGTCCCAAGAAGACCGCGGCCCTCTCGGCAGAACGCCAAGACGTCCTCAATTCGGTCGAGCGGATCGTCAAGTCGGGCAATGGCGTTAGCGCCAGCGACGTGGCCCGCCAAGCCGGCATTCCCCAGACCCGCGCCGCCGCAGCACTCAAGGAATTGAAGCTTGCCAAGCGCATTTTCCAGGGCGGCGATCGTCGTTTCGCCCGTTATGCTGGCGAAGCCAAGACGGCCGAGCAAGCCAGCGTGAATGCACGCAAGACCGCGAGTGGTCCGTCGGCTGCCCCCGTCGTGCCCGCTCCCGTTGCAAAGAAAGTGGCTCCCCCGCGCAAGCGTGCCGCCAAGTCCGCAGCAGCAGCAGCCCCGGCAGCGAAGTAATTTCGTTTCGCCCGGAAAAACGAACGCGAGCGGTCCCCACAAACGGACCGCTCGTTTCGTTTCGAACACCCCAAAAATATCCCTCAACACATCGCAATTCGCTTCGACAACCCACCACGTTCGTCGCGTTATCGATCGTTCACGGCCAACTTGGATGGTTCGTTTTCTGCGACAAACCATCGCGTGGCGACAAACCCAAAAACACCACCGTCAACTCGTCCACTTCACACCACCGTCAAATCACATTCGCCCACACGTAAAGTGTGGAAAGACAAACCTCAACGTCCGATTGCTTGGTGCGATTGGAAAGACGAACCCGTGAGAATATTTCCGCGCGTAAGCCACGACAACGCCGTGCAGACAAACTAGTTCATCGGAACGAACCCGTTTGGAGCGCAAATAATCGCGAATTCCAGTCAATTTGACTGGGTTTGTCTTGGATGTACCGATGAGAGACGAACGTATGCGATGATCAGGGCGGGTTCCACGTCGCGCCATCGTCGTCGGATACGATGACGTAGAATCCGCGACGCGACGTACCCGTGACGTCTGCAGATACCAACAGCAACGTGCGTTTGCCCATCGTCACGAGTGCACCAAAACGAACGCGGCCTCGTTCCCCCGCTCCTTCGCCAATGACGCGCGCTCGTTCGTAAAATTTCCCGCCATCCGTCGATTGCGCATAGTAAACGCCCCACTTCTCGCCGCCTTGCGCGCTCATCACCACTGCAGCACCCGTCGCCGTCGGTCGCGCAACGATTTGTCGTTGATGCTTTTCGAGCCACGGCTTGAAAACAGGACGCTCCGGCGTTGTGCACGTGCCATCGAGCGTGCAAAGAATCAGCGTGACATTGTCCCCATCCGGTGCTTCCACGACAAACTTGTCGCTCGAACATCCAATGCTTACCTCGGGCGATGCTGCCGCCGGCATCGGCGTCAGCGCGTATCCGTCCGCTTTGACGACAAACAGATAATTTTTTTCGGGCTTCTGTTTGGTCGGAGGTTGCGTGATTCGGTAAAGCTCGATGGCATGCGTAAGACACGCCGGGGGCAACGATAACTCGCGCACGAACGTCGGTGTCGTTTTCAAGTCCTTGAGCGTCTCGTTGATGTATTCGGCATCTTTCTCAGAAACGACCGGTTTGTCCGGTTCGGGCCACTTGCGCGAAATGATGCCGCGACCTTTGATCGACAATAAACGCGCCGGACGTCCTAGGGGATTCGGGATGAACGTTTCGAGTTTCGGAAGAACAACTTCAGGCGGAACGTCGGCGCCCGAGGCGACGGCATAACGAGCGACGTATTTCTTGGGCGCCGATTCGATGACGAATGAAGCAGTCTCCTTGCTCAACAATGCCAGCCGCGGGTGCAAAATGGGCACTTTGGGATCGAGTTTTCGAGGCAGTGGCGGTTGCTCGACATTCGCTGCGGTACCAAAAGAAAGAGCATCGAGTGTGGCAAAGAAAAACTGAAACGGCGGCAATGCCGGAGGGGTTTTACCAGCCGCCGGTTGACTTTCCGCGAGCGTTTCTTTGGGTCCAAGTGCCAAGCCAAACGTGCCCGCTTCGTCACCGAATGCCCACGTCGCCCATGTTTCTTGTTCCGTTCGATACGACGTCCACGTCTTGCCCGCATCGAGCGTCATGAGCGCAATGGCTTCACCGCCAGGAACGCCTCCAGCAAAAATGGCGCGTTTGTCATCGAGCACATAGACGTGTTCGATTTGCATGGAAGGCGGCGCGAGTTTTCCGTCAAGACCTTTGGCGAGCCCGAGGCCGATGGTGAGTTGATCAAGCGATGCGGCGCCACGCGGAGGAGGCGCCGGAATGGCCGCTTGTTCTTCTTTTTTCTTTTGACATCCAGCACTGAGAGCCGCGAGAAGAAGCAAGAAAAACGGGCTACTGGTCATGAATTTCATACGATCTCAAAACAATGGTCATTCACTCGACTCGGTCGGGATCAGCGCAACAGCGAAAGCCCGTCGAGTAGTCGTGGTAGGTAAAACCATGTGCGGTCGTCGCGTAGGAACAACCGTCTCCGTTGATGGTGGTATCCATGTAGTAACCGCCGCGGAACGTTCCGCTTGGATCACTGATCCACTCGTGCAAATTGCCCACCATGTCGAAAACACCATAGTCGTTGGTGCATTCAGCTCGAACACCCGTTTCGAGAAGCGAATTGGGGAGTTGATTGATGAGGGGCTGGTTCATCCCGTCATACCACAAACGGCTTTCGGGAATGCCGAGCAGCATACCGACTTCGACGACGGGATGTTTGTTGCGAATGTCGTCGTTACAAACGCGTGCTTTACGTTCGTCACCGTAAGGAAAGTGGGTTCGTCCGGACCCGCGACACGCGCTTTCCCATTCATCAGACGAACACAATCGTTTGCCCGATGCCGCACACGCTCGCGCCGCTTGTTCGCCACTGATGTACCCCTGTGGAATGACCCCAGGACGGGATACGGCCCGTACATAGGATTCCATTCCATCGATCGATTGATACGGGGACCACGGCCCCTCGCGACCATTGCCAGTTCGCTCGACGAGTGAACCTTCCCAACGATCAACACATATCCGACCATCGACGAGCGCCATGTCGGCCGAACATCGGGACGTGTTGGCAAGGATTTCGCTGTCGATGTACGCCGTTGGAGAACGCCACGCCGCCACGGCACTACGCGTATCGACGGTGACAATGTGGGCTTGCGGAGAGGTCGACAGAGGCTGGCCCGTTCCCACGCCCGCGCTGCCTACGCTGCCAACGCCGCCAACGCCGCCAACGCCGCCAACGCCAAAGGACGTCGCACTGGAAGTTGCCGCAGACGATGGAATGTCCGTGCTTGTCCGAGGAAGAGGAAGAAGATGGGCATTTGCCGCCACTTCACCAGGGCGAACCAGCGCGCCTGCCGAACAACCAGCCATCGATGTCAGTGCGGCGACGAGCAAGGCCGCAACCCTGACGAGCGATGTGGGTCGTTGCATAGCGGCATCGCGATGACTCGTCGTGTCACCGCATCGCGTTGGATCCCGTAGCAAAAGGCCTTGGCTAGGTTCCATCTTCACCACGTCATGATTGAAGATGCCCACGCTTTCTCCCAAAAGCAATGGAGAAAGTGCA
>JANORL010000086.1:0-3747 GCA_031415295.1 Polyangiaceae bacterium | reverse complement strand
GCTCGATCGCCTACTAAAGCTGACAGGATTTGCGACGACGGCAGGCGGGAATGGTTCCGCGCGGGCATTGCGGACAAGGCCCGCGCGATTGCGTTTGCGAGGGGTTACAAGGTTGTGCCCTTGAGGTAATACGGGCTGCTCGACGAGAATGCGCCGTTGACGCCGAAAACCTTGATGTTAATGGTCACGGCCTTGGTGGTCGAATTGGTGTACGTCAACGTTTCAGTTTGTCCGGCGCCTAGGGTCCCGCTCGCGAGAACGGTATTGCGTAAGAAAAACGTCGTCGACGACGGGAGCATCATGACGGCTCTCGAGACGAAAAATACGCTGGTAGTTATCCTGAGGGCGAAGGTGCACCACGCCACGCAGCAAGCGCCCGCGTTGGGCGTAGGGACTTCGCTTAAGGGCTGCTTCGGCGCAATCGAGCATCGTTTGAAGCACCTGATTCGCCGCCTCCTCAAACGAACTCGAAGCGACCAGACGCGTAACCAGACGTGATAACAATTTTTCGGTTGGCACGGATGACGCGTACCATAACGCATCATCGGGCCTCGTGTGAAGATGCCCAAATGATTTGACATCACGAACCTCCGTTCAGAGCGCCGCTGGCGGTTCGCTCCATGAATCCAGGACTGGGCGCCGCGTTTAAAGAGCGGCAAGATGCGTCGCGAGGGCGAGGGACGGCCGTGAAAAACGCTCACCGCTGCACGGCTCGGGCTCAGGACAAACCGCGTAGTTTGTGGTAGATTTGCGTCATTCCAAGTGGACGAACCGATTCGCTCACGGAACTCTCGACCTCCATGATTCGGTCACTCGTGGAATGAACGTCTGGCCCTGGACATAGGGCTGCTTGGGACCTCGAGATCCACGCGTTCAGTTTCCACCGTAGTTTGGCAGGATAACCAGTGTCGGGAGACGTGCTGAGCGAGCGGCCACCTGCTGCGTACGCGTCGAAAAGCGTTTCGTGGGAATTGAAATCAACGCTTGCGTCCTCGGGCATTTCTCGACGACCATGCAAGCCTATCTTCCAAGGAACCGACCTATGCATTCGCGAAGTTTGCCGACGGATTTGCACATTCTCGGGCTTGTTGTTCTCTACATGGGCGCATGTACGTACGAACCACCCACGGTCGCACCTACCGGCTCAGGCGGTTCTGCTGGCGGTCAAATCGTCACGACTGGAGGTGCAGGGGGGGCTGGTGGTGCGCAGCCATGTCCTGGGCCCCAAATTCGGTGCAATGGCATGTGTACCGACACGTCGACCAATCCGATGCATTGCGGCGATTGCGCGACGGTATGCGAGAACGGATTCATATGCGCAGCGGGAATGTGCCAACCTTTTTCGATGTGCACGCCGGGCGAAATGGTGGGCTGTTATTCCGGACCGGCCGGTACGGAAAACACGGGGCCATGCAAAAGCGGCAACAAGACCTGCGCCGCCGACGGATTGAGCTGGGGACCCTGCGACGGAGAGGTTCTTCCCAGTACCGAAGTGTGCGGCAATATTGTCGACGAAGATTGCAACGGTAGCGCATTGACCGGTTCTGTTTGTCTCAAGGGTATGAACCTCGTGGTTCGGTATTTCCTGGATGAAGCCGTTGACGGGCAAGGAATGATGGCCATGGATTCGGCTTCTATTCCGCTGAACTTGCCCGTGACGTACGACAGTACCAATAGCCAACCGAGCTACATCTCCGAGGGAACCGGTCGCGGGCTGGAATGGAAGGTTGCGGATCAAAATGGCGTCGCCAGCATGCCGGCCGACGGTACCAAGGTAAGAAAGTTGCTGGAGGGGAATACGAAAGGCACCATTGAACTGGTGACCCGTGTCGACGCGGCGACGATTAATTACAACCGCTTGTTTACGATCACGACGAACTCGAACAACGTATTCGCTCTGGGCGTGTATTCGACACCCATATATTCGGCACGTCTCAACTCCGTCGACATTGGCAGTTGGCCTGCCGATTTCGGCAATCTTGGACGCGCCGTTTATCACCTTGTCCTCGATACGACGGATACGAATTTATCGAATCGCGTCAGGTTGTACATCAACGGACAAGTGCAAACAGCTTCGGGAGGAACACCGCCGGCACAGAACGCAGCATTTGCATTTATCAACACGGATTCGATTTGTCTTGGTAATCGCGATACGCAGCTTCGTTCGTTGGATGGGACCCTCTATTATGCAGCGCTGTATGCGGATGCATTGTCGGAAGCGGATATCGCCAACAATACGGCGGTTTTATCGGCGTGGGACGACAAGTAACCACGAGGATGGCATCGTCCCAGAACTTCTGAATCGTTCGCGTGGATGTACGCGAAGGACGATGAAGCCGTATGAATGCACGTCGGCCTCGTTCCAACGATGAGCAGCAGCATCACGTGAGATAGGGTTCCCCTATCGCAGGAGCAACAGAAAACGTTCATCCGCATAGACACTGGCTGCAGCGCTACTTTATCGCGCGCTTTCGGTCGCTCGTTGCCATTGCATTCTTTTTCTTTTTTTTCTTTGCCACCGGTTCGTCGACATTCGCCTGCGTTGGTCTTGGCCAGGGCTTGAACAACACGTCTTTCAGTCCGACAAACACCAATACGCCACCCTTTAATTCTCGACCCAGCGTCAGCATGGTAACAAGGTCCTTGTCGGCGGCATATTGGTCGATTTGCGCATAACCTTGTTCGACCACCTTGCCAATGGCCGCTTTCGTGGCTTTCGTCTCGACGTATTTCGCTTCGATGATCCACGCGTACTTCGCGGCCGAACCTGGGGTTCGCACACCGAGCAACAAATCGCAATACCCCTGGGCGGATTCTTTTTCGGTCATCAAGTAAAACGCACCGCATTGCGACAAATACCCAAAGAGCATCAGTTTCATCGCCTGCTCGTTGAATGTCATGGTTTCGCGCAGACCCAGGCGTTTGACGACGTCCTTTTGAAACACGTCGATCAGCGGCTGAATATCACCTTGTTGTGACATTTTTGTGACAGCCTTTTGCAGGGCGCCCATGTCGAGACGTATGTCGTCGTGATCCATCAACGCGAACGCCATGTATTCCCATTGCAGGTTGCGCATCACGCGGTTTGGAATGACGAGCTTCGATTCTTCTCCGCTGGCGGCATCGTCAGCAAACGTCAACATGCCCATGTAATAAAACAGCGACGCCAACTGGGCGCGGCCCAAATGAAACCGAGTCCCGAACTGCTCCACGAGTTCGACCGTCACCGATTCATTCGTCAGGATCTCTTCGAGTAGCTCGCGCGTGTCGGAATCATTTTCGCTGGTCGCTTTTGCAATCTGGTAGAGGCGTCCGTAATCCGTACGGACGTTTAAGTCGAGCATCTTATCGGGATATCGGTCATTCGCTGCAAGCTTGCGGAGAAAATGCAACACCAACGTCGAATTGTACATCTTTTCCGACGCGTCCACCGAAAAACGATACCCGTTGTAATGCTCTTCCAACACCTTCAGCAAAATTTCACGGTCCCCGATGCGTGGATCCTTTGCCAAATGGGGCTTTTCTGCAAGCAACATGTCCACTGCCCGCTCGACGTCGGTCCGCGTGAACCCCGTTAATGCATGAAATGCTTTGTCCTGCGAAATGTGCGAAATGATGTTGAAACCACTCGTCTCGTCGACGAGCATAAGTGGGGAGACGCCGGTTATGAACGTGCGTGCAATGGAGCACTTACGCGTGTACGCCTTTTGGCTAGCATAAAGACCCCGGACGAATCCTGTTGCCCTC
>JANORL010000085.1:0-5240 GCA_031415295.1 Polyangiaceae bacterium | reverse complement strand
CCTACATTGTGCAGGGTCGCGACCGGTGATGAATCCGTCATATTTCCTCCCGTCGCATACGCCATGAACCAAGGGCGGCAATCAAAACGAGCATGATGGAGCTACCGATAAAAAAAATACCGAGGGACATGGGATATTCGCCGTGATGTTTGTGCGTGCTGATCAAGTCTCCAATGCACACGAAATGCATAACAAATGCTTCACCGAACCAGGTCGCACTGAGACTCAGCATGATCCACGCAGCAATGGCGCCGAGTACGACCGCGGTATTACGAACGAAAAGCGATAACAACAGAATGACCGAGCCGCCAATCCAAAGGCCCCACGTGGCATAGAGGGCCAGCAAAAAAGAATAAACGGGAGCGGGCATGTGAACCGACGTTGCCAATGGCCGAATGGTTTCGCGCGGGAGCATGGGCCATAAAGTGGATAACGTGGACGGAGGCGCGAGAATCAATCCGACAAGAAAACTCATGAGCCAACAAAAACCGACGAAGAGCGCGGACATCAAAAGAATGGCGCCCATGTTGCCAAGCCAATAGGTGCGTCGCGAGGGCATACGAATGGCAAAAAGAGCGGCGGTGCCTTGACCTTGTTGACGATGCCAATGGTCGCCGATCAAGAGAAGGAAACCGAAGGACAAAAGAAAATGGAGCGTATAGGTATGGCTCATGATTGCCGGGAAGATGTCCCACGCATCGACGGGACGGCCGACTTTGTCGAGTTCGAAGTAGTCGCTCAGAATCTCGTCGACGAGCCCGGCGCTGATGGCAAAAAGTGCGGTGAGCAAGGCCCAGCGCCAGCGGACGAAGCCGCCGAGAAAGCTGAGCATTGTGCTACGCGCGAGGGTTTGCAGGGTATCCATTAGGCGATTTCCTTACGCGCCAAGATACGCTGACAAATCATGGCAATGATGAGGGAAAAGGTGCTCCAATAATAATAAGGGGCGTAAAGCACGAGCGACGGTGGGACATAACCAGCGTACCAGAGTCCGATGTAGCTTTCGGGATTGAGTGCATCGGTCACGTTACGCATCAGGACTGTAAAAAGAATGGTGAAGATGGGTGGAGCGGCCATGGCCACGTATTCATTGGCCACAACAAGTCCGGCAAGGACGCCAATGAGAGACAATGCGGCGCCGGCCGTGATGAGCATGGAGGCGACCAACATGTCGTGGGCGAGGGGATTTTGTAAATAGAGCACCTGGTATGGGCCGGGATCCCATTCGTTGCCTACGGCCGTGCAACGACCCAACGGCCACATCGACGCAACAAGCACATAAAACCCCGCAATCATCAACGCGATGATCAAGGCGCTGCTTGCCGCTGCACCCAAGAGCTTGGAAACCACGTATTGACCGCGCGTAACCCCGCGCGAAAGAATCGTCAGCGTCACGCCGCCTCGCCGTTCCGCCGCCAGCGAGGCTCCCATGAGCCCCGCTGCGAGTGGAATCAACGTGAACGTCCACCAATTATAGTTCGTTAACGCGCCTTGGACGTACGCGTAATCCGAGGCACCTGGGCCGCCGACTTCTTTGTACGCCAAATACATGGCCAGCGCGAGAAAAAGCAACACCTTGACCGGGCGCAAATTCTGCTTGACGTCGTGCCAGACAAGATGCTTCACCATGCGGACAAACGTCCTCCGGTGCTTTTCGGGACGCCTACTTGGTGACCGTGTACTTTCCCGTGATGTGGATGTTGTTCCCTTGCTTGATGTTGAAACGAAGGGACACAATCTGTTCGGTCGTCTTCATGGGGTTTTGATAGGTCGCGGCTGTTTTGGCGCACACCTTCATCGGCTTGGTCAACTCTATGTTGTTGTTGTTGACGTCTAAGACCTGAAAAAATGGACACCTTTCGGTGAAGTCTTGGCCGTCTTTCGTGACCGTGTACAGCTCGATCGTGAGTTTTCCCTCGGGGGGAATGGATAACTTCGGCAGCCCGCAATCCGTGTCTGTGTACCACGGTATCGTGCACGAAAACTCCGCTGCCTGCGCCAAGCTTGTCACGGCCAACCACGCCCCGACAATTGCCACGCCTACACCTGAAAGCAAGTTCAAGTTTCGCATCGCCGTTCGCCTCCTGGTTCGTCCTGGTGCAATGATGCCCCAACGTAGGAGATGGTCACGCGGCGCCGTCAGGGCGTCAATGGATTCAAAAAGGCTGCATGTGTTATGGGTATGCAGCATTCGGCATCGCTGCATGACCGAAAGTATCTGCGACCAGGTCGCGACCACCGGCGCGCCCGAATAACGATAGCGCGTTCCATTGCGTTGGAAACAGCACACACAAAAGGCACTCGCCGTCGCCGTAACGCCTCTTCTTCTACGGCACGACGATCAAGCGGATGCGCACGTCGTCCATTTGAATGAACCGCGAACCTGGCGCAGCACAAGGTATCGTTTCCAATGCAATCACGCTTTGTTCTTCGAGGCGAAGCAGGACTGGAACGAGTGATCCCCTTGTCGGCATATCGTGCACGCGCTCGCGCAAGTTTTTCATCGAAACCGTTCCATCGTCGTCTGTGGGCATTCGCGAAAGGGCGAATGCGACGAAGCCTTCCGCGAATACGTGATCGCCGCGTTTACGCAGGGCCTGTGTGGCTCGTGCAATCAAGACAGCCGCATCCGCATACTCGGATGGTGCACGCATGATTTCGAGCAGCATGGTTTCAGCTCGTGCGTCTGCGTTAAAGGTTCCCACGGGCGTACGGTTGGGAATGGGTGGCAAATGGTCCGTCAATCGTGGACGTTGCCTGGTCGCTGCGAATATCGAGCTCAGCCAGGCGAATGCGCGTATGCAGAATGACGGGCCGGGATCAATGACGGTGTTGAATGGCGACGTCATCACGCGTTCGCCAGCGTCGGCAGAATGTCGAGCAACTGAACGCGTAATCCACGCGCGATCTTGTAAAGCGTGACAACGTTCATGCAGACCTGTCCACGCTCGATATTCGACAACTGTCCTTTGGATACACCGGACGTTTTCTCCATATCGGCGAGCGACAATCCTTGCTCTCGTCTCACGGCACGAATACGCACTCCAATTTGCAGTGCGAATGGATCAACCACCGTTCGAACCGGCATGACACGAGTCTCCTTGAAATGGAGGGACACGACCATTTCGCGACACCCGGATGCCCCTCCGGACGAACGTCGTGCCCCTCTTTTTGCGAAGACGCGTCGGGGACGACGGGCTGCACAACAAAAAGACAGGTGACCGAAAAAATCAAGGAGTCGCGGAAGCCGCCGAGATGGTGCGTTTTTGCCCTTCCAACGCCAATGCGATGTAGTGGCTACGAATATCTGCGAACTGGCATTGGGGAAATTCCCGTTCATGCTGCCGGAGCGCGACCAATGCGTCGGCATATTTCCGCTCGGAAACCAACCGACGCGCGCCTTCGAGGGTCGATAACTCGCGATCGAACCGCGGCGCGGCAGGTGCCGCGGAAGATGGCGATATCACGACGACCGTAGCTTCCGGTGCGCTGGAAATTGCAACCGGCGCCGTGTCGTGCTCTGGTGGACGTTGGTCGATTGTTATGTTCGCTCGACGCATTGGCGGAATGTGTCGCGCAACGAGCGGTGAATCGTGCGGCCACCACAACGCACCGACGATACAACCAAGCCCGAATGTGGCCAACAACAAAGCGGGATAAACCAGTTTATGCAATCTCGGTGTTGGAGCCAATGGCAGTTCGGCGTGAATACGGCGCGCACCTGATTGAGGTGAATCGCCTTCCGCATCGCGACCAACCAAAACAGGCGGTGGTGATTCAGGCCAGCCCAGTTCTCGCGTAAGCCCGGACCAGACACGCCGATTGACTTCGTCGAGGAATGCGGGCGATGGGTCCCAGTTGGTAGCGTTGGTTTCCGACTCGAATGGCAAGAGCAGCATCCCTGTGCGGTTTTTGCCGATGATTCGTTCGGCGCGTAGCCGAAAAATCGTCTTGGCCTCGGCAAGCCGAGCACCTGCCGTATTGCGCCCTATCTCGAGCACTTTCGCGATGGTTTCGAGCGATTCATTCTGGAATTCGTGTCGCACCAGCACAGCACGATGAACGGATTCCATGCTGGCCAGCACCTGCTGGACGATTTGATCGAGTTCATGGCGTTCGAGCTGCATGTGCACATCTTCGCCTTCCATAGGTTTGTCGACACCGACGTTCGCTTCCGGCCGTTCGAAGCGGTGACGGTAAAGCCGATAATGCTCGGCAGCCTGCTGACGGCATATTGTTTCCAGTGGGGGGCTGATACGTTCCTTTGCCGATAGGTCCCAATGTTTGTGAATTTTGAGAAAAACCAACTGCGTGATGTCCGGCATGTCGGCGTCGTCGACGCCTATGTGGCGGAGGATCCGAACGACAGTTGCGACATTTGCTTTATAAAAGGCGGTTAACGCAGCGTCGGGATGGTTGGGTGCAAGGCGCCGAAAAAAAAGACCCATGACAACTACACGCGTCGAGCGCTACCGACTGCCCAACAAATCGACCGTGGCGTGAAAAAAAGTTTCATTTGGCTCCAAAAACGTCGAACACGCCGATGAAAGCGAGCCGAAGGGCGCCGGTGACGGGAGCAGGCTGCCAGAATTCCGCACGGTTTAAGTGATAGCCTGGGCGCAGAAGTACGTACTCCGCATCCCCCCGCAACTCGATACCAAACGTCGACCACAACCAGACGCCCACACCAAACCGTCCACCGATCCCTAGGGTGGTAGGTTCGTCAGCCAATGGGTTGCGCAACGGATGATCGAATGAGAACCGCGCGACTGTGCCGAATCCGCAACCGCGAACGAAGAACCTTTTCGACCATGAATGGCGAACGCAAGCGGTGAACAGCACTCCGACTCGTTCCGCACGCCAATCGCCCCCATGCGGCAAATTCCACGTCCGATCATATTGACCTTCGATCCCCAAGCCAAACCGTGGCCATTGCACGTCCGCACCGAGAGTCGTACTCAGCGCTGCTTCCGGCGCATTCCACCACGCGGTACCCATAGCGAAATAAAATCCCAGATGAGGGACCGTTAACGTGCTGCTGGTGAATGAGGGTTTTACGATAGGAAGTGGAAGCTGCGTTATCGGCGTGGTAGGTGGTATCGGCGCCGGTGTGACGATGGCCGGTTCAGGCGGGGGCGTTGTTGTTGGGTTCGGCTCATCCATCGACGGCAATTCGAGCGGTGCCACGATATCCCGAAGTTCAAAAGCAACACGTTCGGCCAATAGATCGCATCGCCACA
>JANORL010000084.1:0-2239 GCA_031415295.1 Polyangiaceae bacterium | reverse complement strand
CTCTGTAAGGATCTAGCTGATATCGAGGCGCGGCTTAATCATCCAGGTCTCATCCATAAAATTGCGTGGGCAACATGGCTCGCACATCCTGGTACCCTGCCCGATGACCAGTTCTGCTTGGTCGCATTTTTTTCGGAGGATCCAGACTGGCGAAGTTTAGCCGTGTACAATAAGGATTTGTTCTTCCGGAGATTACGAACGCCCTCAGAAAATGCATTGGCCCCGTGACATGGCAATGAGCACAACGATTGACGTCAAAGTCAAGATCGGTTGGAGTAATCCCAGCAGCCAGTAGCGGAGAGTATCATGGATTTGTCATTCAATGCCAAAGGTAACGACGAGGCCGAGCGACTGCTCGCTGTCATCTGTGCGGGGCTGTGCGTTGCGCTTGAGGCAGGCGCGATCAGCATTAACGAAGCTGAAAACTACCTCTTCAGCCCGGCTACGATTTACTACCTCGGTCAAGTCGGTCTACGTGAACGCGCAATTGGCCTCGTCCGAACTGGAACCGAGTTGGAGGACTTCGAGAGCTTGCTCCTGCATAAGCTCAATGGGGCCATCGACGAGCTTAAAGCTCGTGCCATTGAGATAATCCGCGCACACGCAGATGGCAAGTTACCAAAGGAGAAGTGGCTATCTACTGGGGCGTGACCAAGGGTTGGAAAAGTGGATGAGGTTGGTCGAAAAACGTGGGAATATCGCGACAGCCGTGGAAACGCCGTGGTTGTCAATGAAGGCGAAGAAATCGTCACGGTATTTTCACCAGCCGAAGGCGGCAGTTATATTCCGAAACGGACAGGATGGTGAGATCAATGCACGGGAATGACGATAATACTCAAGCGTTGAGGATCGAATTGCAAAATGCGGTGGCATCAGGGTGGTCTCTTGGTACCGACAATGGCGCGCTTGTCGTTAGTGGTCCTAACACGCCGAATTTCATATCGGAAGTCTGGCGCATTGCACGATATATCGCATACGACGATTACGTGTGCATCACTCGCGAAATATCGACCACGAAGGAGTATAAGATATCTTCAAAGTCTCGTCGTGGGCTAACGTTTGAGGTGCGAGTTCGTGCAGTAGCAGACGCGCCACGGCAAAAAAGCGAAGCAGACGAATCAGAGAAGCCCTGATCGTTCCGAGCGATGGAGCAGGACTGAGTGGCGGTTCGTTCCAAACCCGTCGAGAAAGCCAATCGCGATTTTCCCATTCCGTACGAAGTGCTCATCCGAGGAATCGAGGATTTTCGCAAAGGTGGGTACAAGAATGAATGGGTAGACAAGCGTAAATTGCTGCGACCTCTCGGACTGCACGCCACGCTCCTGTGCGATATGGATACGAAGCGCTTTCAGTTGACACTGCTGCTCGAACGAAAAGGCAAAACGATTTACCGAGAACCCATTTTGACCACGCTGCCAGACGAGATCATGTACAAGGGCGACTTCAAAGAAATCGTCGTGGATGGAGCGAAGATCCTCGTCATGGAAGAATACGGCAAAGTGACGTTTTCCCTCGACGTGAGCACCCTCGAATGACATGCGGCACACGTAGCCTCACCGCCATCGTCGCCACCTCGCGTCGTAACGCCCTCCAATCATTACCAATTCGATCGAAACGCCAACAATGAATGGCGGGCGCGCCGCCTCCGGGCTTGCACTATCGATCCGGTGCGGAACAATCCGCAATTGGGGAACCACACGGACGATTATCTGTTTGGCAAGGCGCTCCTTTTGGGTTCCGCCACCAGCTAATCATAAGCGGTTATCGAGCGTTCGGTTGATGTTCTGGTTGTGCTCTTGGCTATGACAAATTTCACTTGTCCGTGGACGGCGCGAAGAGCGCCTTCGCTTGCTCAACATAATGCTGGAGGGCACTCGTGGATTTGGCCGGATTACGTTTAGGCCATTTCGTGTGTTTTTCAATAACGGTTACCAGGTCGGCGATACCTGCCGCATGGTCCGCTTTTATTGCCTGGATTCCGCTGAGAGGGCCGAGAATTTCGCTAAAAGCCACATCCGGGGCCAGGATAGCGCACGTGGTTTTGTCCAAAATCCACGCCGCACCGAGTTCCATCGTGACCCAGGCGGATAGGAGGCTTTCTCGCGTGAGCAATGCGATCAGCATCGAGCACTCTTTAAGGTTGGTCTTGAGCACATCGTTGCTGGGTTCCCCCACTGCGAGAGCATAACCGTCGAGTGATGTGCAACGGATACTGTCGTCGGGAACGACGAAGCTACCC
>JANORL010000083.1:0-11167 GCA_031415295.1 Polyangiaceae bacterium | reverse complement strand
CGGCATCTGCACGTCCATGAGGATGACGTCATAGCTGGATTGTTTTGCGGCACAGATGGCTTGCCGACCATCACCAACGATATCGACCGTATGACCCAAACGGCGAAGGAACATGCTGGCGACTTTTTGATTGATGATGTTGTCTTCGGCCAACAAAATCCGCAACGATTGAGAAGTGGCATTCGCGTGATTCGGCGCAGAAGATGAAAGAGCCGGCACGATGGCCGATTGTTTTTCCGGGAGCACTTCGTGTACGTCGATCGCAAAATGAAACGTACTCCCTTTTCCCAAAGCGCTCTCGACCCACAACGTTCCACCCATCAACTGGACGATACGTTTACAAATCGTTAATCCAAGGCCGGTTCCGCCAAAACGTCGATTGATCGATGCGTCCCCTTGACTAAATGCTTGAAAAAGCCGCGGTATCTGTTCATCGGGAATTCCAATACCGGTATCACGAATCTCGACATGCAAACGTACCTTGTCGGATTCTGCGGCTTGCTCACGTGCAATTTGCACGGTCACTCCACCTTTTTCGGTGAATTTCAACCCATTGTTCACGAGATTCACGAGTACTTGTCGTAACCGACCGCCGTCCCCCAAGATCCGCCGCGGCACGTCCGGCTTCACTTCGACCGCAAGCCAAAGACTTTTGACAACAGCATGCTGCGACAAAAGTTCGATGACCCCGTTCACACAGTCGCGCAAATCGAAAGGCACAGTTTCCAATTCGAGCTGCCCGGCCTCGATTTTTGAAAAGTCAAGAATGTCATTGATGATCGTCAACAAAAGGTCGCTGCTGAATTGAATCGCTTGCACCATTTTGCGTTGCTCGGCGTCGAGCTGCGTATCGCTCAACAATCGCGCCATGCCGAGCACACCATTCATCGGCGTGCGGACTTCGTGACTCATCATCGCCAAGAATTCGGACTTTGCACGAGTTCCCGCTTCCGCAGCTTCTTTTGCCCGAATTAATTCAAATTCGGTATTCTTCTCCTGCGTGGCATCATGTAGAAGCGTTACAGCGCCGACGATCGACCCATCATTGCCATGAATGGGACGTGAACTCGCTCGTACCCACATTCCCGATGGATGTGCAGCGTTTCGGACGAAAATTTCCATATTTTGAAGAATTTCACCTCGAAATGCACGCGCCACCGGCAACTCGAGAGACGATATCAACGTCGTCTGATCCTGGCGATAAAATCCCAGCGCTCGTGGGCGTTCGTCCAAGGGTACGTCTGGCGGGATGTCGGGGCCGGAAATTCGTTGAGCTTCGTCATTCCTAAAAATCAATTTTAGGTTTTTGTCGAAAGCGGCGACTCCATCAGCCATATTGCGCAAAATCGTCTCGAACATCAATGATTGCTGCTCGTGCTTCGTCACAATGTCTTCGAATTGTTGCGATTGTGCCGCGATTTGGATCCTTGCGGCATTGTGCGCTCGAGCCAACGCCCACTTCGTTCCGAGCGAACTGACTGATTGCAGAATTTCGATTGGGCTGCATTGCTTGCTCAAGATGACGTAGCGGGCAACGCTCGGTAAACGCGTCACAATCTCTTCCCACTGTGCATGCAGAGGCGTGACCAGGAGTATGCCTTGAATATCCTTGTCGATCGCCAGCATTTGTTCAAGCGTATCGATACCTCGCCCCCCCTCGAGTCCCATCAAGACGACCGAATAGGGCGTCTGCGCTTCTAGACGGCTTCGGAGCAATGATATCGCTTCTTGCGCGGACGACGCAGTATCTACAAGAATCGACGGGGGACCGAAGGGGCCATGCGCGACCGAGAAAGGATTACCCTGGGCCGAAAACTTCTGCGTGAGCTTTCGCAACGAGGGGTCCGCGAATATCACTTGCATGCGGTCAGCGTTCGTCGGATCATCATCGACGATGATGATCCGCGCCTCGTGGTGTGCTCCATCCCCCTTCGTGATTCCGGTCCCCGCGCTCGGCACGTCAGCTACGCTATGCGCGATGAACGTCTGTGCATAGAAAAATCGAAAACGTATGTCGTCCAACTGTACCTATCGTAATGGCAAGTGATTGAGACGTTCGCGACGCGACGAGTCACCAATGCCCATTCTGTGAACGCACAATTCACTCTTGACGCCGCGAAAAAGCTCTGGTTGTCTGTCAACATGCCCGACGACCTCGTCCACGTTCGCCTAGAATCCGCCGACTTTGCCTGCGACGACGTGCAGATCTACGAAATCGCGGGTCGCGAAAGTCTGGAACGTCCTTTTGAAATCGCCATCGGTATCGTTACGACGACACCTGGAGGGCTCGACCTTGCGGCTGTCGAAGGTGCGACCGCCACGCTCGTTTTCCAGGTTGGGGACGATGACGTTCGTCGCATTCACGGCATGATCGCCGCTATTGATGATTTTCTGGATACGCAACCGGAAACTCGCTCCTATCGGCTGCAACTGGTACCGCGAGCGCACCGGCTGACACTTGTACGGACACAAGAAATTTTCATGGACTTGTCCACACCGGATATCATCAAGAAAAAACTCGAATTGGTGGGACTCGGCGCTGACGATGTGGAATTTCGTTTATCGAATTCATATCTACCGCGCGAATTCGTCGTGCAATACCAAGAATCGGATCTCGCTTTCATTTCGCGCCTTTCCGAGCACGAAGGGATTACTTTTTTCTTCGAACATGAATCAGGCGTTGACAAGATGGTGTTCACTGACGCCAATGACGCATGCCCATTGCTTACAGGGCACGAAGTCATTCCATTCCGAGCGCGCGGTGACAAGCGCGATATTTACCGCGTGGAAAGCACGACGCGTGTGGTTCCGAAAGCGCATGTCGTACATGATTACAACTATCGCTTGCCGCTCGTCGATCCTACCGGCAGCGCCGAGGCGCCTTCGGGGTTTGGCGGAGGCCTCGTCGAATATGGCGCGCATTGCAAAACACCGGACGAAGCATTGCGCCTAGCCCAAGTCCGCGCGGAAGAAACGGAATCGAAGCACCGTGTCTTCAAACTGGAAAGCGACCTACCGTGGATTGCCTCGGCCGGTCGATTCACGCTCGAAGGGCATCCGAAATTGGGGGATACTGATTTTCTCATTACTGAGGTGATCCATTCCGGGCGTTTTCCCGTGGCGATTTTCGGCGCCAATCAAGACGTTCCGTATACCAATACGTTCCACGCGATTGAATCGGCCATCCCTTATCGCCCGGCACGCGTTACGCCGAAACCTCGCATTCACGGCGTCGTCAATGGGGTCATTGCCCATGAAATCGAAGGAACGGAAAGCTTGTTCGCACGCCTCGACGAACACGGCCGGTACCTCGTGCGTTTGATGTTCGACACTTCCCAAACGGGAGATCGTCAAGTCGTTTCGCGTCGTATTCGTATGGCCCAACCACATTCCGGTGCCAATTACGGCCACCATTTCCCGCTCAAGCCAGGCACCGAAGTGCTCGTCGGTTTCGTCGATGGAGATCCCGATCGCCCGATCATTCTCATGACCGCGCCAAACCCGATTACGCCTTCGCCCGTCGCACAAAACTGCGCACCGATTCACCGCATCAAGACGGCCACCGGCATTCTCATTGAAATGAAGGACGCATGACGGTCCCGCTCCATTGCCTCAACGGCGAAAAGGCGCCGGAAGCCATTGTCGCTGACTTGCGCCTGCTGGCAAGTTTGCCAGAAGCCGCTCGGATACGATTTTGGGATGCGCTTGGACCAGCATTGAACGACCCTGTTCCCGATTCTATCGATGAGACACTCGACGCATTCGCTCGCACACATGACGTGCATCCGAACGTTCTCGGACGAATGCTCAAGGCGAGTCGATTTTTGGTGCGGGAAGCTTGCGCTCGAAATCTCGATCGATTGCACTTCGAGGAAGATATCGTCAAATTGTGTGGCGGAGCGATTACCCCGGAAGCGGTCATCATTGCACCGATTTTGCTGTCGCGTTACGAAGCAGCACGAGCGTCCCTTTGTGCCGGCGCATTTCGAGCGTCGGTGGCAGACCATGGGCATGTGTTGCGTTCGGTGGAATGGCGGATCGATTCGGTGCTCGCCTCGAGTCGTGGTAATACTGGTGGTGCGCGCTTGGCAGTACTCACGCTGGGATATGGGCAGGACAACGACGAAAAAAAACTCACATTACACGTCACGCCAGACAAGCTCGAAGAATTGCGAAGCGCATGCGAACGAATGTTACGCGCATGAATGGTGGGGCAATACTTTTCACATCCATTTGCATTAAAACAACTGATTTCGCATAAGGAGAAACGACCATGGCAGATGAACTCACGGCGGCAGGCAAATATTTTTTGATTTCCGTACCGGATTTCGCAAACGATCCCGTTGGAGACGCCTCTGCGGATCGACGAAGTCAGCCGATGACTTCGTTCTTGCGCATGGGTTCATTTCACGAAAGTGCGGCCAGCGCGGGTGGGGCGGTGCAGCGGGCCTACGAATTGGCCCAACAAGCCACAATCGTCTCCACGTCGCAAGGTGGGCCTGCGACGCTGCCTTTTGGTGCGGAGGTCGATAATCTTACCGATGTCGGTGTCGCACGGCTCCAACCTAAGGTCAATCCTGACGATCCTGACGAGCCCGATGTCTGGATCAAAGACCGCGGCGTTTTTCTGGCCGACCAACGAACAAAGCATGAGCAGGACGGCACGATTCCCGTAGACAGTCGTCTCGAACAAAGTGCCGCTTTGTTCTCGCGCGGTGGCTGGTGGGATCATTCGGACGGCAATCGCGTTTCAACGACGTATGGTGACAAAGTCGAAGTCATCCGTGGCAACTACAAGATGGTCGTCATGCACCGACAAGATGACCCGAAGAGCTCTGGCGGCTGGGACGTTTCCGGTGGCCATATCCAAGATCTCGGTCCCGCTTCAATGCCCGGCGCAAGCGTACGGCTCGAATTCCGTCCTGGTACGTTCGGCCAAAAAAACGGGCTCGGCACGTGGCACCTCGAAAACACGACCAACAACTTTAATCAAACGAGCGACTTTGCGGGAGATTTTTACGAGCACTGGTATGGGGATCATAAAGAATCCACCACCGGATCCGAACGGCCGGAACCATTTAGCGAAAAATTCGGAAAACCCTACGGCAATCCCGCGATCATCGAAAAAACCTGGGCGAGCAAAATCGAGAGCTACACGGGCAGCTCGAACTTACCTGTTCCCAGTATCACGGAAAATACGTATGCGGATATAACGAGTTCGCTCACGGATGTCACCGCAACGATCACGGAATCGACGTATTGCGGCGGAACCATTACATCGAAAACGGGAAGCGCAACGCGTCGCGTACCCGCGATGTTCGAGGAAACGTACGCCATTTCGACCAACACCAAGACGGACGTTGGCACTTCGACCGATCTGACAATTGTAGGTGCAGCGATGGAAACCACGCTTGCCGGCGCTCTTGGAAGCCTGACGATTGCCGGCGTACAGCTCGAAACGGAAATTGTTGGGATCAAAGGCACCGTGAGCATCGTCCCCGTCCTGGGCGAATTTTCACTGGGAACCAGGGTTTCCTATACGTTCGGTTATTCGCGAGAATTCAATATCGGCGACCACGACGATTGGGACTCCTTCAATAAGAGAGTCGCTTTGAAAGACGATATCGTCACCATAAAGTCGATGTTTACAGCATTGACGAGCACCACGCAAACGCTGGAAGAAAAAACAACGGCAATAAATGTAGGTGTCAAAGCGCTTAGTGTGCAGCTTGGAATCTAGAGACTGACGACACTTCAATCATGCTTACAAAGAACCTGACACCTTTTCTCATCGGCACCAAACTCACAGCGCGGCGCCCTCCACAGCCGGAAATGATGCTCGTCGTTCGCGCGACGTATGCCATTGATTCTGCAGGGGCGCTCGCCATCGTCGACAAGGCGGTAGATCAGCGGTTTTTGTCGAGCGAAACGTTTGCTCCCGGCGACGAAGAGCAAAAAGGAGCGTGCCTTTTTCCGAGTGACTTTGCCGACTTCAAGCTCAATGCCGAGGTGTTTTTCAAGGGGCATTGCCACGCCGCTGGGGGCATTCCCATGACGGAGTGTCTGGTGCGATTTGCCGTCGGCGCGTGGTCGAAAACATTACGCGTCGTCGGTCGCCGCGCGTGGTCGGACAGTCGAATCGGCGCCATTGCTTCGGTGCCCCTGGCCTTTACGAGTCTTCCATTAACTTGGAATCAGGCGTTTGGCGGCCCCGAATTCGCCGACAATCCCGCCGGCAAAGGTGTAGGCGACGAACTTCCCAACATCGAATACCCGCACGAACCCATCAAGAACATCTCGGATCGTCCAAAACCCGCTGGGTTTGGCCCGATTTCACCAGCATGGGTCGCTCGGACAAACAAGATGGGTACCGTCTACGGTAAGAGCTGGAAAGACAAACGCGCACCGTTTTACGCTGAGGATTTCGATTGGTCCTTTTTTAGTTCGGCGTCACGTGATCAACAACTCCAGGGTTACTTGCGCGGCGACGAAGACATATCGTTCCAAAATCTCCATGCGTCGGTGCCCACCCTCCGTTCCCGTCTGCCAGGCATACGTATACGCGCGTTCGTAAACGACGATCAAAAACGTTTTCGCGAAATTCCCATGTCGCTCGATACGCTACTCGCCGACCTGGATCGTAATGTGCTCGAGTTGTCATTTCGCGGCGTAACGGAAGTGCGTGAACACGATTTGGAGGACGTCAGCACACTGCTCGTCGTTTCCGAAGATCTGAAGGAAAAACCCAAGCCTGAATCTCATTATCGCGATATCCTGCTCGCATTCGAGAAAGACCCGGTGGGCCTCGCCGAAGCCATGCCCGCGGATTTCGCCGACGTCATTGCTCGCGCTGAAGCGGAAAAGCGAGGCGAGCCGGTACCATTGCGGAGCGACCTCGATCCTATTGCGGCCCGAGTCGACCAAAAGCTCGGCAAGTATGGCGCGACCATCGTCGACGAGATTGGCAAAAGCATTGCCAACGCGCGTGAAAAAGCCAACGAGAACGACAAAGACATCGGTCCGGACCTCGCCAAAGCTGCCCAGGCACTGGATGATTCTCCACCACCCATGGTCATCAACAAGCCGGGGGTTTTGCCGCCTCTCGGACTTCGAAAAACCATGCGGGGCACCCTCGAAGAAGTGGCGCGTATCAAAGAAGCCACGGCCAAACAAGATTTTCCGGAAAAAGAACGCGAAACACTCGAAAAGAAACTCGCTGAACTCGAAGCATTACCGCATGACGAACGGTGGGCGAAACTCGACCCTGCATACCGGCCGCCAACTGGCCCCATATCGACAGATGCCCCGGGACCTGGAAGGGATTTGTCCGAGCAGGATTTGACGGGACGTGATTTGAAAGGCCTCGATTTACGCGGGGCAAACCTCGAAGCGGCCATTCTCACGCGTGCGGACTTGTCCGGTGCGGATCTATCGGGGGCGAATCTTCGCGATGCAATTCTTTTTAGAACGAACCTCGAAGGCGCGAAACTCGTTTCCGCAGATTTGCGTCGCGCCAACCTCGCCCGCGTCCACGCACGCCACGCTGATTTCTCGTATGCTATGCTCGAAACGACATTTTTGGAAGACGCCATTCTCGACGGCGCTACGTTCACGCACGCCAGTGCAGGTTACGCCGTATTCGTTCGTGCACAAATGAGCGAAGTGCGAGCGGACAATACGAATTTCGAGCATGCAGACTTCACGGAAGCCAATCTCGAATCCGCGTCTTTCCATTTTGCATCTCTTGGTCATGCGCAATTGTCGAAATGCCGAGGAACAAAAGCCCAATTCGTCGGTGCCCATATCGGCGGAGCGAGCTTCAATGGTGCAAAGCTGACCCTCGCGTCGTTTGCCGATACGCGTGGAAACAAACCCATTTTCGACGGAGCGAATCTCGACGATGCGGACATTTCGCACGCCGAGCTGCCCGGAGCATTTTTCTCTCGTATCTCGGGCGCGTTCACGTCGTTCGCTTGTGCCAACCTCCCCCAAGCCAGGTTTTACAAGGCGAAACTCGAAAATGCTGACGCCTCGCGGGCTAACCTTTTCCAAGCCGATTTTTCACACGCGACGGTATCGCGTACGAAGTTCATTGGGGCAAACCTGTACGAGGCAAACTTCACGGCCACCCGCGGACAAGATGCCAACTTCTTGGACGCCAATTTGAATCGCTCGACGCTGGAGGTTGGATCATGACGCCCGCCGAACTGGCTGCACGTATCCGAGCGGGAGAATCGTTCGAACGCGCAACACTCGATGGAATCGATTTATCGGGAGAAAACCTATTTGGGGCAAACCTTGCCGGAGCGAGTTTACGCGGAGCGAATCTTGCCAATGCCAAACTCATCCGGGCAAACCTCGACGGGGCCGACCTTTCTTCCGCGAACCTTCGTGGAGCCGCTCTCATGCGGACCAATCTTCGCGGAGCATCCTTACGCGGCGCCGACTTGACGGAAGCAGTGCTCGAAGGTGCAGACTTGAGCGGCGCCGATCTGGGCAGAGCGTTGCTCGTGCGAGCGATTTTGGCGCGTGCCAATCTGACGGATGTTCGCGCTGCGGAAACGCGGTTCGAACAAACAATCGTCGCGAATGCAGTGGCCATTCGCGCAGATTTCAGCACCGCTACGTTCGACACCGTCATGGGCCACGAAGCGGATTTGCGCTGCGCGACGCTTCCCCAAAGTTTGTCTAAGTGCCAATTCGATCGGGCCATTCTAAGCAAACTCGATCGTGACCGCGGCGAAGGCGTCGTTCTCGAGGAGGTACCTGGCGAACCGCAACGCGCAGATTTTGCCAATCGGGATCTGTTTTTCACGTCGTGGCGTGGAGTTTGTCTGCGCGGAGCCAACTTGGCCGGTACGAATCTTGAAATGGCCGACCTCTCGCAGTGCGATCTGTCGGGCGCGATTCTGACCAAAGCCAATTTGAAGCGATGCATATTGACTGGCGCGAAGCTGATTCAAGTCGACCTTTCCGGTCAAGACCTGGAAATGACGATCATGCAGGAAGCCGATTTGTCGGGTGCGCGACTTGAAGGCGCACGGCTTGTCATGACGAACCTAAGTAGAAGCATTCTTGATGGAACCATCTTATCGCACGCATTCTTGTGGGGAGCCGACGTTTCCGGGGCAAACCTTGCCGGAGCGGTCATCGAACGGACGACATTCAAGACCGTGGATTTTACTGGCGTAGACTTGGGGAGTTTGCGCCTCGCAGGTTTGTCGATGCAGCGGTGTTCGTTTCAAAAGACAAATTTGCGCGGAATGAATCTGACGGGATGCGATTTTACGCATGCTGAGTTTACGGATGCGGACCTGTCCGGCGCAAAACTCGTCAATGCTACAGCGACACAAGCGAGTTTCTGGCGCACCAAGTTGGAAGCCGCGGATCTGTCGGGATTGCAAGCCAAAGGAGCGTTTTTCGGCGAGGCTGTGCTGAATGGTGCGCGTCTGACGGGAGCACAACTTCGTCACACGACGTGGACGGGAGCACAAGCCGGTTTTGTCCATTTTGGAAAAGCGAATTTGCGCGAGTCATTGTGGATGGGGGCCGCTGTCAAAGGATCCATCTTTGGTGGCGCGCGACTCGAATGGGCAGACTTTTCGCATGCCGATATTCGTGAAACGGATTTTTCGAATGCGGACTTGACGCGGGCAAACTTGCACGCTGTGCGTGATTCCGGCGCACTTTTTCAAGGCGCCAATCTGCTGGGCGTACGCAGAACCGATATCGACCGACTCGAGGCCGAAAGTTACCGTCCACCACCACGTGAAAGAGTTTAACGGAGGAGAACCCATGTCGACCGTGGCCCGATTACGAATCGAAGACAAGCCCGATACGGCCCTGTATTTGGGTCCAGCCAGCGTGCTGCAATCCGGAGCGCTCGAAGTCGAGGTCGAGCTACCGCGTGGCCATCGAGAACGGGCACGCTTGGCGCTCGCTTATGCCTACGAAGCATGCGTAGGCGATGAAGTTTTGGTGATTGGCAAAGACGACGGGTTTTGGATTATTGGAGTCATTCACGGTAAGGGTCCAGCAGTATTGCGTTTTCCTGCGGATGCGGAATTGTCTGCGGGCGGGACGCTACGTATCACGGCCGATCGCGGCGTCGAAGTGCGCGCACAAGATTTTTCCGTAACGACGCAAAAAATCCGGATGATTGCTTCGGAAGTGGCGCATTCATTCAAAACCCTCCGTCAACGGGTACAAGAAGTATTGAGTGTACATGCGGGACAAACGCATACCGTCGTTGAAGGATCGATGCATTCCCAAGCCAAGAGTGCGACGATTTTGACGGAAGAAAAAGTTTCCATCAACGGCAAGGAAGTCCATCTAGGATAGGAGCGAACCATGCTGCCTGCTACGAATCGCGGTGTCGGAATGAATATTGGATTTCCGGATGTATGCCTAACGCCAGTAGGACCGGCTGTCGTCCCGATTCCGTATCCGAATTTTGCCTTGACGGCGCAAGCCGCAGCGTTTTCCCCGGTGGTTCGAGTATCCGGCGTAAATGCATTAAACCTAGGGTCGATGATTCCCATGACGTTGGGAGACGACGCAGGAGTTGCCCATTGGAGCGTCAAAGGACCTGGACGCTACACCATGGGCAATCCGATCGTTTCGATCGATCGGCTTCCAGCCATCAATCTAACGTGTCTAACCACGGGGAATACGGGGAACAACGCCGTCGGCGCTGTTTTGGTCCCAAGTGCCACGAATGTGTTTTACTGCTACGTACAGGCCTTGACGGATGCCGCCACGCCGAATGCGGCGGCTTCATTGGGCGACGTCATGTTGGGGCGCACGGCGAATCCGTCCCTTACGTGGTCCGTGCTCGAAGATCAGGTGGGGTTGGTCCGCGTCGAGATCATTACGAGTGACATCTCGCGTCGATTTCACGTCGCATTATCGGATCTCGAGCGCCAGCAAGCTCAATTCATCGAGCATTTTTAAAGGCACGATTTCCGGCGACGAATTCGCGCATCTGGTACGCACCAGCAACGAAATGGCGGCGATGCCGTTTTTCATCGACGATACACCAGCGCTTTCTATCGCAGGACTTCGCACCCGCGCACGACGTTTAAAACGTATGCATAATTTAAAATTATTGGTGGTGGATTATTTGCAACTTCTACGCGGAAGCAACACCAAATCAAGCGATGGCCGC
>JANORL010000082.1:0-6558 GCA_031415295.1 Polyangiaceae bacterium | reverse complement strand
GTCGAAGCGTGCGACGGCGCGGTGAATGATTGCCCCGCGGATACGAAGATCGCTGCCGGTACAGAATGCCGTGCGTCCGCAGGAGCGTGCGACGTTGTCGAAGCGTGCGACGGTGCAATGAATGATTGCCCCGCCGACATGAATGCTGCTGACGGGATGTCATGCGCCGATGGCCAATGCCTTGACGGTACATGCACGAATCAAGGTGGCAGCGGTGGTTCCGCTGGTGCAGGTGGTTCCGCAGGTGCCGGTGGTTCCGCAGGTGCTGGTAACCCCCCAATCACCGCCGACGGAGGCTGCGATTGCACCACCGGATCCTCCTCGACAACCTCCTCCCATGCCTCTCTCGGCCTCCTTGCTTTCGGCTTGCTCGCCATGCGCCGCCGCAGTGCGAAACGACCGCGGGTTTGGCGTGCACGTTCCCTAACGACAACACGACCTGTGTAGACTTGAATCAATGCTGTCTTCCGTCCGGGAGCGCGCTGGAACCGTGCAACCAGGACAACACGTGCGACGCCGGCCTAACGTGTCAGTTTCAGCCGATGCCCGGCGTGTGCCTCTACAACCAATTCTTCTGCTGCCAATAAGCCATTGAGTCTGGGGCGTCGCGCATCGCGATCGCCCCTTCTTCCCCAAGGTCGATTTCCCCACGGGCTCGGGCGGCTACTCGGTCGCGGCGGCGGACCTGAACGCCGACGGCAAGATCGACCTCGCTGTAGCGAACGGCAGCAGCGGTACCGTGAGCGTCCTTCTCAGCAAATGCGTCCCGTGACCTTGCAACCCAATGCCGTTTTTGCCATCGCCATTGATGTCCACCGCAATGGGCTGCTTGGCCGTCCACGTGTGCGAATCATCTCCCGCGCTGCTACACGTCCCTGTGCCATTGTTGAACCAAACGCGTATCTGGTAGCTTGTCTGTGTCGTCGTCGGTCTTGGGACCGCAGGACAATATCGGCAAGGCACGAACTCCGCGTTGGAACGGAAGACCATCAACCTCATGCCATCCTGATGTCCTGTCTTTTTTTTCTTCCCATCCGCACAAAACGCGTGTATGACGCTCGTTCATGGAGGTGGATGCATGGAGTTGAAAGCTTCGCGAATGGTCGCGGATCGGGTTTCCATCAGCAATACCGTCATTGCCGCAATCGACAATCACGGTCCTGAAGTTGTCCCGATACTCGAAAAATTACTCTTTCCCGGCGGCGTGCCCGCAAATCTCGATATGGCTGGCGTTATGGCTGCCATTCGTCAATACCTGGCGCTAACGACCACGAAACTCGTCAATGATGACATGGCCCATACGCTCGAATTGCTCGACGACGACCCGCATCGGCGGGAGCGCGACGAATCCGTTGTAGATCTCCGAGCTTTCCTCGTGTCGTATCGCTCGACATTCACAACGAATTACGGACCCGAAGTGGCTTCGGCCTACGGATTGAGTGCGCCCATTCCCGAAGATGCCAAGTTGCTCGTTCATTTTGCTAAAAATGTCGAAGAATTGTTGCGCACGCGGCCCCTGACCGAGACGCCCAAGAAAAAAAGCCTTACCGTCAATCCCATGGATGTGGCCGACGATGTCAAAACATCTCGCGAAGCCGTGGAAACGGCACTTGCGAACGTGGAACGCGAAAGGCGAGAAAGTCAGCTCACGCAGGCTGCAAAAAACGAATCAATGGCCGATTGGTCGACCGTTTATCCGCGTTCAGCGGACGTCATTGCCGCATTGTTTGCCCTTGCTGGCCGTGACGAACTTGCGCATACTGTCAGGCCCACGGCAAGACGACGCGCTGGCCTGCCCGAATCACCCGATGCCCCCGAAGCACCTCCACCAGCGCCTGCCGAGCCTCCAACTGGCGGCTGATTCGCGCCCTGGAACGGCCTTGAAGCGATGCATGCGTGACCCATCACGTTCCGACGCGTCGTAATGCCTAGTTGACCACGCACAATCACGTCTCCCGGATTGTACCACGCGATTCGCAACGCAACAGATCGCTCGTCGCCACAGGAAAACGCGTGTTGGCAACCCGCATATCGCTTCGTGACGGCGCCGCATGCTTGTTGGCACGTGACACATGACGATGAATGGGATTCGGAATACGATTTGGCGTATGCATGATCGCGTCAGTCGGCATTCGGAATACGATTTGGCGCATGCATGATCGCGTCAGTCGGCCGCCGGAACGCCATTTGGACAACCGCGATCGCGAATAAGCGTGGCCAAGGCTACGTTTGCGGGTTGAAAAGGGGTGAGGGATGTTGCGCTCGTCCTCTCAAAAATGGGAAATGGTCCAGGCAGCTACTCGAGAAATCCACAAATCCCCTTGCGCCATGCGTCACGGTTTGCGATATCTTGCCGCCCGTGACGGTCCCTTCGCCCTCTTTTGTTGATCGCGTCGAAAGCCGCATTGGCACGACGATGTACCTAGTCCAAACAAAGCGCCATTTTCGAACTTTGCGCGGCTGCCCGTGAACGTCGTCGTCGAGTTCCGGTATCCTCGACGACTCCACCGCATCGGTGAGTTTGCGTTTCCGGCGACAAGTGCGCGTCGATGACGACTTTTCTCCACGTGCGGACGCACCTGTGCATCGGCGCCGGCAAACGCGAGCGTTACATCAGACCGCTGCATCGAGCGGCGCATCAAGACGAGCGAGAGACGGCTGCACCACATGCGGACCGAGGAGTCCAATACGAGAACGGGTGATGAAAATAAAGACAACTGGAATCGCCAAAATGGCCAGCAAGATAAGCGCGTACCGGAGGAGCTTTCGCAAGGGACGTCCTGAACCTCGCAACACTCAACTGGTTTCAGTGGTTGCGGATTTATGGCGCGCGATGGCCGTGAGGATGATCGAAACGAGAAATCCCAAGAGCACAGGTCGCAATTTTGACTCGATCGCCTGCACCGTCGGATGATATGTGGCCCCGCAAACCGCTCGAATGAATCCGTATTCGAGCCTCCCGCAACGCAAGTACTTGTCGACTTCGCGGCGGCCGACCCACCGAGCCGAGTTTTTAGGTGGCAATGCAGCGAGCGAAGTGCTCATGGGAAGCGACGGACAAACACTGGATCTGGGCTGGGGCCCGCCCCTTGTCGGCAAAAGTGGATTCATCTTGGCGAAATACGGGCCGTGAAGGAGCGACGGGTCGCTGAATTCCGTACGTATCAGACGCAATTGCCCGCACGCGTCGCGTCATACGCAAAGACGCATCGAGCTTGAATGTTTTTCCACGCTGAGCAACGAAACCCACTTGCAAACTGCGAGGTAGCGCCCCACCATGAAAATTTCCTATCCGATCCATTGGCGTCGTTCTTCTGTGTGTTTGTCGCTCTTGCTTGCGACAACCGCATGCGAATTGCAGCCGAATCCAATTCCGGATGCAGGCGCGACGGACGCAGGTGAAGTCGATGCGGACAAATCTGACGCAGGCGAAACTGACGCGGGCGAATCCGACAGTTCGGTGGAGGACGCAGGCATAACCTGTGCGGACCCATCGCAATGCTCCGACCCGATGAATGAATGTTTGGTCGGCACATGCGAAATGGAGGCCTGTGGTATAGCGGCCGTCCCGAGCGGCACGCCAACCCTGGCAGGGCAATTGGCGGGCGATTGTCGACGAAAAGTCTGCGATGGTGCAGGTACCGTCGCGATCGTGAATGACGATAACGATCCTGTGGATGACCTCAACGATTGCACTGCGGATACATGCAGCAGCGGTCAACATGTATTCACGCCCATTGCCGGCACATGTGCGCAGAGTGGTGGCACGATGTGCGGTGATCCTGCCGGGCCCAACGCTGGGCAATGCGTCGAATGCAACGTCGATGCGGATTGTACGACGATGGGGTACGTTTGCGATCTGGCTGGAGGGACAAACACGTGCGTTCCGGCAACGTGTTCGGATGGCGCGCAAAATGGAAACGAAACGGGCGTCGATTGTGGTGGTGACGCTTGCGGCGAGTGCATCGGTCTGCCCTGCCAAACCAGCACCGATTGTCAAAGCGGCTTTTGTGATGCGAATACTTGTGCACCATGCTCGAGCCACCTCGATTGCGTCATCGGTGATTATTGCGACCCGGCGACGTATGGCGGCATGTGTGTAGCCGACAAACCAAGTGGTGGCACGTGTAATGCCGTCGAAGAATGCCAAAGCGGGAATTGTACGAGCAACGTTTGTTGTACTGGCGCGTGCTCTCCATGCACGAGCACGATTGGACTACCTCATCCGCCGGTCCCGCGCTTTGTGGCCAGGATAGGGGACAAACTTGGCGACAGCGCCGTCGGTGATTTGAATGGTGACGGGGTTCCTGACCTGGCCGTTGTGGATTCATGGTTTTCCAATGGTTTTCATCAGGGCGTGCGCATCCTGCATAACCAAGGCAATGGGCATTTTGCCGAAATCGGAAAAATCGACCTCGATACGGAGCCCGGTACCATTGCGCTGGCTGACCTTGACGCCAACGGTGCTCTCGACGTGGTTGGCCTGCACGACGCGTGGAAGGATTTGGTGACCGTCTTGTACAATTTAGGCAATGGTTCCTTTGCGCCACCGATCGAGTATCCAACACCTGCTCGTCCCACGGCCTTCGTCATTGCGAACATCAATGGCGATGGTTTACCAGATATCATTACCGCACACAATTTCAAAAAAGAGATAAACGTCCTGCTCAATCAAGGAAATATGCTATTTGGAGCAGCAGCAACCATCACCGTGAACGAGCCGGGTGCCCTTGCTGCCGCGGATCTGAATGGCGATGGTTTCGACGATGTCGTCTACGCGTCGAATGGGAAATTGAGCATGCTCATGAATCAAGGCAATGCGACATTTGCTCCACCGGTCGATTATCTGGTTGGAGTCGATCCCGATCGCATCGCGACAGGAGATTTGAATGGCGATGGCCTGCTGGACATCGTGCTCGGAACGAAGTATGGCGTCGACGTGATGCTCAATCAAGGCAATGGTACATTCGGCGCTCCGATCACGTACCCCGCGGGATTTTGGATGTCGGACATTGCTGTTGCCGACGTCGATGGGGATAACCTGCTCGATGTCGTCACGATATACGGCGGTGAACAATACGGCAATGTAGCGGTGCTGAGAAACCAAGGAAATGGTGTTTTGGCGCCAGCGGTCAACTATGCCTCCATCTATGGTGGCCATTCGATTCGGACTATGGTGGCCATTCGATTCGGACAGCCGACTTCAACCAGGATGGGAAAACCGACCTTGGCGTCGTCGCGGCCCATTGGCCCCTTTGGGGCGATGACGACTTCGAAGTTTTGTTCAATCTGGGGAATGGAACGTACGCGCCCAATATCGACACCTACGCAACGGTCGCTGACTTTTATCACCCCGTGATCGTTGCGGCCGATTTCAGCGGAGATGGCCGATCCGATCTTGCAACCGACGCAGGTGTGCTCATGAATCAAGGCAATGGCGTCCTGGGGGCGGAAATCGCGTACCCGGGAAATGCACGTTTCCAGGGCCTGGCAGCGGCAGATTTCGACGTTAACGGCACGATTGATCTTGCAGGAATTTCCGATGAGCAATTTGGGCAACTTGGGCAACTGCAAATCATGTACAATCAAGGTGGCGCAACGTTCGGACAACCTCCGCCAACGGTTTGGACGGCTCCCGATTCATGGGTATCTGTCCCCATCGCTGCGGACTTCAATGGTGACAATCTACCGGATCTCGCGATTGGAAGCGAAACGGATCTCGGGCAATCCGGCAATGAGAGTTTCTCCAAGTATATGCTGCATGTATTCGTCAACCAAGGCAATGGTACCTTCGTAGAAAGCCAACAGTATATCGACGGGGGAACGTTGTGGAGACTTGGCCCTTCTCTCGAAGCAGCCGACTTCAATGGCGATGGACACGTGGATCTGGCCTACGGAAACCGCCAGTCCATGACGATCGAGATCCTGTTGAACCAGGGGAGTGCAAATTTTGTCAAGGCTTCGAGTTTACCCGTCAATGGTGGCTTTTGCGTGCAAGCGCTGGCCGTTGGTGATGTCAATGGCGACGGTTTTCCTGATATCAGCGCGTGTGGCGTACGACGGAATCAAGGAAATGGCACATTCGGCTCCCCCATTGGATCGGACGAAGCCGCGGCATTGGTGGACCTGAGTGGTGATGGAGTGCCCGACATCGTAAAGCTTACGCATCTGCTTTCCGTGAAACGCAACGTTGGCGGTGGCTTTTTCGGACCCGAGGCATATTACGTCACGGGGGGATTGCACCCGAACGCCATCGCCGCCGCGGACTTCAATGGCGACGCCAAACTCGACCTGGCAATCATGAACAGCTATAGCAATGGCATACCGGCGGGCAGAGTGAGCATTTTGCTCAATCAATGCTTGCCTTGATGCGGCCAAGGAGGAATTCATGACCTTTCGCGTTTTCACTCATCTCATCGCCATTCTCTTCGCGACAGCATCGAGCCTGCTCGCACCAGCGGCGATGGCTCTTTTGTGCATGCCCTGTCTCGGTGGTCAGCGGGTCGTTCCTACGGCGGACGACCGGCAAGTTCCAAGCAATACGAAAATCTGGACGGA
>JANORL010000081.1:0-4623 GCA_031415295.1 Polyangiaceae bacterium | reverse complement strand
CGACACAGTAGAAGCCGCGCGCGGAGCATGGCGAACATTGCTCGAGTCCGCCAAATAAACGCATTAAAAATATAACTTCATGAACCTTTTGGTTCGACCGCATCGCGGACGAACCAATGTACGGGTCAAGGGGTATTACCCCTTGCGCGGGTCGAGGGGCGCGGAGCCCCTCGTTCTCGCTCGTTGGAGGGGTGCGGGGTAAAACCCCGCGTTATGCCGCCACTACGGAATGGGACCGCCCGCCTTGTTGTGATCCCACGCAAACGCGAGCGTATTACAGCTCGACGAAAAAATCCGCACGTCGCCATCGGCGCCCACTTCTTCGGCCGTGTTGATGTTGGATTCGAATGCGACGTTGCTCTCGGCAAATCCGAGCAGCTCGCACATTTCTTGATCGCCGAATCCCCACTTGACCGTTTCATTACGATCGCTGTGGTATTCGCAGCCAAAACGGTACCCTTCCGCGCCGGTCATATCGATCGGTTTTGGATAGACGCGACCGTGCGCCTCGCCGTCGTATTGGGGCAATTCGATGATCTTTTCGCCATTACGAGGTCCACCGAGGATTTCCAGAAAAAACCCGGCAGCCATCGCGTGCGTATGTGGCAAGATGAAATAAACTTGCTGGTTGAATTTTTCCCCTGCTGCCGCGAATTTGTCCGTCAGGATGCATTCGCCGACGAACCGCGATTTGGCATGCGGCGGAATGGCCAAACCGTGATAATTGAGGTGAAACGGGACGAGTTTGTGAGCGACTTCTTCTTTGGGAATTCCATAAAGGCTTATCTTGACCGAACCCGAAGCCGGGGAACTCGACGCATTCAACAGATGTACGTCGCCAATGATCCGTGAATACGGTGGAATCCTTACGGCAACACCGTCGGGAAACTTCTGCACTTCCCGAGTGGCCTGCGTGGATTGCGCATAAAGCACGCCGCCCGCAAGCGCAGCCGTGATCTGGTCATAGTCGCGATCGCCGCATTTCCACACGCCATCGGGCCCGTCGAACCTATCCGATGGAACGAACGTCCAATTGGAATGGTGCGACCATTGGTCCTGTTCCAGCTCGACAGCATTGACCCATATTTCCGTCGCGTTGTTTAGGGTGAAACTTTGGCAAAGCCCCAACACTTCTTCCCCGGGCTCGACCGCAAATTCAGAAAATTCGTGCGAAATCACTGTTCCTGACAACGACTCGCATGTCCCCGAAGGTGCTGCATATTGACCCGTCGAGCAAGGGGCACAACGCTTACCAACGGCAGCATCATCAATACAAATTTTTTGACTCGCTCCGCAAGCCAAAAGGTCGCAAGCAGACGGTCCTGGAACAGGATTCGCGTCATTCGAACCGCAACCAGACAACAATGCCACGAGCAACGAAAAGCCGGGCAGCGAAAAACCAAATCTACGTACCATGGAGTCACCTCGTCAGTTGGGTAGGGGCAGACCAATTCGATAATAGATGGCGCGTTTCGTCCCGCAACTTGGACACGATACGCGAACAATACGTAACCTTTCGGCGCCAATCGTTTCCGCAGCGTGGTCATCGATATGCACGATACCGCCGCATTGAATACACGGTAGACCACGCGCATCGATTTCCACTTCAGATGCCGCCGAAACTTGAATGGGCCGATCTGGGGCACCGCCTTTTTCCAGCGCCGCAAGACGCGTGCGATCGCGCATGAACTTCTGCGTATCGCGATCGTTTTGCCGGCGACTTGCGCGCACCCCGAGCTTTTTCTTGGCCGTCATACGCGGAAGCTCCCTTCAGGAAACGAGCAAATCGATGCCCCGCGTGAGGTAATCACGAGCAATCACCACTTCGTGCACTTCATCGGGTCCGTCCGCAATACGCGCACTTCGCGCATGCCGATACCACGCAGCAAATGGCATATCGTCGCTATATCCAAGCCCGCCGTGCATTTGAATCGCGTCGTCGAGAACGTTGCACAACAACTGCGCTACGTGCAGCTTCGCCATGGACGAATACGGCCGCGCATCTTTGTCGAGTCCTTTTTCGATCATCGATGCGCAATGAAACGTCATCAAATTGCCCGCATGAATTCCCAGCGCGTGGTGAGCGATTTTTTGTTGCAAAATCTGATGTTGCGCAAGTTTCTTACCAAAACTATCGCGACTCACAAGGTACGGCTTGCACATTTCGAGCGTTCGGTCAGCCAAACCAAGCCAACGCATGCAATGCGTAAGCCGCGCCGGAACGAGCCTTTCTTGCGCCAAACGAAACCCGTCCCCAACGGCCCGCAACACCGCGTCGTCTTTCACGCGAACCGAATGAAACTTGAATTCCCCCTCGCGATGATCAAGAACGGGCTCCGACATCGTTGCGATATCTCGAACGTATTCGACCCCTTGCGCATGACGATCCACAATGAACAACGTCGCGCCCGTACGCGGTTCGTCACTCGTTCGAGCCATCACGATGAGAAATGCCGCATCTCGGCCGCCCGTCGAATACCATTTGTGGCCGTCAATCACCCACCCGTCGCCATCTCGTATCGCCCGCGTACGCAAATTCGATGGATCCGCACCAGCCCCCGGCGCAGGTTCCGTCATGCAAAACGCACTCGTCGTTTCGCCATTTGCCAATGGTCCAAGGTATTGCTCACGAATGGATTCACTCGCGACACGAAGAAGCAGGTCCATATTGCCCTGATTCGGTGCGTCGCAATTAAATACCTTCGCTCCCACGGGCGATCGTCCCATTTCACGAAACAACACGCACATGCCCATGATGCCCAAACCGAGGCCTCCATACGACGACGGCAAGTGCGGAACCCACAACCCCGCGGATTTTGCCGCGGATTGCAAACGTCGCAAGGTATCGTGTTTGCCCCCGCGATCCTCTTCGACAATCGTTCGTTCGTTCGGAATGACCTGCTCGTTGATGAACGAACGCACCAATTGGCGCTTTTCCGCGATGTGAGGGGACACTTCGAAATTCATGGCGCATCGGCCTTTCTGCGCAGACCATGCCTCACGGTCCGTCAAAAGCTTCATACCACGACGAGCATCGAAACAGAGGAATCGGATCATGAGCGTACGAATTGAACGGGACGGACCAGTTACGACCGTGATCCTCGATCGACCCGAACGTCGGAACGCTGTCGATCGCGCTACGGCAGAAGCTCTCGCCGAAACCTTTCGCGCGTTCGATGCGGACACGAATGCTCGCGTGGGTGTGCTGTATGGCGATCATGGAACGTTTTGCGCAGGCGCGGACTTGAAGGCGATCGCTGCAGGTACGCCAAACCGCGTGGATCCCGAAGGCGATGGGCCCATGGGACCTTCACGTTTGTTGCTGTCGAAACCAGTGATTGCAGCGATCGCGGGACATGCCGTTGCCGGAGGACTCGAACTGGCACTCTGGTGCGACTTGCGCGTCGTCGAAGAAGATGCAGTGCTCGGCGTGTTTTGTCGTCGTTTCGGAGTGCCGCTCATCGATGGAGGCACAGTGCGTTTGCCGCGGCTCGTGGGTTTGTCCCGGTCGCTCGACTTGATCCTGACCGGACGCGCAGTGCACGCGACCGAAGCGTTGGAGATGGGTTTGGCAAACCGGATTGTTCCAAAAGGACAAGCGCGACATGCGGCCGAAACACTGGCCCGAGAGATCGCGGCGATGCCCCAAATGTGCATGCGCACCGATCGTATGAGCACATATGAACAGTACGATTTGCCGTTCAACGATGCGCTACGCAACGAGTTGCGACACGGCTTGCGCGCGCTCGAAGGCGAAGGCGTCGACGGCGCGACGCGATTTGCCGAGGGCGCAGGACGACACGGAAGCAAAGTTCTCTAAAAGCCCGTTGATGGACCGACGATTTCGGGTGCGAGCAGATACGTCAACGGGCTTTTCAGCGCGGCGTTTCCCAATCGTCTTCCGCCGAGATTCCGCCTTCGTTCCAGGTCCAACTAATTTTCTGGTAGGTGAAGGCGACTTCTTCGCGTTCGGGCATCTGCATTGCGAACTTCGAGCGCGTATTGGGCATGCGGAAATTGATCGAGCTGATGTTCGCGTTCGTCAGGCGAACCGTGAAATGTTGCCGTTCGATACCGGTCTTGTCTGGCGTGAAAAACTGCAGCTCTAAGCTTTGAATGTTTTCGTTGAACGTGAGGATGCTGTAAAGCAGCGGCGATGCACGATCGAGCACCTTCGTCACGACGAATGGCTTATGTGCACGTTTGCCCGTGGGTCGACCGCTGGCAGGATCACGCGGACTGACGATCTCGTGCATGACCGCAATAACGGCAATCGTGCCTTCGCGGCCCTTTTGGGTGACAGAGCCCAAAATGGGACCCTGTCGTTGCGCGACGATCTTGAGGTACGCGTTCAGGGCCATGGAGAGTTCACAAGGGACAGATTGAGGACTACAAAAGTTTAGTGGTCTTTGATCCGTGCGCCAATGGAAAATTGAGAAAGATGACAAAGAAAAACCGGGCGGCCCAAAAAGACCGCCCGGTGTTCGTCATCCCAAAGGGATGCTCAGACGACCGGCGCCTCCCAGTCATCCTCTGCCGTGATGCCGCCCTCGTTCCAGGTCCAGATGATCTTCTGGTACGTGAACGAAACCTCTTCGTACTCAGCGTACTTCATGAGTTCCG
>JANORL010000080.1:0-1607 GCA_031415295.1 Polyangiaceae bacterium | reverse complement strand
TTCCGGCGGGAATTCGGTTGAAAATGCAAAGACGCCCGCTGGATTCAGATGCGATGGAATTTGTTCAAACAAGGGTTCGAGTTGCCCGACATAAATCAATACGTCGGTGGCGGCAATGAGATCGGCCTTGCGATCATCGTGTTGCAGAAAAGACTTCAGATCGCTCTCGATCAATTGATCGTAGACGCCTCGTTCGCGCGCCGTGGCAAGCATCGCCAACGACAAATCCACGCCGGTCAAGGTCGAGGCGAATTGGCGTACCGCCACGCCGAACAGTCCGGTGCCGCAGCCGACGTCAAGTACCGCGGGCTTGCGCGCATGGCGGTGTGCGAAAGCCTTCAGCCATGGTTCAAGCTCCCCGACAAGTTGCTCCGGTACGCGATAGCCCAGCCTCTGCGTGAGATGTTCGTCGAAGTTGTTAGCCATCCCGGCATGCAACTGGTGCACCAGCTGCAGCGGCATGGTCATGGGCGTCCTGCCGCCAAACTGCGCTTGTTTAAAGCGCGCAATCTCATGATTGGCATCGCGCATGAGTATCTGTTCAAGGCACTCGAGTGCCCGAATCTTGTCGCCCGACTCATACCGGCAGTCGGCAAGCGCCAGCCAGGCGTTGAGGAGGGCGGGATCGTGCTCGACGGCCGACTCCAGGCAAGACATCGCCAGGCCAAGTTCGCGGCGGCGCACATGGTGCAATCCCAGGCCGAGGTGGGCATTGGCAAAACCTGGATTGACGGCCAACGCGCGCCGATAGCAGGCTTCGGCAGGATCATATTCAACCTGTTCGACCAACGTATTCGCCAGATTGACGAGCGCCTCCGCGAACTGCGGCTGCAGCGCGATGGCCGCTTCGAACGCGCGTCTCGCACCCATCCAGTTGCGCCTTTTCTGGAGTAGCACGCCGAGGTTGTAATGCGCCAGCGGAAGTCGCGGTTCCACGCGCAGTGCTTCGCGATAAAGATACTCCGCGCGCTCAAGTTCGTTCGACAGGAAATGGGCCAGGCCCGCTTGCACCAGCCACGGCGGGTGGCGGCGATTTGCCTTCAGGGCAATTTCGAATTGCTCGATGGCAGCGGGAAGGTCGCCGCTTCGCTGCGCGATGGCCCCCAGCCAGAAGCGCAACGGCGCCTGCCGTCCTGGGTCTGCTACGGCCGCGAAGAAACGATTGCAATCGGCGCGAGCACCATCCAGATCACCTCGCTGGAATTTTGCGGTAACGGCGTCAATCGCTTCCTGATCGGTCGCCGCCACCATGTCGCGCCGGCGCTTATTTATCTTTTAGGCGGTTGTTCGATGTACTCGAAAACTTTCACCACCCGCGATACGCCAGCGGTAGTGCGCGCCAGTTCGGTGGCGGCGTCGCCTTCCTCGCGGGTGACGATGCCCATCAGGAAGGCGGTGCCGGACTCGGTCACGACCTTGACGTGGTTGATCGAGAACTTACCGTTGTTGATAAAGCGGGTCTTCACGTTGGTGGTGACGAAGCTGTCATTGGCGCGTGCCGTCAGCACAGTGTTGCCGCCAACGACGAGTTCATTGGTCACGCTCTTGACGCTGGCGATGTTGCGAATCGCGTCGCCGATTTCCTGCTTCATCTGTTCTGTTGGCAC
>JANORL010000079.1:0-1692 GCA_031415295.1 Polyangiaceae bacterium | reverse complement strand
CGCCCTTGACGAAACTGCGATGCTTCGATTGCAGGATTTCGCAGATATCGTCGGGATGGCGAGCAATGTAGACCCAGATCTGGCCGAAGTTGATGCGTACCAAGTCGCCATAAGTCCGCACGATGGAGCGCAAATAGGGCCCGATCGACATTTTCTGAAGCTCGAGCAGTTGCTCGAAAGGAAACCGTTCCGTCGGTCCCGGCGGGGACGGCAGCGTATTCAGCGATTTCGATATCCATGGCGATGGCGCCGGAATCGTATTGGTTGGTCGTACTCGTTTAATCACTTCAAGTCCTCCTTGCGATGCCATCGCTCGGCTAGCACTCGATTGTTGTGAATTCGTTGCGTTGTCGTACAGACAACCGAGGTCATACAAGACGCTTGAAACGTCGCATGTTCTCAACCCACCGCCACCACTGTTTCACCCACGATGCGGATCGCCAAACCGCTCGGCTCCGCATGCGCCAACAGCAGCTTCCACCCCGCTTGGTCGCATACGTGCTGCGTAATCGATAGACCCAACCCGCTGCCTGGCTTCTGTCGGCTCTGCGCACTTCCGGCACGGAAATACCGCTCGGTCAATCGACGCAGTTCGTCAGGCTCCACGCCCGGTCCGTCGTCCTCCACCAAGAGCTCGAACGTGCCCTCCGAACACGATAGCGATACAATGACCTCGCCGCCCTCTTTGCCATACGCAATGGCATTTTCCAACAGATTGGTCACCGCTTGTTCCGTGTGCGTCGCGTTGCCCGAAACGCACACGGGCTCGCCCATGGTCAAGACCTCCAGACGAATCGACCGGTGCACTGCAAATTGACGCTGACGTTCGGCGACACGCTCGACCAAAGCGTCGAGGTCGAAGTTCTCGCGCGCCGCTTCCGCCTCACCCTCGCTCGTCAAACGCGCCGTAAGCCGCAGGTTCTGCGTGAGCGATGCGAGATAAACGATGTCGCTCAACGACCGCGACACAGCGCCGCGTACATCGGGATCGGCATGGGCTCGCAGCGACTCCAGGTTGAGCTGCACGGAAGCCAGCGGCGTGCGCACGTCGTGCGCGACGTCGGCCATGAAGCATTCGAGCGCCGTTCTGGCACGCAGTATCTTCTCGCGGTCGCCCACGAGTTGCATGTGCGAGGCTTCGAGGATGCGGCCTACCTCGCCGATCTCGTCGTCGCGCATCGGCGCAAACGCGACGAAATGGTCGCTGCCTACGCTGCTAGCCGTCAGTCGCAGCCGATGTAACGCTCTCAAAATGGGATGGGTCACGGCGAGATAGAGCAGGACGATGGACATGAGGGCGACCGTGACGATGAAGACAAGAAAAATGAACGTCACCTCGTTTTCTTCATCAGGCGTGAGGCTGAGCCGGTATTGCATCACCCCGCATTCGCCATCGAGCCCCGTTCGCCAAACAGCCCAGCTTGTCCATTCGGGGGTGGAGTTATCGACCTCCACGCCGATTTCATCACCGTCGACGCGATTGTCCGCCTTGGCCAGCAAATGGCGCTTCAGCGCTAGGGCGGCGGGGTTTTTCGATAAGCCCGTTTGCGCGTGGTAAGCGTAAATTTCTCCACCCGCTCGCCAGACCCATGTCTCCGGGTGAGCCGTACAGGCCGCAAGCTCGGTGGGGCGCTGGATCGGCTCTCGCACCCACGTCGACCACTTCCGGGCGCGGAACGGATTGATGACTGC
>JANORL010000078.1:0-11030 GCA_031415295.1 Polyangiaceae bacterium | reverse complement strand
CACGACAGCGTCCTCTTCGAAGTCGTCGTCATCCTCATCGTCTTCATCTCGTCGCTTCGTCGTCACGTCAGCACCAGGCGGCTCGATAGGAAGTTCGAGAGCACGCGCGACGAGTTCGATGGGACGCAGCACGAGGTAGACGGGTTCGAGTTCGACACGAAATGATCGTGGGTCGTCTTCGATGCGCCAGGAGCCTCCGTATTTTCGGCGAACGACTTCACCGAGATACGCACCGATCGCTTGTGCAACGAGTGGCGCGGTTTCCGTACGTTCGTTGGCTGCTTTGCGCGCAAGCACGACGTAGTGGTCGAGCACAGGCAGCGTTTCAGGTTGGAAGTCGAGGGTAAAACCGACGCCGTGTTGCACGTACTGCACGCATGATGCTGCGAGATCCGCGATCACTGTCGGTGGTGCGCCTGCTTCGTTGGAACTTGCGACTCGAGATGGACCGTTGTGATTGCCGTTTGTCCCGGACACTCGTGACCTTCCTTCTGCGGCCATCGGGTTCGATGGGCCGGTTCGCGGGTGAGTGTGACGCCAGATTTACGCCGCGAACGCGTGGGACACGTTACGTTTGATTGTGGAGGAGGTATCCGAGGAAAAACCTATGGGGTATCTAGAGGGTCCCAACGACGAGCAAATGGCGCTGGATCGGCATGGTTTTTTTTTCATGAAAAGACTTCCGTAACGAGAGGTCCCTCATGCTAATCTCCGGACCCTCACGCAAATGCGCATTGGAGTTTTCAGCGATACGCACGCGAACTACGAGGCGCTCAGCGCTGTTCTGGAGGCGTATCGACGCGAGCGCATCGACGTCTACTACTGCCTGGGCGACACCGTAGGTTATGGCGGGTCCCCGAACGAGTGTGCCGATTTGATCCGAAAGATCGCCAAAAAAACGATCCTCGGTAACCATGACGCAGCCGTCGCGGGACGAATGGACTACTCGTATTATTACGAGGCAGCGCGGCAAGCGCTCGATACCCACGCTTCCATGCTTTCCGCAGAAAATGCGGCGTGGTTGCGCGGGCTTCCCTATCAGGAAAAGCTGCCCGAATTGGGCCTCGACCTGTGTCACGGCTCGCCCGTGAGACTCGAGGAGTTCGAGTACATCTTTGCGCCCGAGCAAGCTCGGGAATGCTTGCCGATGTACCACGAACTTGGCCACCTGACGCTGATCGGTCATTCGCACCTCTGCAAAGTCTTTGCGCTCACGCCAACGACTGTCGAAGAGTTGCCAGCGACCGATTTCAACCTCGAACCGAATCGCAAATACATCGTCAGCGTGGGGTCCGTCGGACAACCACGTGACTACGACAATCGCGCTAGCTACACGATTTTCGATAGTGATGCGAAACGCTTCGAGTTCCGCCGGGTCGAGTACGACATCGAGACAGCAGCTGAAAAGGTGCTGAAAGCCAAACTCGAGCGCAACTTCGCCCATCGCCTGTACATCGGCGTCTAAGTCCGCATTTGATCGAAGGTGTGCTTCAGGCCGCTACACCTGTTGCACGCCTTCGATTTCTACTCCTTCGCCCCTCAAATCACTTCAGACACGAACGACCGCACTCACTTGCGGCGACGCGCTCGCGCGTGGATGAGCAACGTCGTCGAGTCGTTTGCGACGGGAGCACCGTCGAAATCTCCACAAAATTTATCGATTTCGAAGCCGTTGTAGTGCAGCAGCGCTTCAAGTTCTTGCGGGTAAAACTGCCGATGAGCAAGTGGCGTCATCCAGGGTTCGCCTCCGTCTGCGGGGGAAAACTCCATCGCCACGAAAAGCAATTGGCGCAGTTTGTCGTAATCGAAACGTTCTGAATAACGAACGACCGTTTGAGTCGTGCCGTCTTCACTCGGATACCGAAAACGTGGTGTGCGATAAGCACGAGCAGGATCGCGTGCGAGTTCCGCAGGTTCGGGCATCGAGACGTCGAACACGAATTCGCCCCGCGGTGCGAGATGCGCGAGGACGCGGGCGAGAAATTGTTCGACGTCGGGACGCGTGTAGAGATGCAAGAACGCGTTGAAGGGACAAAAGACGAGCGGGAAGCGGCGGCTGATTTTGGCGCTACGCATGTCACCTCGCTTCACGGACACACGTGCACGAATGTCGTCGTCTTCGTCACGAAGACGCGCGCGTAAGTCGCTGAGCATTTCGGTGGAGCGATCGAGGCCTACGACGTGCGTGCCGGTGCGCGCCATGGGGATGGTGATGCGTCCGTTGCCGCAGCCATATTCGAGGACGGGGCCGTTTTGGGTGCGCGCGAGGTCGACGTAATAACGAACGTCCTCGAGGCGCGCCTTGTACGTCTTCGTGTAATAGGCGGGGTTTTCGTAGTGCGCGGTGGTGCCCGCTTCGAGTTCCGGGTCGTTTTTCCCGGAACCCTTCCGCGAAGGAGGCGTCATGATCCCAAACCAATACGCTTCATGGGCGTAAGAGGATGTTTTTCAGGCTGCTGCGCGTTGCGAATCGTCGGTCGGGTTTGCTCAGCGTACGATGTACGCTTCCGCCGCCCTCCCTAGCTTCACAACGCTCGCTACGCCCGATAAACACCCTCTCAGACGTCCAGGCTTCAGATATCGAACGCGGGTCGCGTGCGAAGCCATTCGAGGACGACTTCGTTGGTGCTCCGACTAAAGTGCACTTTGCCGGTGGCGATCTCGCGCAAGCTCGTCACGGCAGGCTTGTTTTTGGTTTTGATGAGCGGGTCGTTGCCCTTCATGAGTTGTCGGGTCCTGATTGCGGCCAGGATGACGAGGGCAAAGCGATTTTCTTCTCGCTCGAGGCAATCTTCGACGGTGACGCGTGCCATAGGTTGCGCGCAGGGTAGTCGTACTCGACGAATGGCGCAACTCGCGATCAAACGAGATTTTCAGGCTTCGACGATGGTGCCGATGTTCTCGCCTTTGCAAACTCGCAGGATATTTCCGTGGGTCGTCAATTTGAAGACGCGGATGGGGAGCTTGTTTTCGCGGCAGAGGGTGACGGCGGTCGAGTCCATGACGCCGATGCGATCGACGAGGAAACGATCGTAGGAAAGCTTCGCGAACATTTGGGCGTCGTCGAAACGCGTGGGATCGCGATCGTAAATGCCTTCGACTTTGGTCGCCTTGAACAAGGCTTGGGCCTGAATTTCCATGGCGCGTAGAGCAGCGGCGGTGTCTGTCGAGAAAAACGGATTGCCGGTGCCTGCCGCAAAGATGACGACGTTGCCTTTGTCGAGGTGTCTCATGGCGCGGCGACGAATGTAGGGCTCGGCCACCTGGCGAATTTCGATGGCGGTCATGACGCGGGTCGGAACGTCGTGTTTTTCTAGGGCATCTTGGAGGGCCAACGAGTTGATGACCGTGGCGAGCATGCCCATGTAGTCGCTCTGCGATCGGTCCATGCCGGCGCTCGCGCCTTTGAGGCCGCGGAAGATGTTGCCTCCGCCGACGACAATGCCGATCTGCACGCCCCAGCGGTGAAGTTCCGAGATTTCGTGAGCGACGCGTTGAAGGGTGTCGAGCTGGATGCCGAAGTTGCCTTCGCCGCTCAGGGCTTCGCCGCTGATTTTCAGCAGGATGCGGCGGTATTTGAGGTCGGGTGCGGGGCTAGGAGGAGGAGGGATGGTCGAGTCTTCGCGGTCGTCATTACGTATCACGTGCCGTGTCGTAGTCGCCTCGTGCCGCTGCTGCAATGTGACCTTTCGTCGTTTCGCGGTGTCTTGCGTTGTCTGCGTCCAGGACGGGACGTGGAATTTCCACAAATAGGTGTCGGCCGGCGAAAGGTGCCGGCGAAAGGTGCCAACCACTTTTGGCGGCCGAAAGGTGCCAGCCACTTTTGGAAAGGTGCAGCCACTTTTGGAAAGGTGCCAGCCACTTTTGTGGTTCAGTCGAGGCGTCCCCGAACGCTCGCAAAAATGCTAAACCCGCGCCGATGTTTTCGACGCTTCTCGGGCGGGGAGCGATTGTCTTGACAATTGCCACGCTTCTCGTCGGTTGCAACGACCGCGCGATCGCTCCTCCAGCTTCCGACGCCGAAGCCGGTCCGGTCGCCGCTGGCTTGTCGCCTGAGCAGGCTGCGCGTGTCGTGGCCAAGGTAGGCGACCGCGTTCTCACGCTCGGTGACTTCGCCGCGACGCTCGAACGAATGGATCAGTTCGATCGGCTTCGTTACCAAACGAAGGAACGGCGTCGCGAGTTGCTCGACGAGATGATCAACGTCGAACTTTTGGCGGCCGAAGCACGACGTCTTGGCCTGGACAAACAGCCCGAAACGCAAGACGCCGTTCGGCAAATCTTGCGCGATGCGATGGTAGCCAAAGCTCGCAAGGGGTTGCCCGCACCGGGTGACATTCCTGCTGCCGATGTCCGCGCGTATTACGACGCGAACAAGGACAAGTTCGACGAGCCGGAACGACGGCGCGTCGCAGCGATAGTTTTTAACGACAAAAAATCCGCAGAAAAAGTCCTCGAAGAAGCAGTCAAAGTGACGACGCCCGCCGCGTGGGGTGAACTCTTCGAGAAACATTCGACGACGGCGCCGAAGACAAAATCTGCAACGTCGCCTGTTGAACTGGCTGGTGACCTTGGTGTCGTGGGCTCGCCTGACGATGCTCGTGGGAAAAACCAAAAGGTGCCCGAGCCAGTGCGCACAGCGGTGTTCAAGATTGGCAACGTCGGCGCTGTGTTCGACAAGGTGGTCGAAGCCGATGGGAAGTTTTTCATCGTGCGTATGAACGGCATCACGGCTGCGCATCATCGCAGTGTGCAAGAAGCAGATCGATCGATCCGCGTGCTGATTCTTCAGCAGAAGATGCAAGACCAAGAGAAGGCGTTCGAAGCGGAGTTGCGGAAGAAGTTTCCCGTCGAGATCAACGATGCAGCGCTTGGCAAAGTCGAGTTGCCTGCGAACGTCAAGCCGATGGACAGCAGTGCTCCTGACCCCTGGGCGTTGCCCGGTTTGGGCCTCGATGCTGATGCGGGACCTCGTGACGGCGGCTGATCTCTTGGTCGCGTAGACACGCCGATCATCCGCCGAATACCCCGCGCGGGCGCAGTCGTGATAGGCCCCCGGTGTCATGTCCGAACGCCAAAATTCCCGAGCGGCTCAGTTGATGGCCAAGCTTGATGAAATGAACGCTCGAGCCCTCGAAGGAGGCGGGGCGGCACGTATCGCCAAGCAGCACGAGACGGGCAAACTCACGGCTCGTGAGCGAGTCGAGCTGTTGCTCGATCCAGGATCGTTTGTCGAATTGGATCGGTTTGTCGTGCATCGATGCACCGACTTCGACATGGACAAATCAAAGGTGCTCGGCGATGGCGTCGTGACGGGTTGGGGTCTCGTCGATGGACGCAAAGTCGTCGTGTTTGCCCAAGACTTCACCGTCATCGGTGGATCGCTTTCGGGCGCGTACGCATCGAAGATCTGCAAGGTCATGGACCTCGGTATGCGCATCGGCGCGCCGATCATTGGCCTCAATGATTCCGGCGGTGCGCGCATTCAAGAAGGCGTCGAATCACTCGCGGGTTACGCGGACATCTTCTTGCGCAACACACTCGCGAGCGGTGTCGTGCCGCAGCTCAGCGCCGTCATGGGTCCGTGCGCAGGAGGCGCGGTGTATTCGCCGGCCATCACGGACTTCATTCTGATGGTCGAACACACGAGTTACATGTTCATCACGGGGCCCGAAGTCATCAAGACAGTCACGAACGAAGACGTGACCAAAGAGGACCTCGGTGGAGCGAGCACACACGCGGTCCGGAGCGGGGTTTGTCACTTGACCGCACCGGATGATCGCGCCGCTCTCGCGCGTCTTCGCGAACTGCTTTCGTTTTTGCCTTCGAACAACACCGAAGACCCACCGCGCAAGCGTTCGAGCGATCCGACCGATCGCGAAGTCGTCGAACTCGACACGATGATTCCGGTCGATTCTTCGAAACCGTACGATATCAAAAACGTCATTCGTGCTGTCGTCGACGATGGTTATCTCTTCGAGGTGCACGAGCGTTACGCGATGAACATCGTGTGTGGATTTGCGCGCGTGGGTGGTCGTCCCGTGGGCATCGTGGCGAATCAACCGGCGGTGCTTGCTGGATGTCTCGACATTCGCGCGAGCATCAAAGCGGCGCGGTTTGTCCGGTTCTGCGACTGTTTCAACATCCCGCTGGTGACGTTCGTCGACGTGCCGGGTTTCTTGCCAGGAACCGATCAAGAGTACGGCGGCATCATCACGCACGGAGCGAAGCTGCTGTACGCCTTCGCTGAAGCGACGGTCCCAAAGATCACGATCATCACGCGCAAGGCGTACGGAGGTGCGTACGACGTCATGGCGTCGAAGCACATTCGAGCCGACTACAACCTCGCATTTCCCACGGCAGAAATCGCCGTCATGGGACCCGATGGAGCCGTGAACATCGTCTACCGAAAAGAGATTTTGGCAGCGGCGGATCCTGTCGCGGCGAAAGCTCGCTTCGTCGAGGAGTACAAGGCGAAGTTTGCGAATCCGTACAAGGCAGCGGAGCTGGGATTCGTGGATGAAGTGATCACGCCGCGGTTGCTACGTATTCGCCTCGATCGCGCGCTCGATTTGCTTCGCGACAAGCGCGACAAGAACCCGTCGAAGAAGCACGGCAACATTCCGTTGTGATCGGCTCGCCTTGTTGGGGCGCGCGTCTGGTGCGTCGTGTCGCGCGGCCGTATCCTTTTGGACTTATGTTGCGAAACGCTTTTCTTGCAGCAGCGCTCGTCCTTCTCGTCGCTTGTTCGCAATCTGAAGACGCTGGATATCGGCCGCTTAAAGAGAGCCAATCCAGCACGTCTGGTTCGTCGAGTGCCGCGGCAGGAACGGGCGGATCGGGTGGATCAGCGGGTGCGTCCGGAGGAACGGGAGGCGCGGTTCTTGCTGCTTGCGACGATGCAGGAACCTGCGGTGACTACGTAAATGGCTGTACGGGATGCGCAGTTTCGACGTCGTGTGCCGAGGTGTATGACGGCTGTTTTGGCGACGATACGTGCCTTGAATTCAACAAGTGCTTGGCCAGTTGCCAAGACGATCAGGCTTGTCGGGACCAGTGCGCGAGTTCGAACCCAGTGGGCGCCGACCGGTTTGGAGCGCTCGTGACGTGCATTGTTTGCCAGGTCTGTCCCAAGGCGTGCATCGATTTCGCCAGCTTTTGTCCCTGAAAACCGCCCCTCGTCCGTACGAACCAGTCCTCGCTTCATGGCTTGACCGTGTCGTGGTAACCCTTCCCGACGCCCCTCGAGGGCAATCCATTGGGGTTTGGGGCAAAGGAAGCTGCAAGGCGGTCCGTAGCCCTAAATGTTCACACTGCGCATGGGCAAGAATCTCCTCGTCATCAACGTCGACATCCGCGAAACGCGCGTTGCGCTCATCGAGAATGGCATCATTGCCGAGCTGCACATCGAACGCGATGCGCAGAAGGGAACTCTCGGCAACATCTACCTCGGAAAAGTGAGTCGCGTGCTACCGGGCATGCAGGCCGCTTTTATCGATATAGGTCTCGAGCGCGCGGCGTTTCTCCATGTCGAAGATCTGATTCGTCCCGACGATTTCGACGCGTACTTGGCTGGGCGTCATCAACATGGTTCGGGTTCGGAAGACGATGATCGCTCATCGGCTTCCTCGCACGACGACTCGGCTCGCGCCGATCGTGACGTGAGCATTTCGGTTCCCGCAACGCTGGACGTTGCTGCGGAACCGGATGCCGACGCAGAAGTAGAGACCGACGACGAAGCGCCGTTAGACATCGGCGAATCGCGCGACGACTCTGCTTCTTCTTACGAAGCATCTCCGGAAGAACGAGTGGCGGATGAACCGCCCGCTGACCAAGCACGTGTCGACGACGAGGCCATCGCGGCTGATGTCACAGATGCTGTCGAGCCAGCGCCTGGAGTGCCCAACGCAGTCGATGCAACCGTGCAAGCGAACGATGCAACCACGGAAGTATCGCCAACCGAGGCGCGCGCAGGTCGCTCACCTCGAGGACGTGCACGCGGCAAAGTTCGTCGGTCCGGACGAACTGCCGATCGGCGTCCAGGTATTGAAACACCACCGGCCGTAGCGGCTCCGCCTCCTCCGCCTCCACCTCGCGAACCACCGGCAAATGCGCGTGGTGGTCGAGATAGTCGCGAACGAGAACGTGGTCGTGGCGGTCGGGACAATCGCGAACCGCGTGCTCCGCAAGCGCGTGAAACATCTGCGGGTCGTACGAGTCGTGATCGGCAAGTGAAGCGACAGCCAGGGCAACACGAGCCGCCGCGGGTATCGAAAACGACTCCCATTCGCGAAGTGATCCGCGAGGGCCAAGAGGTTCTCGTGCAGGTGTCAAAAGAACCGATCGGCACCAAGGGAGCACGCGTGACGAGTCACGTTTCGCTTCCTGGTCGGTACGTCGTGTACCTACCGACGGTCGATCACGTCGGCATCTCGAAGCGCATCGGATCGGAAAAAGAACGTTCGCGTCTTCGTGAAGCGATCGATTCGATGAAGCCTCCGCAAGGTGGACTCATCGTTCGCACCGTCGCCGAAGGTTTGACCAAGAAGCAAATGAAGGCGGACGTGGGTTACCTCGTTCGGCTTTGGGGCGAAGTGGTCAAAAAGCGCGAGAGCCTCGTGAAAGCACCAGCGAGTCTCTACACGGAACTCGATCTCGTTCTGAAAACAGCACGTGATCTGTTCACGGACGACATCGAGAAAATCGTCATCGACAGCCGCGAAGAGTATGTCCGTCTCCGACGCTTCATGGAGATGTTCATGCCCGAGCGTGTCGACGCCGTGGAACTCTATGAAGGCCACGAACCGATCTTCGATGCGTACGGCATCGAGGATGAAATCCAGCGCGCGCTTTCCCGGAAAGTGCCGCTCGCATCGGGTGGTCATCTCATCATCGACCAAGCCGAAGCGCTCACGGCGATCGATGTAAACACTGGACGGTTTGTCGGAAAAGGTTCCAAGGATCTCGAAGAGACGATCCTCATGACAAACCTCGAGGCGGTCGACGAAATCGCCTATCAGCTCAGGTTCCGTAACATCGGTGGGCTCATCATTTTGGACCTCATCGATATGGAACGCGCGAGCAACCGCGAAAAGGTTCGTCGGCGTCTCGAAGAGCACTTGGGGCGCGACAAAGCGAAGACGACGTTTAATCGCATCTCGGAACTTGGACTCATCGAAATGACGCGTAAACGAACGCGTGAGAGTCTAGGGCGCATCATGCTCGAGCCGTGTTTCTACTGCGATGGCACGGGTCAACTGCAGTCGAAGCAGAGCGTGGCGTACGAGATCATTCGGCAGATACGTCGCGAGCGCGCGAACATGTCGGGCTACGTCATCGTCGTGAACGCGCATCCAGCCGTTGTCGATCTCATGAAGAACGAAGAACGGATTGCGGTAACCGAGGCCGAGCGTTTGTTTGCGCGGCGCATCGAACTCGTCCCGCGCAAGGAATACCACCTCGAGCAATTCGACTTGCTGGCAAGGTGAGGGGCACATGAGCGTGACCGACCGTCATCCTGGTGAAGCTGATTCGCATGGCGGTTCGGAAACGCGCCGAGAAGAACGCGTCACGATCAACAAGGAATTCGAATCCTACGACGCGTTCGTCTCGGAATACGTGACCAACATTTCTCGTTCTGGAGTGTTTGTCCGGTCCAAAAATCCACTAGAAGTCGGCACGAAAGTGGACCTTCGTTTCACCGTCATCATGGATGACGTGGAAATCATCGACGGGGTGGGCGAGGTCGTTCGTGTGCATGACGATCCGCCCGGCATGGGTCTCGTGTTCATCGAGTTGCCTGATGCCTCGCAAAAGATCATCGACCGTTTGCTCACTGCGGAAGGACGACGCGCCGCGGACAAGTAGCCTCCTGCCCGGACGCTCGTTTTCATCAACCCATGTTTACTGGACTCGTCGAGACGATCGGCCATTTGCGGCACAGAGCCGGAGGTCCGGTCGCTCGTGTCTTGTTCGAAGCGTCTCTAGGCAAACTCGACCTGGGCGAATCGATCGCGGTGAACGGGGTTTGTCTCACGGTCGATCGCATTTCTCCGAATGGGTTCGAGGCAGACGCTTCTCCGGAGACACTTGCGAAGACCACGCTGGGTGGTTTGGCGATTGGCGCTTCGGTGCATCTCGAACGCGCGACGCCGCTTGGTGGGCGCATGGGCGGGCACGTCGTGCTTGGGCACGTGGATGGCATCGGGCGCGTCACAGATTTGTCTTCGCGTGGCGAGGCAAAGCGTCTCGAGGTGGAGGTGGGCGGGCAGTTGGCCCCGTACCTCGCCGACAAAGGTTCGGTTTGTATCGATGGCGCCAGTTTGACTATCAACCGTGTGGAAGATCGTCTTGGCGAACGCTCGTCTTCGGTCGTCTTTGAAGTCATGCTCGTGCCGCACACGCTTGGTCGCACGTTGCTCGGAAATCTTCGCGCCGGGCAAGGTGTGAACATTGAAGTTGACGTGCTCGCGCGCTACGTGGCGCGACAGTTGGGCCTGGGAGTGGCGACGGGGTGGGGAGAACGGAACGGCGCAGCCGATGAACAGCATCACGACGAAAGCAGTGACGAACGTCTCCTCGAAAAGCTTCGAGCGGGTGGATTTGTCCGATGAAGGAGCCGTCATGTCGCATCGATTGATGATCGAGTCTGTCGTGCTTACTCGTGTCAACCGGGCGCTCGATGAGATCCGCGCGGGTCGCATGGTGATTCTGGTCGACGATGAAGATCGGGAAAACGAAGGCGATTTGTGTATGGCCGGGGAACTCGTGACACCCGAAGCCATCAACTTCATGGCCAAGCATGGTCGAGGTCTCATCTGCGTGACGCTGGATGAAGATCAAGTCGATCGTTTGTCTCTACCGATGATGAGCGCTCCGGGTCGAGGTGGTCCTCCGCTTGGGACTGCGTTCACCGTGAGCATCGAAGCGCGCACGGGCGTGACGACGGGCATCAGTGCGGCGGATCGAGCGCGCACGATTCAGGTCGCTACGTCTCCAGATTCCAAGCCCAGCGATCTCGTGACACCAGG
>JANORL010000077.1:0-3970 GCA_031415295.1 Polyangiaceae bacterium | reverse complement strand
GCGGCGTGAACTTTGTCCCCAGCCGTTCCTTGGAACGCAAAATAATCCGTGTCCGTCGCCGGTTGGAAAATTTTTGCCCGAACAACGGTGTCCTTGCCAATCGGCGTCGCTCCGGCAATCGTGTCATTCGGCTCGGTTTCGCCTCCGAGGCCCTGGGACAACGCGTCGTTTGTCTCGGCCAGCTCTTCCAAATTTTCCGGTGCACAGCCGGAAAGACACAAGCTATAGGCAATGACACCCATGCAAAGTCGTCGACACCGCAAGTCCTCGAGTCTTCGAGTTTGCATTGTTTCACCATTCCCCCTGAAATAATTTTACGCTCGACAACGTCTCCCCTGACTCATCTCCTCGATGGCTCGTATCTCCCATCCCTAGCTGGCCATAGGTATTGCCACCCCAACATTTCACGTTGCCGTCCTCCAACAAGGCGCACGCGTGCGTATCTCCCGCGGCAATCATCGTTGCCTTCTGCCCCAATTCCACGACTGGCAAGACTCCGCCCATTTCCCCTGGCTGATCACCTCGATTGTAGGAATCTCCAATTCCCAATTGCCCCGATTCATTCGATCCCCAACATTTTACGACCCCGTTCGCCATTATGGCACACGTAAAAGAATGGCCCGCGACGATCTGAGAAACCGTGCTCATTCCAAGGTCGACGAATGGCAATGAGTCGCCCATCTGACCCAAGGCATTCCCGCGATGCGTAACATCGCCAAAGCCTAGTTGCCCCTTCCAATTTCCACCCCAACACTTGACTCCGGGACTCCCCAACAATGCACAAACATGCGCGCTACCCGGCGCGAGCGATGACGGGTTGATCCCCGTTCCCAGCAAGATGGGCGGCAATTCGTCCCCCACTTCCTGCGGATTGTCACCACGGTCGGATGTGCCCCCTTGCCCCAATTGACCCACTCCATTTTCTCCCCAACACTTCACCGAACCATTGGAAAGAATAGCGCACGTGAAGTAATCACCCGCCGAGATGCTCGCTATCGAAACGCCATTACCAAGCTCCACGTTAGAAAGCGCTTCGCCCATTTCAACTGGCTTGCGTCCACGTGGCATCGTATCACCCATCCCGAGCTGTCCGCTCGCATTCGCCCCCCAACACTTGACACTCATAACGCTCGCCTTATCGCTCAGCAGCGCACACGTATGATAGGCGCCGGCCGCAATCGCGACAACAGACATGCCTGTACCAACGTCTACCGTCGGCAAATCATCACCCATTTCGTTCAGCTCATCTCCGCGCGTTTTCGTATAGCCGAGACCCAGTTGCCCAATGCCATTTAGACCCCAGCACTTCACGCTTCCGTCGTCGAGCAACGCGCACGTGTGGAACGCCCCCGCTGTCAATGCCGTGGCGTATCTGTCCTTGCCCAAGGATACCTGTGGCAAATAGCTAGCCATTTCGTTGGGGTTGTCCCCGCGATGTTCCCGTTCACCTATCCCGAGCTGCCCAAAATCATTACGACCCCAGCATTTCACGGACCCACCTGTGAGCAACGCACACGTATGAAATGCCCCGGTGACGATCGATATTACAACTTCGCGCTTGCAACTCGATGAGCACCCATCAACATTGTCATTGTTTCCGTCGTCGCACTCTTCGCCAAGATCGGTCGATAGTTTACCATCACCACAAATGCAGGCTTCGTCATCCGTCAAACCGTCGCATTCGTCGTCGAATCCATTGCCACAAATGTCCACTTTGAACGGGATAACCTCTCCTTCGCATAAACCCACAGGATTCCCGTCGCCGTCGCATGTCAAAGTGCCCGGTTTGCATTCACCAACGTCTTGGGTTCCCGGTGGACCTTCATAACACTTGACCTGATTTTGCTTCGTGTGCACCTGCACCGACCCTTTGCATTCGTCGATCGTGCACGGATTGCCATCGTCCGCATCCGACGGAGACTGTGCGAGCTTCTTGTCCCCCGCGCCATCGCAGACCCATTCGAGACAATCCCCAGGCGTTTGCAATTCCGTCGACAATGGTGTGCCTTCAGCTTCATCATGGAACGCGCAGCGACTCGCCGTGCACGACAAGACCGACCGACAGTCGGGTAATTCGACAGCGCAATCATCGACGACGCGGCATTCACGAAGTTTGCCTTCACCAACCCCGAGATACAACTCGCAGCCGCCAACAAACACGAGCAACGTCACCGTCCACCACGATTTGCAGCGCATCACCAAACCCCTTCCACGCTCATGCCTCCGGGCACCAAGCCCAGTTGCCACGCCACACTCCCCCGCTTCACGTCGTCCTTCTTTTGCCGCGGCGCTGCAATGAGCAAAATGGCACCACTCGCCGCAAATACGCCTCCCGCAATCCATCCCGTGGTCGAACCATGCGCAAAGACAAGCATTTCCTCACGCATTGTAACTCCACGCGCATTGCAAAAATTCTGCGCGTTACACTCGCCTTCGGCATTGCTGGCGTCACGTTTCGATAGGGCAACGCCGCCAAGAACGCCGCCCACAACGAGCCCCGCTGCCCCAACGCCCAGCGCCGCAATGCCGACAGGACGCATCCACGTCCGTGAAGGTGTCGCTGGCGCACGGGATGTCTTCATTTCAACGGGGGCCACACGGAGGATCGGCACTTTCTCTTCGAGCGACACACCATCGGTCACGACGACCACTTCACGCGTCCACGTTTGCCGCGTCGGCGCTTTTACTTCGATGACGTGTTTGATTGCGTCAACGGGCATAGGCGTGCCCCATACGGCTTCATCTTGGACCAACCCATCCCACGTTACGGACAAACCCGGCAGGCCGCGCATCGCATCCTGCACTGTGATCGTCACCATGGCGAGTCTTGGTTTGAGTTTGCCCGCTTCGGCCCGCGCTTCAGCCGCCGTATCGGGTTCTCCGGCCGCTGTTGCCAGCGCGGCTGCCTTCACGTATTGCGCCCAAGCACTCGCAAGCCTCCCCAAGCCCACGTAACATTCGCCCAACGCTAGCCGACCCCCGAGCCCCGTTGGCACGAGCTTTGTCACTTGCTCGAGCTTCGGACAAGCGACCGCAAAGTTTTTCGCGTCCATCAGACCAACAGCTTGCTCGTACAGGGATTGGGCCATCGCCGCGGCTTGTGGATCAACGTCTTGAGCATTCGTTGGAGGTGCAATGAACAGCGCCAATGACAACGCAACCCAGCCGTGCCAAACGCGTTTCCAAGTCTTCATCGCAGCCATGTTTCTTGCCTCGATCGGTTCCTAAAACGCAGTGCTACGTCGCGTCTTCGTCGTGGTCGGTGAAGGTGATGGCCTTTGCACAGGTGTCGATGGCGCTGCTCTTACGACTTTCTTCATTGCAGCCTTCGGTCCTTCCGAAGGCAACACGTGTATTTCCGGCGCCTTCTTCACTGCTGACGGCGCATCAACAGCGTGAACATGCTCGTCATGAGCAGCAGGCTCAATGCCCGGCGGCAACGGTGCGTCCAGTGCGACACTCGCGGAAGGTGTCTTTGCCACTGCAGCTGCAGAAGTCGTCTCTTTCGCCGGCGAAGCATCCGCTGCGATCGACACCGTTTCAGCGGCTAATTCATCTGTTATTGACGCTTTCCGGTTCAACCACACAGCCAAGCTGGCAACGAGAATCGTCACGCCAAACGCTGCGACAAAAAAGGGACGTCGCACGCGGACAGGCTTGGGTTTTCCTGTTTGGCCGAACGTGATTGATGTTGGTTCACCAGACGGAGAATTCGCTTCGATCCGGATCGTCTGGGCATTCGTTTGTGCACCAACATTCGAGTTCGTCTGTCCGATGTTCGTCAGGGAAACCCTCGTCAAACGCGTGGCAACATCAGGCGAGACAAACCTTTGCAGCTCGAGCGCCAAGTCATCGACACTTGCAAATCGATCGTCACGCCGCTTGCGTAAACATCGCATGACGACATCCACGAGCCCTTCGGGGGCGTCAGGACGAAGTTCTTGCAGGGGTCTTGGTTCCTCTTGCAAAA
>JANORL010000076.1:0-13525 GCA_031415295.1 Polyangiaceae bacterium | reverse complement strand
CCAAAGCCGCGAAAAGCGTGACGAGCCCAGGGTAAACAAAACGAGGTCCGGGGCCACATCTCCCACGTAAATCGCTTTAATGAGCAACGCGATGTTCAATAGCGGAACAAAGGACGTTCCCGCCGTCAGCTCCATACCCGGAAGCGACGTCAACATGGACAGAAGCATCACCGGCAAATACAAGGGCGTTAGCAGATTCTGCGCGTCCTTGAAATCACGGGCAAACGACGCTACCGCCAAAAACAGCGCGGAAAAGAGAAACGTGACCGGCACGAGCAGCAAGAACGTGAGAAAATGAACGCCTATCGGCACTTCCATTTCGCCCGGCAATAACCGGTGAATGGTCAGCCCCATACTCACCACGTTTACGAGCGCCGTGATCAATGACACGACGAAGACCGCGAGAAACTTCCCGGTGATGATTTCAATGGGTAAAAGAGGTGCGCAAAGCAATGTTTGCATCGTCCCGCGCTCTTTTTCGCCCGCGGTCATATCGGCCGCGCGCAAAAAACCTCCCAATAGCGACATGAGGATCAGCATCATCGGCATCAGCGCGCCCAGAAACTTCCCCACCCTTCGTTCATCCGGCGCAATGTTTCTCGATGCCGCAGAAAAACCCGTCGTAAATCCTTTCGGTAATCCCCGGGCACCTTCGCGCGCCACAAGCACTTTTTCACGCGCACGTTCGAGCGCATGCGTGAGTCGCGTGTCTGCAAGGTCGGAATCAAGCCACACGGAATCGTAGTAGACGGCAATATGCCCGAGATTCCCCTGCCCAACCGCTTCAGAAAAACCATGATAGGGAACCAAGACTGCGTCGATTCCTCGCTTGCCAATGATCTGTTGCGCCGCAATAATCACCTGCTCGTCCGGACGAACCTCTTTCGGGGTAGCGGAAAACTTTTTTCTTTTGACGGAAGGTTCGGGATCCACGGGCGGAGGTGGTTCAGGAGGCGATATTTCTCCTTTTTCGAGCGATTGACGTAACGAATCCGGTGCGGAGCGCCAGGGCAACAAATCGATTTTCTTGTCTTCGACCAGCGCCGCCTCGACTTCTGGTGCGAGTTTTCCCCAAACGGCAATGCGAGAATGCCGCGCTTCGAGTTGCTGCATGTCGGAATCGGCCATTCGACTCATGAGCAGCGCGAATAACGGATACAAGAGCATGGGCAGAAGAACCAAACTCACGAGCGTACGTTTGTCGCGGAGCGTTTCCAGCATTTCTTTGCGGAAAACGACCAATGCAATGGCTAACCTCACGACACGCCTCCTTCACCACTCGGGCTGTTTTGTCCACGCTCTACATGATGCAAGAATGCGTCGGTGAGATTTCCCGCTCCACCCGCACGGGCACACAACGACGGGACGTCACCTACATCGACGACACGGCCTTCGTGAATGAAAGCGATACGATCACAAAGATACTCCGCTTCGCTCATGATATGCGTGGAGAAAAGAATCGCCCGTCCCGCTGCGCGTTCTTTACGAATCGATTCGACGATGAACCTTCCAGAGAGAATATCGAGCGCATTGGTAGGTTCGTCCAGAATGAGCACCGCTGGTTCGTGCAAGAATGCTCGGGCGATGTTGGCGCGTTGTTTTTGCCCGGCGGATAAAGTACCACAAGGTTGATCGGCGAAACTTTTCATTTCGAGATCTCGTACGAGCGTATCGATACGCGCCACGATGTGCGTCTCTGACAAACCATACAATCGACCGAAATACAGCAAGGTTTCTCGAGGGGACAAACGTTGATAGAGTTGCGTATCACCTGAAAGAAAACCGATTCGCGCTTTACCTTCGAGTGGTTTTTCTGAAAGATCGACCCCACCGACCAGCACCCGGCCTTGTGTCGGTTTCAGAATCCCCGCAAACATTCGCAATGCCGTCGTTTTTCCGGCGCCATTCGGGCCGAGTAACCCGACGACTTCCCCTGCGCCAATATCGAGGTCAAGTCCTGCAACCGCCACTTTGTCGCCAAAATGTTTTACGAGTCCTTCGGCAACGAGCGGCTTGTGTTCTACTGTCTCCATCGCAACTCCCCAGGCAAGCGACCAACATACCCGTTAACGCTCATCGATCCAACCATCGAATGTGCCACAACCTTCCGCACTTCCTTCATCAACTTTGATCCAGGCGTGAAGCAGGGGATTGCCACGTGTTTCATCGGGCAACTGCCTATACGTCGTCGGCACTCGCGCCCCGAGACCATGAAACGTGACAATCCGAGTGCCTACCGACGCGGCGTCGAGTTCCCGCTCGATACGCGCAGTGTCTTGCTCGAAACGCGTTTTACTGAGCTCGACTTGATCATCGTAGCGCCGCGCTTCAGGAAAGATATTCTCTTCGAATGGGTTACAAAAGTAAAACGACGAATAACGTGTCCACGACACATCGTCAAGCGCTCCATGAAAAACACGCACACGACTCGACAAACCCAATGCGGCGATCACTCCGTTGGCAATGTCCACGAGTTCCTCGCGATGTTCTAGCCCGTGAAATTCGCCGTCCGTCGTGAGTGCCCCAAGGATGCAAAATTTACCCACTCCTGCCCCGACATCGAGCACCGGGCCACTTCCTTTGGTCAGTATTTTCGCCGCCTTTCGAGCCACGTTGATCGGCGTCCAGAAACGCGACGATACGCGACGGACAGGTTCAGGAAAAAGTTGATCAAAGACGCGGTCGGCAACATGATGCCCCGCGCGAACATCGGCGATAACACGGCGCATGGTGTCATCAATGTGTGGGGGAAACTCGGTCATTGGACATAACAGCGTGCGACCCGAGATAAGTCACGGACGCTGGAGGATGCACGAGTCTCGTCAAGAAGCCAACCCCATTTGCATGGTGGCCACGATGTCGCCTATCGCGGCCCGCGAAGTATTTCGATTTACATCTACCAGACCACTGGTCGCTGACATGTAGTAAATATTTGGCAGGAACCTTGTTATTCACCTTGCAAGGGAGCGTGTCCTTGACGTAGAGTGGCCGCGTGACTGCTCAAAGCATGGATGTCTTCGCGCTGCGTGACAACGTCATTCGTGAATACGAACGCTTCGCCACGTCGTTTACCACCATTCACGCCGAAGATATCCGGCGTCGAGTCGACGAGATTTACGCCAAGAATAGATATTGGCCCGAACCTCTCATTCAAATCAATCCGAACTACAAACCCGCGCAGTCCATCGACGACCTGATCCGCGACGGTTTGCTCGATCCCGGCTGTAGCTCCATTTTTCGCACGGGTGATGGCAACGGGCAGTCCCTCCAGTTGTATCAGCACCAAAAAGAAGCCATTGCGCTTGCGCATGATGATCTGAGTTTTGTCGTCACGACAGGCACGGGTTCGGGAAAATCGTTGTGCTTTTTCATTCCGATCGTGAGCGCCATTCTTACTGAAAAACGGGATGATTCCACCCCGAGAACCAGGGCTATCATCATTTATCCGATGAACGCCCTCGCCAATAGCCAATTCGAAGAATTGAGCAAATATGTCAAAGAACTGGGCGGCCGTCGTCCCGTGACATTTGCTCGGTATACCGGCCAAGAAAATACCGAACAACGGCGAGCCATTGCCGATAACCCGCCCGATATTCTCCTGACGAACTTCATGATGCTCGAATTGCTCATGACGCGTCAAGATGACATCGATCGTTCAGTCATTGGGCATTGCAACGGTTTGCGTTTTCTCGTGCTGGACGAGCTCCACACCTATCGAGGGCGTCAAGGAGCCGACGTAGCCCTGCTCGTGCGGCGCGTGCGCGAACGGCTCGCCCCGAAAAACCTTCAATGTATCGGTACGTCCGCCACGATGGCCAGCGAAGGCCCGACGGAAAAGAAGCGCGAAGTCGTGGCACGTGTGGCATCCACGCTGTTTGCGACAAAAATCGAAACATCGAGCGTCATTACGGAAACGCTCCAGCGAGCCACCGAAGAAAAGCCAAATGCCAAAAGCGTGCGATCGCGACTTGGAGCCGCGATCGATACGCCCATTGCTGCAAATATCTCCGACGCGGCGCTGCACGCACATCCGCTGGCGATTTGGGTCGAAACGCGTCTCGGAGTAATTCCCGGCGAAGATGGCGTGGGCTGGGTTCGCGCTCGTCCGCGTACCATGTCCGAAGCCGTGGAAGAACTGAGTAAAGAATCCGCGCGTGATGTAAACACCTGCAAAAAAGCACTCGAAAAGCTATTGCTCGTGTCCAGCGTGCCCGAAAAAGACCGCACAGAATTGCCGAATGCGAGCGAGCGCGCGTTTTTCCCATTCCGCTTGCATCAATTCATCTCCGGTGCAGGCAAAGCATTTGCCACGCTCGAACCACCGGGCACACGTAGCGTCACGGTGGACGAGCAATTGTTTTTACCGGGCAACGCCGAAAAACGCCTCTACGAGATGTATTTCTGCCGCAATTGCGGCCACGAATATCACCCTGTCGAACGCCTCACGGAAGAACTGCCCATTCGCTTCGTCAAACGCGACATCGACGACGCGCCACCCGCGGCATCCGAAGAAACGACCGACAACGACGAGGAGGACGAAAAAGACGCCATGCGTTTCGGATTCGTCACGCTGCACGCCAGCGACGACGGATTCAAGTTTCAAGGCGACGACGACGATTATCCCGAAGCATGGCTCGAACAAGCCAAAAACAAAACCCGGATCAAATCGAATTATCGCAAATTCAAGGCGCAAAAGGTGTTCGTCGAACCGAACGGCCACACGAGCACCGGCGGCACGGGAAACGTAGCGTGGTATTTGCCCGGCAAGTTTCGATTTTGTTTACGATGCGGGGAAACGCATTCTTCCTCGGCTCGAGATCGTAATCGACTTGCTGCGCTTTCCGCGGAAGGTCGCAGTTCAGCCACGACCGTGCTCGTCGGGAGCGTATTGCGGTGGATGCATGGTCCCGAATCGAAACTCGAAACGGTATCCCGCAAGCTTTTGGGATTCACGGACAACCGGCAAGACGCGGCCCTTCAGGCCGGACACTTTAATGATTTCCTACACGTGAGCCTTGTTCGGGCAGCATTTTTGCGGGCTTTGTGCGACGCGGGCGACGTGGGTCTCGGGGCAACGAAACTAGGCGAAGCCCAGCAAAAAGCGCTCGGATTCGACCGACAACGTGACGAATTACGCGAAGAATGGCTCGTGCATCCGGACGTACGACCAGCAGCGCTGCAAGACAATGAAAAAACACTCCGCGAAGTGCTCGAATACCGAGTTTGGTTCGATCAGCGGCGCAGTTGGCGGTACACAAATCCCAGTTTGGAAGACTTGGGGCTCATGCAAGTCGAATACGTGGGCCTCGATGAATTCGTCGCCAATGACGACCATTTCACGCACGTGCATGACTTGTTTCGTTCCACGTCGCGCGAAGTGCGCAAGAATGTCTACATCGCGCTTTTCGATTACATGCGTCAATGGATGGCCATTGAAGCGCGCGTTCTGAGTCAAACGGTACTCGAACATTTGGTGGCGAAGTCGTTCAAGCAATTACGCGCGCCTTGGGGTTTCGGCGAGCATGAAACGCCGCGCCCAGCGCGCTGGTTCATGATGGATTCGCCAGCCCGCAAGGACATGAAGATTGCCGACGAAGACATGATCGTTCGAGGTGGTTATCGGAGCGCGCTCGGAAAGGCGCTGAATGTCACGTCGTTGTGGGGTTCAATCGGCGACTTTCGCGCATTAAAAGGCCCGGAAAAAGACATCGTCGTCAAAGGTTTGCTCGAAGCAGCCCGGAAATCGTCGTTCTTATGCAAAGAAACCACGACGTTCGAAGGCAAAGAAGGCTGGCGCTTGAACGAAGCCATTATTCGTTTCAAAAAGTCCAAGCCGGTGTATGAAGCTGGACGTCGAGGGAAAACGAATCAGTTTTTCCAGACATATTACGAAAACCTGGCCCAAATGCTGCTCAGCCCGGAGCATGCGTTGTTCCGTTTCGAGGCGCGTGAGCATACGGCGCAGGTGGAGAAGTTAAAACGCGAAATCCGCGAGAAGCGATTTCGTTATGGTCACAAAGAAATATCGGACCTCGAGAATCCCGAAGTTCCGACGGACGAACGACGATTCTTGCCCGTGCTTTTTTGTTCGCCGACGATGGAACTCGGTATCGATATTTCCGCTCTCAATACGGTTTACATGCGCAACGTGCCGCCTACGCCTGCGAATTACGCGCAACGTAGTGGACGCGCGGGACGCAGTGGTCAAGCCGCGCTTGTGTTGACGTATTGTTCGTCGCAAGGTCCGCACGATCAATACTTTTTCCGCTCGCCCAAACAAATGGTCGGCGGCGAAGTGCGTCCGCCGCTTCTCGAACTCGCTAACCGCGATTTGGTCGAAAGCCATTTGCATGCCGTGTGGCTAGCGGCGACGGAAGTACCGCTTGATCCTTCGATTTCCAAGTTACTCGAACTGGAAGCTCCTTTGCGTCCATTACGAGACGACGTGCGATCGCCGCTGAGCCTTGTTTCAGTGACGGAGCGAGCGGTGGGGCGTATCGAACGGGTGCTCGCAATGCTTCAAGAGCATTTGACGCCGGAAAACGCGCCGTGGTTCGAGGATCTACAAGCATTTGCATCGGAAGTGGCGCAAAACGCCGTGAGCAATTTCGAGAAAACGTTTCGACGATGGCGCGAATTGTTTTCAGCCGCCGAACACATGCGTGACATGGCGCGGCGCGTGACGGACAATTATTCCGCAACGTCGAAAGAACGGAACAGAGCCCAAGCGCAAGCGGGCATTGCGGTGGGGCAAATTGAATTGCTTCTCAAAGGCGAAGATGCTTCGTCGAACGATTTTTACACGTACCGATACTTGGCCACGGAAGGGTTTCTCCCTGGTTACAACTTCCCGCGTTTGCCGCTGATGGCCCACATTCCGAGCATCACCGATGCAAAAAAGACGCAAACCTATTTGCAAAGGCCGCGATTTTTGGCCATTGCTGAATTCGGGCCGCGAAGCTTAATTTACCATGAAGGTCGGGCTTTCCGCGTGGTGCGCGCCATTTTGACGCCCGGACAACGTCAAGGTTCGAAAATCGAGCCGGTTTTGCCGACGCAAACGTTCAAATTGTGCCACGTTTGTGGCGCGGCGCATTTGAAAGACGACGAATCGATGTGTCACGCCTGCAATGCACCACTCGAGGACAAACAGGTGATTGCGAGCGCGTATCGCATTGAAAACGTGGGCACTCGTTTGGCTGAACGCATTACGGCCAACGATGAAGAGCGACAACGGCAAGGTTTCGATTTACAAACGACATTCCGCTGGGCCATTCGTGACCATCTTCCCGATGTGCGTGAATGTTCGGCGATTGATAATGAAGGCGACATTTTGCAGCTCGCTTATGGCCCCGGCGCGACGATTACGCGCATCAACAAAGGCTTGCGACGCCGCGCCCATACCACGCAACTCGGATTCACGATCGATCCCACAACCGGTTATTGGCAAGCGACCGAAGAAGAATCCGCATCGGAACCGCAAGATCCGACCATCACAAAGTCCCAACGCATCGTACCGTTCGTGGAGGATCAAAAAAACGCGTTGCTCGTGCGGTTGACGATTCAAGGTGCGTCTGAAAAAACCTTGCCAACGTTGCAATATGCGCTATTGCGGGGCATCGAATTGTTTTTTCAGTTGGAGCAGAGCGAAATGCTTGCTGAACCACTGCCGCGGCGGGACGAACGTAATGGATTCTTGCTGTACGAAGCGGCTGAAGGTGGTGCGGGAGTGCTCACGCGTCTCGTTGCCGAGCCGGATGAAATCGCGAAAGTCGCGCGCAAAGCGCTCGATGTGATGCATTTCGATGTTCCCGAAGGCGGCGACGTGCCGCACGTGCTCCAGGACGTGACGGATACGACGTGCGTTGCTGCGTGTTATCGGTGTTTGCTTTCGTATTACAACCAGCCTGACCATGAAAACATCGATCGGCGGGATGAAACCACAAAACGAATCTTGCAGCGTTTGGCAAAAGCAACCATTCGCGAGAATCCAGGACAAACACGGCGCCGAAGTTCACGTCCCGCTCCGGCCGATTCGCTCACGCCAATGCAAAGATGGCACGAAATGGCGAAACAACGCAACATTCCGGCGCAAGATGAAAAACCATTTGTACACGTAGACGTGCGCGCGCCTTTGATTTGGCGCAAGTATCTCGTGATTGCGGTGTTCGAGTCGGACCCGCCGCTTCCTGGTGCGGCAGTGCAAATGCTCGACAATCTTGGTTTTTCCATGCTGACTTTTGGTAGCGAGCAAGCCTCGTGGGCGGATACGTTCGCCCAACTCGAGAAGGTGTTTCATGGCGACGGGTGAAGGGATGGCGGTGGCACTGTTCGGCCATGACGCACCATGCGGCGCCAACCTGTCACTTATAGCCTCGGCCATGGTAGGTTACGGAGCGGGTGTCGCTCGCGAAAAATTGAACATCACGAATTCCCCCACAGCGCCATCGTTGTGCTAAAAGGCCGATGCCATGTCGAACTTCTACGATGAACTCGAATTCCCGCGAAGAGCCGAGTATCTCGACGAGTACAACAACTACAAGGTCGAGATTACGCATTGGAAAGACCTGTGTCTCCAGCTTGGAAAGCAGTTCCGGACTGTATACCAAACGCGGAGCGCCGCCGTCATTCTCGTGCATGGACCGATGGGTTCGGGCAAGTCACTTTTTTGCAAGCGATTGCTCGAGGATTACAATCGCACATCGAAGGGGAACCCAGCGAAAGGCGAGGCACCGCAATGCAAGCCGGATCTTCAAAGCAACTTATGGCATGCGCTCATTGCTGCGCCTGAACCTAGCGAAGAACAGATTCACGAGGCTACCCAGAAGGCACGTGTTTCTCAGGTTTCGGGTGCAGAACTTAAAATGATTCGGGAAACTGCCCCGGACGAGAATGTACGCGTGCGAGTTTTCTTATTGGATGATGCGCACAAAGATCCCATGGTCCGACCATGGACGGACATAGACGTGACGGATTTTTACGAGTCGCGTCAGCGAGGCCCCGACGCACTCATCGCCCGTGTCGCACAGGACATTGACACTGCGTGCCGAAATAATATGCGTCGTTCCGTGATCGTGATGTTCTCGAATGACAGGAAATGGCTCGAAGACCTGAAGGGGCATTTAGATCGTTGTTTTGGCGATCTTGCAACGTTGGTCGATATGCCTGTGCCTCAACCACGAGCCGTGGAACGTATCGTTCGAGTGAATACGAACCGCCTCAACAAGGTAAGTTATTGGTATTGCGTTGACGCGGCAAAACCCGAAAAACGTCGGGATGTGCGGCAAGCACTCAATGATCAGAAAAAGGGATTCACGAATTCATTCAATGCCGTGAGTGATTCTTTGGCTGGCGATGGTCGTCGACGAGGACCACCACGTGACCGCAATGTATTCACTATTGTAACCCTCGGGGCCAAATGCGCTGCAGTTCAAGAGTTCCTAGAGGATAGAGAAATTGAGGCCACCACCCTCCACACCGATAATTCGCATCATATTGGAGCGTGGGAGGCATGGGACGCGTGGGCTTCCAAGATCAACAAGAAGTTCCTGCGCGGGTCGCGAATGCTCGAATCTGAATTTATGTTCCGCTGGGTCAGTCTGGATATGGTCGCTACCTACGCACTCCTCCAAACTCCCGCGACGAACGACCTTGGCGACCGCATTTGGAAACTCATTGCGGGACGCCCGTGGGTTGGCGACGGGGACGAAACGACGGAAAAATGGCGAAGCGCTTGCAATGAAGTAAATGCTGCACTCGACACGGCACCCTATACTCCGGCCGATGTCCAAAAACTGGCGGATGATTTTCATCACTTGGGGCAGACCCGAAGTACAATCTACGAGCCCGCCCTGAAGCTTCGCGCTGGAGGTGAATATGGCCGAGGCTTCGCTGTTTATAAATCCGTACGCCCCGACCTTATCGTCAAAGAATTGATCGATAATGTCGACTACGGCGAATACAAACCGTGTGAACTCACGCAGGCGGCGCCGAAGTCGACCAGCGACAAAGATATCGACAAGGCAATCGCCGACGCGATGTTACGCACCGGACACGCCATCGAGTTTACCGCATTTTTGGACGATAAGCTGGCCAAACTTGAAGACTACCTAAGCGAAAAGATCGTAAATTACGCCGGTATGCTCGAATCGGTATAGCGGTGCCCGCCACGTAAATGCTCGAACGCTCTCCCCAAGGTTCCCTCCCCCATGCCCACCCATAGTCCCGGTACCTTAATCCGCGCACGCGGTCGTGAATGGATCGTTCTCGGTGGTAGCGACGCCGAAACCCTCCACGTCCGCCCATTGTCAGGCTCTGAAGACGACCAAACCTGGATTCACCTCGCGCTCGAAGCCGAACCAGTCACCGAAGCGACGTTTCCCCCGCCAAACCCCGCCCAACGCGCCGGACACGAAGGCGCTTTGCTCCTACGCGATGCGCTTTTGTTATCGCTGCGCCGTGGTGCCGGCCCTTTTCGCGGCTTCGGCCAAATCGCCGTCGAGCCGCGCGCTTATCAATTGGTTCCGCTGCTCATGGCCCTCAAACTCGACCCCATTCGGTTGCTCATTGCCGATGACGTCGGCGTCGGGAAAACCATTGAAGCCGCTTTGATCGCCCGCGAAATGCTCGATCGCGGCGAAATCGATCGCTTGACCGTCCTTTGCCCCCCGCACCTCGTCGATCAATAGGTCACCGAACTCGAATCCCGTTTCCATATTCGCGCTGTCGCCATTACCTCCGCCGGCATCAGTCGCCTCGAACGTGACCTTTCTCCCAGCGATAGCGTTTTTCTTGCCTATCCCTTCACCGTCGTCAGTCTCGATTACATCAAAAGCGATACCCGCCGCGCCGATTTTTTGCGCGTTTGTCCCTCTTTCGTCATTGTCGATGAAGCCCACACGTGCGCGTCGGCCGGTCGCGGGCGCCATTTGCGTTATGGCTTGCTCCAAGAATTGTCGCAATCCACCACGCGCCATATCGTTCTTCTCACCGCCACGCCCCATAGCGGCGACGAACCCGCCTTTTTTCGATTGCTCTCGTTGCTCGATCCTTCGCTCGCCGCGCTGGAACAAGCCGAAGGCGCCGAACGCGAACGTTTGCGCGATTTACTTGCCCGCCATTTCGTTCAGCGTCGTCGACCCGACATTGCCGAATGGAAAGAAGGTAAACTTTTTCCAAAACGCGAAACCAAAGAAATCACGTATCAACTCACGGGCGAATGGGACAGGTTTTTCCAGGCCGTTCTCGATTATTGCGCCGCTGTCGTTCATTCCACCGAAGGCGACGAACGCCTCAAACGCTTGAGTTTCTGGACCACCCTCGCCCTCATGCGTTGCGTCGCCTCCAGCCCCGCCGCTGCCCTCGGCGCTTTACGCTCCCGCGCCGGTTCGTCCGATGAATCCGACGACGAATACCTCGAAGACCGCATCTTCGACGGTCGCGCCGATGCCCTTCCCGATGACGACGTCGAACCTCCCGTTGCCAACGATGACCCGGCATTGGCAAACCTCATCGAAACAGCCGAAAAACTCAATACAGGCACCGGCGATCCCAAATTAAAATTGCTCGCGGATCATCTTGGGCCACTACTCAAAGAAGGGTTTTCCCCCGTTGTCTTTTGTCGCTACATCGCGACCGCGCATTATTTGGGAAAATACCTCGCCAAAAGTTTCCCCGGCGTCACGGTCGGTGTGGTCACGGGCGAAATTACCGCGGATGAACGCCGGGAAAACGTGCGAATCCTGGGCGAAGCGGAAAAACCTTTGCTCATCGCCACCGATTGTTTGTCCGAAGGTATCAACCTGCAGGAATGGTATGACGCGGTCATCCATTACGACTTGTCCTGGAATCCCACGCGGCACGAACAACGCGAAGGGCGCGTCGATCGTTTCGGCCAAACCAGTGATGTCGTGCGCGCGACGCTTTTGTACGGCGCGAACAATCCCGTCGATGGCGCCGTGCTCGAAGTCATCGTCCGTAAAGCCCAAAAGATTCGTGAAGAACTCGGCGTGCCCGTGCCTATGCCCGACGATGGCCATACGCTCACGCAAGCCCTCATGAAAGCCGTGTTATTGCGCCATCATCAATCCCCCAAACAAATTACGTTCAATTTTGCCGATATGGTCGAAGCCAAAGCCGTCGACAAAAGTTGGCAAGACGCGGCCGAAAAGGCGAAACGTAATCGCACAGTTTTTGCCCAGCGCCGAATCAAACCCGAAGACGTGTTGCCCGAATGGCATAAAACAGTGGCTGCCGTCGGTGGTCGCGAAGACGTGGAACGTTTTACCGGACGAGCGCTTGCGCGTTTGGGCGCAGGTCTCGAGAAAATGCGCCGCGGCTTCAAAATCCCGCTCGCCGCATTACCCGAGGACGTCCGCGAACGTCTGGCCCTCGAAGGTTTCGAGCGCTCATTGCTCGTCGATTTCGTATCCCCTCCCCCGCCACGTTGTAAAGCCATCCATCGCAGTCACCCCATCGTCTCCATTTTGGCGGAAACCTTGCTCGAACGAACGTTGGCAGCGAATGCCGACGAAAGCTCGAACGATCCCAGCATTCTCGGACGCGTTGGTTGTTGGCACGCGCCGAACGTCGAAACGCCAACGATCGTGGCGCTTTTGCGATTACGTCATCAACTCGTCACCACGCGTGCGGGGTCTTCGCAAACGTTGCTCGTCGAAGAAGCCGCGGCGCTGGCGTGGACGTCCGTCGCGCCAAACCACCTCGAAGGCACCGAAGCCCTTGCTTTGCTTGTGCCTGCGCCTATTGGTGATCCGCCCGCTCCTGTGCGCGTGAGGTTTGCCGCGCGTGCCTTGGACGAACTCGCCGCGCATCGCGTCGACCTCGAAGCTTATGCTCAGCGGCGGGCCCAAGCGTTGCTTGAAGATCATCGCCGCGTTCGTGATGCTTCGGCTGCTCGCGGTAGCCACGCTGTAAAAGCGCTTTTGCCGCCGGATGTGATTGGATTGTTCGTACTTTTGCCGCCCGTGGAGAATGTTTGACATGGCTTCCCTTCGTAAACCTCGCAAACGCGACGCTGAAATTGCCTACGATGCAATCTCCATCGAAGGTGGTCTTCTCGCCCCCGATTGGCTTTCCCGCATTGGTTCTGCCCGCGCCGACCAACAATCCGAAAACGATTACCGACTCGATGAAGGCCTCGTTTTGCGCGACGAAATCGCACGCGATTGGAATCGAGCACGTGCGGCGTGGAACAAGTTTTCCCTCGGTCGCGCCGGCGGTGCCGATCCCCAAGCGTTGACGGAAACGCTTATCATTACATTGCTTCAGAAAAGTTTTTGGTTTGGCACGTTAAAGCCTTGCGCTCCCGTGGAAGTTTTAGGTCGCGTGTATCCCATTGGTTTCTGTGCTCTTTCCGGACGAGTTCCCGTCGTTATCGCTCCTGTGGGTACCGGCTTGGAGAGTCACGTGCCCGCGTTTGGCGATGGCAATCGACGGCGCAGCGCATTTGGTTTGGCGCAAGAATGTCTCAATGCAGACGACCGTTGTTTATGGGGCATCGTCACGG
>JANORL010000075.1:0-4412 GCA_031415295.1 Polyangiaceae bacterium | reverse complement strand
GGCATTGTCCGCAATGCCCGCGCGAAACCATTCCCGCCTGCCGTCGTCGCAAATCCTGTCAGCTTTCGTAGGCGATCGAGCTGAATCCGACGGATGTTCGCGCAACCTGGCAACTTCAACAGCACTTCCCAGAGCGCTCATTTGACATACCACGCAGCGGCCAATCCTTGAATTTTCAATTCGACCCAGCACGCGAAATCACGCCCAATCCTCCGAGTCGCCACGGGCGTATGTCTTGCCTTCGTTTCCAGCTTGCGCTACCATCGCCCCAGCGAGCAGGAAAAACCATGCGAATTCCCTACGCCAAGAGCGATTTTGCGGCCATCCGCACCGAACGCTGTTTCTACGTCGACAAGACGCCCTATATCCCGCAGCTCGAAGCCGTAGAAGGTGACCACCTCATCTTCCTGCGTCCGCGCAGGTTTGGCAAGTCCACGTTGATCAGCACCCTGACGCACTACTACGACATCAACAACGGGCACCGGTTCGACGAACTCTTTGGTGGATTGTGGATTCACCAGAATCCAACGCCGCTCAAGAACAAGTACCTGGTCTTGAAGCTCGACTTTTCGCCGATCGACACGGACGGTACGATTGCGCAGATCCGCAAGAGTTTTGCTACGCAAGTGAAGGCGCCCGTCTCCAACTTCATCCATCGTTACGCAACCTTGGTACCGTCGCTGCTCGAGGTGCTGCCGCTGCTGAAGTCGCCCGACGAAGACACCGCCGCGCTCATGACCGAACTCTTGACACACGTCGAACGAGCTGGTCACCAGGTATACTTGTTCATCGACGAATACGATCACTTTGGCAATCGGTTGCTCGCCGACGGCAAGAAAAGCACGTACGATGAAATCGTGAAAGCATCGGGTTTTGCGCGAGGTTTTTATGCAAGCCTCAAAGCGTTCACGACAACGAGCACGTTGGCGCGGACGTTCGTGACGGGCGTGGCGCCAGTTATGCTGGACGACTTGTCGAGCGGGTTCAACATCATCACGCACATTTCGCAGGGCACGGCATTCAATGGGCTGGCGGGGTTTACGCGGACCGACGTGGAGCGGGCGCTCGATGTGATGCTTCACGATAGGCCCGACTTATCGAATGATCCGCGCATCGGGGATCGTCAAGCGCTGCTCGCGATACTCGAACGATATTACAATGGGTATCGTTTTTCCAAACGTGCAAAGGAAAAACTCTACAATTCGACGCTCGTGTTGTACTTTTTGCGTGAGCTTCTAGCCGAAGGCGTCTATCCCGAGCAAATGCTGGACTTGAATGCGCGTACGGATTATGGTCGGCTCTATCAAATCGCGGCGTATTCGAGTGGCAAAGACACAGACACGCGGGAGCTTTTGGAAGAGATTCTGACGAAAGAATCGGTCACTGTGCCGCTCGTGGAGCAATTCGGGACGAAAAGATATTTGGGCCGTCCGCAGATCGCGTCGCTCTTTTATTACATGGGCATGTTGACATTCGCGGAGGATGCCGCCGACGAACGCGACGCGAAACTCGTGATTCCCAATCGCGTGATGCGTGAGCTGCAATGGGAGTATTTGTCGTTTGCCCTCGCCGAGCACGACAGCATTCAGTTCGACACAGGCGATATGGCGAATGCTCTGTCGAAGATGGCGTCGAACGGCGACATTCAGCCACTCATCGATTTGTTTCACCGAGAAGTCGTCGGTCGCATGGGTCTGCGCGAAACGTTGCGTTTCGACGAGCAAACGATGAAACTGATGCTCTTTGCGTATTTGTCGCAAAGCAACGCGTTTTTCTTGGCCACGGAGAAAGAAGTGAAGCAAGGATATTGCGATCTCTTGCTGGGGCTGCGTCATCGGAATTTATCGTCGAGGTACGCGTGGATCATTGAAGCGAAGTATGTGAAGTCGGATGCGACGGAGCTGGCGATCGAATCGATGACGAAGCAGGGTTTTTCGCAGATTGAGCAGTACATGTCCGACGCGGATCTAGTGGCGATGTTGGCGCAGGGCAATCAAATGAAGGCGGGCGTGTTGGTATTCGTCGGCTTGAAAGACGTGCGCTATCGGGCGTGGGAGCCGGGTCCGCGGACGTTCACGTGATCAGCCGGAAGAACCAGAAGCCAACATCAACGTGCGCGCGTTGTCCGCAATGCCCTTCAAAAACAGCTCCCGCCCTGCAGCGTCGTGAATCCGTTCAGCCTTCGCGAGCAAGCGCTTGTGCGCCAAACCAATGGCCACCGAAAACTCCTCCTCGTGGCCATTTGCCAACAACGCTTCCGCATACACCAAACGCACGGCCGTCTCGCCTTCTTCAATGGTACCCAGCGATTCGAGTAACACGTGCGCTTCACACGCAGCATCCAACGCAGCATCAGCACGCCCCTGAGCCAGCAGCGCACGTGCAAGAACGGCGAGCGCGCCGGCGCGAAGCGGCGGCACGTCGCCGAGCGACTCGAGCGCTGCGCACGCTTCTCGTTCTGCGGCTAGGAAATCACTTGCCAAGAATTCGAGGTTCGCAAGATAGGCATGCGAGAGGCCCATGCCACGGGGCTGCTCCTGTTTTTGAAATGCCTGAATAGCCCGTTTTTGAATGGTTCGTCCTTTCTCGAAATTGCCCCGGCATCCAAGAACATAGCACGGGATGTTCAGCAGTCTCGGCATCGAGAAAATCTTCAAATGCCAGCCGAATCTGCTCGCCCATCAATCGTGCATCTTGACGAGCTGCGTGGAGCGGGGAACCATGCGTATCGGGCAGGTTTGCCATCGATATCGATGTCCGCGACTTCGGCGCCACCTGGATTGAAAAGCCCAAGATAATACGCTCGCGGAGCAAAGGTGCCATTGCCGCTATTCAGCAGCACGCTGACCGCATTATCGGTTTTGCTGACCGTGGCAATGTCGAGCTTTCCATCTCCATTCATGTCTGCAGGTCGCATCAACGTGGGTTCATTGCCAGCAACATAATCGACCTTGGGGGCAAACGTTGCGTTGCCTTGATTGATTCGAACGCTGACGGTATTGCTACTACTATCGGTGCTGATGATGTCGGCTTTGCCGTCTCCCGTCACATCCGCCAGCATCTGTCCAGGGCTGTAGTTCACGTACGGCGCGAAGATGCCATTGCCGTTATTGAGGAGCACGCTCACGCTGATGGACGAATTATGGCTGGCCACAAGATCGAGTTTTCCGTCGCCATTCAAGTCCGTCGACGGAAGTAATCCGCCCGTAGACGGCAGCGAATAGGATTGAGCCCCATTCAATATGCCACCACCCTGATTCATATGCACGTACACGCCATTGGGGCTGGAACTCGAGATGGCGAGGTCGATCTTGCTGTCGCCATTCAGATCGGCTGCGATGATATTGATGGGATCACCGCTGTTATTGCTTTGGGGTGGGCCGTTGGTGGAAAGGGTACCGTTTCCATTGTTGGCCAAGATTTTCACGGCGTTATCCTGCGCGACAGCCAAGTCAAGCATTCCGTCACCAGTCAGGTCAGCAATCGCGAACGTTTCCACGGTGACGCTGTAATCGGCCCTGTTGGGGAAAGTGCCATTGCCGCTATTGAGCAGCACGCTCAACCCACTAAGGCCATCCCAAGTGATACGCTTGAAGACGAGGTCGAGCTTGCCGTCGCCCGTGAGGTCAGCCGTCTCCATGCTGTACAGTCCATTGCCTACATAGTATGGGGTCGGTGTTCTGAACGTTCCATCGCCATTGGCGAGGTGCACATAGACATGGGGGTAATAGACATACGTCATGCCATTGTCGTAGCCGTAGCCGAAGGTGATGGCGTCTGCTGCGCCGTCTGCGTTCACGTCCGCCATTTTTTTCACGGTGAACGATATCGACGACACTGGTGCGCCTGGCAATCCCACGAGCCCCGTGCACGCCCCGCCATTGCATTCGTTATCGGGATTCGTTTCGGAGGCGATTGGACCGCAGATTCCATTCGCTTCACTGCCCTTTTGGGCCGCCGTGCAAGCTTTGCACGTTTCCGTGCAAGCAGTGTCGCAACAAACGCCATCGACGCAAATGCCAGACGCGCATTGCCCACCAGATACGCACGTCGTTCCATTCGCTTGGGGCGTTTGAGGTTGATTGCATGTGCCGGAACCATTGCATTCCCCGGGATTGCATTCATTTTCGACATCGCGACCCGCAATGATCGGACCACAAACGCCGTCGTATCCTTGCCCCTTCTTTGCTTCCGAGCACGCGTAACACATGCCGGTACAAATGTTTCCGCAGCAGAAGCCATCAACGCAATAGTTGGACAAACATTGCGATTTGTCCGAGCAGAGTACGCCGTTGTATTGCTTGCAAACCCCCGAGCCATTACATGCGCCGCCCCAGCATTCTTTGGACCTGTTGTTCAAGCCGTGGCCAAGACCGACAAAGGCGAATGTCGACGAACCAGTGGCCAAGAAA
>JANORL010000074.1:0-8503 GCA_031415295.1 Polyangiaceae bacterium | reverse complement strand
GGGCGGGCCGGTCATTTTGTGGCTCCACGACGTCGACACATTACGAACAATGCGTGAACGAGCACCGGATGCGTATTCGTATCGCACGACGATGATGGTGATTCGGGGCGATGGGGGGGCACTTCCAGCGCCATCAGATGAAGAGTCTGAAGAGATCAAGGCGGTGCGCAAACGATTAAAGCGAGCACGTACTCCGATTGCACGCGCGGGTGAAGCGTACAATTTGGCCGATGAATTGAGGGTTTCCGGGAAGTTTGTCGAGGCGGCGGAAATGGCGCGGACCGCGCTGCTGGCTCTTCCGCATGCAACCACGGACAAGGAACGCGAAATCCGAGCGTTGTCGTGTCGCATGCTGGCGCTCATTGAAAACGCGCAGCGAAGGGATATTCAGGCACTGTATTGGGTGCGACGTAGCTATGCAGAATTGGAATCGCGCTTGTCCATGACAGCGTTGTTGGACTCGACCGTTGCGATATTGCGTATTTGGACCGGACCCTTTGGTGGCTACGATCGGGAGCGTGTGCGAGAAGCACTCTCGCTCGTCCGTCGCTTTGGCCTGCCCGTAAGAGACAATGTCTCGGCGTTGTTGTCTGCGATCGATATTGCCGTTGCACAAGGTCACCTAACAAGAGCATTTCAACTTCTTGAAGAAGCGGCGACGCACAAGGTCATCAAACGCGGTGTCATTGCGGGTCGATTGCTGCGCAAGGGACAGGCCCTGGTTCGTCGGGGTAATCTCCTTGAGGCAGAAGAAATGTTTCGATCGGCCGCGCTTGAACAGGTCAAAGTTGGAAGTTCCACTCTCGTTTCGATTTCGCTACTTATCAATTGTATGGGGTTACGTGGTGAACTCGATTCTGTAGAACGACTTGTGGAGGAAAAGGACGCATTGGGCGTAGAGTTGCGAGCTATTCCATACGCTCAAGCCACGATCAATCTGGCGCGAGGAGACATTAAAACGGCATTAGCCGAATTTCGGCATATGTACACTCTTGCGTCGAAAAGTGCACAAGATGGCGACATAATGAGTATTGCCGAGGGAATGGTAGAAATCGTGACATCCGGCCACGATGCTCACCGCTTGTCCTCTCAGCAAATCGAATCGATTCTTTCCGATCTCGAGCTGGCTCACGACGTCATGATGGATTTGTCAGGTCCGGATGGGCCGGAATGGTACCCTATTCAGCTTCGTTCGTGGCGTGCCGAGGTTCTACGCATTGCGGGAAAACCCGCCGAAGCCGTGGATTTGTTGCGCCAAACTCTGGACCTCGCGCGGAAAACATATCCCGACCTCGTTCCGGAAACCGGACGCATTCTCGCGGACCATCTCCTCTATGCTCAGCAATTTGACGAAGCGGTTGCCTTGATCGACGAAATCGAAAGTATTGCATTGGAAAAAGAATTCCTCGAAGAACGGGCGAGACTTTTAGCGGATCGCGTCCTGGCATTGGTCGGGAAAAACGCTGCCGTCGAACAGATCGCCCTTCACGTCAACGCGTTACGCGACGCAATGGCGGCAACGGATTCCAAACGAATCACGGCGGAAACCTTGCGCCATCTGGCCGAACGCCTTCCCACGACAACGACATTTCCCGATCCGATCTTGTTGGCGGACGAAGCACACCGGCTTTTCGTGGCGATGCCCTTTCCCGCAGAAGAAGCTTGCTGTCTCGAAATTATGGGCGACGTTCTTGTTTCGCGCGGACAGATCGACGAAGCGAAAATGCGTTATGCAAATGCGCGCGGGCGGCTGAAACGGCACGGGCTGTTGTTGCGTGTGCCGCTTATCGAGGGAAAAATCGCAACGGTCAACGCATGTAACTGACGGAACGGGTCCTATGCATGCGGCGCTTGCCCGCCGGGGTATGACGGCACGCGGGTCACGGAGTGCACGGACCTCAACCAGAGTGCCGTGAGCAATGATGGCCCGTTGACGATAGTCGGACCTACCCCAATACATCTTCCGGGTCAGCCGCGAAAAACTCTTCCAGCGGCATGCCTCCAGTTCCAATGATCAGCGGCATTGCATTGGGATGCGTGCGTCGAAAAATCTGCAATCCTGCCGCTGAACCAGCTCGCCCACTCTTGACCTCGATGGCCCACAATTTTTTCCCGCCCTGAATGACGAAATCGACTTCGTCATTTCCTTCCCGCCACCAAGATACCGCGTAGGTTGGTCGTGGTAAGTGATTGAGCAAATGCGCGCCCACGGCATTCTCGACGAGCCGTCCCCACCACGCCCCATCCTCGCGCGCTTCTTCAAAGGTCCGCAAATCCAACGCATTGACCAACGCGTTATTCCACGGAATGAGCTTGGGTGTCGATCCTCGACTGCGCGCGATTTTGCCTGAAAAACGTTCGAGTCCCGTGACGAGATACGCGGTTTCGAGCAGGTCCAAATAATGCGCAAGTGTCGTCGTATTGCCGGCATCTTGAAGCTGCCCCACCATCTTGTTGTACGATACCGCTTGTGCGGGGAAATGGCACGCAAAGGCAAACAAATGACGTAGCAGCGCCGGCTTCGTAACACGTTGCAATGACAAGACGTCCCGCGCCAATGCCGGCTCGACGAGGGCATCGCGTACAAAAGAACGCCATAATTTCAAGTCGTGCGCCAACGGTGCTGCACCTGGGTATCCGCCATAAAATAGCCAATGGTCAAGGTCCCAGCCAAATGCGGATTTACATTCAGAAAAACCCCAATGCACACAAGGATAGAGCAGAAATCGTCCCGTCAAACTCTCGTTGGTTCCTTGCGCAAGGAGCAATGCGGACGAACCCAGCAGCAAGACTTTCACTCCTACGCGCTTGCGGCGATCCGCATCCCACAACCCCTTGACGATATCACTCCAATTCGGAATTTTTTGGACTTCGTCCAGGACGAGTAGACACGAGCCGTCTCGGGCGTCACGACGCGCAAGTTGCCATTGAGTTTGTAACCACTCACCACCAGGAGGAAGCATTTCATCGGCCGCGGCAAGTCGAACAGGGCCAGACCATCGCTCAGCAATCGTTGAAGCAATGGTCGTTTTTCCGACTTGACGCGGTCCCGTGACGATGTGGATGAGGTTTGGACCCCTCTCGAGGGCTTGCTGGAGCCGCCGTACCAGAGGTCGTTCATACGCAGGCATGGCGTAGATTCAAGCATGAAACAGAGGGTTGTGCCAGATTTACTCAGTCACTGAGTAAAAATTCTCAGCGATGGTCGGGGATGGGGCGCGTCAATCGTCGTCCGACGATGCTTTGCCAGCAGCGGCGCCCTTGGGCTTGAAGCCGGGCTTGAAAAACACCGTTTGCAGTTTCGTCGACAATTGATCGAATGCGCGAGCGGCCATGACGTCGTAGACGCGGCCTTCCGAGGGGCCGTCGTCCTTGGCGGCGCCCATGAGTCCACCGTAGGAATTGTAATTGACTGTAAACGAGTCTGGCGGCATGACTTCGAGGTCGAATTCGAAGATGTCGCTTTCGCCTGGAACGACCATGGCGACGTGGAATTGAATGCCGATACCCACGAATTGCCGAGTGCCCTTGGTTTCGCTGTAGATGTCTCCACTCCAGCCGACGCGATAACGAATGTCGATTGTGGGTACTTTGATGCCCGTGACGTCGACCTTGGGTTTTTCCGGCTGCGGAGCGGCTTTGCCAGCGGGCTTTTTGACGGTTTTCGCCGCTGAACCCAAAAGAAGCGGCTCATCTACTCCTTTTTCGGCAATACGCACGCCGTTCGCGAGCGTCATGATGTCGGCCGGGAAGATGGCGGAAAACCCTTCCCCGAGGCGAGTGACGATGACCGTTTCTCGTGCAATGCAGTCGCTGTCGCTGAAATGCGGCGCGACCGGAATCACGTTGCCATCGCCGGAAGGGTCAGCCGACTTCTTTTTCAAAAGCGTGTCGACAGCTGCGAGCGATGCGGACGATGGGCTATGAAAACGAACTTCGACCTGATTGGCCTCGTTTTTTTCGAGGTGATCGATGAGTTTGTCCATGAACGGGCGCAAACGCGTATCGGTCGTCGATGCTTGCTCGTGGAATTCTTTTCGAGTTTTCTCGAAGACGTTGTGAACTTCTTTTTTCGTGTCGGCTTCGACAATGCTGCGAGGGTATTTCTTGAGCACATCGCGAAGAGCCGTGACTGTGCCTTTCGCTTTGGCTTCTTTCAGTGCAGCTTTGGGAAGTAATGTCGAACGAATTTCGTCTGCGTGGCGTACTCCCGTGTACAGGTATTTCTCGTAGCCGTAAACGCTATCGTTCGTTTTGGCTTTGGTATACATCAATTCATCGCTGACGATGTTCCAAACACCCCAAACCGGCACGCCAATGACTGGAAGGGCGACGAGAGCCATGATCCAGATGATTTTGGTTTGCAAGAAACCCGGCAATGCTTTTGCGACTGGCGGCGAGATTTCATGAGGTTCGCGGGGCGTCAACGAATTCCACGCGTCGCTCATGCGGATTTCGAAAAGCGGATCCAATCGTTGCAGTGTTGCGGAATCACGCGCCTGCGCCGCATTACGCACTTCTTCTTGCGATTGGCGCAGCATGCCCATGGCTTGATCGGCTAGCTGTTTACCTTGAACAACGATGCTTTCGCTGATGTTGCCTTCGAACGTGAAGGTCAACGTCGTGCCGGTATACGCGCCATTGGTGTGCTGATGGACGCCTTGAAAATTCACCATGGACGACATCGGAATGACCTTGAGCATGCGGTCATTGGCGATGATGAAGTCGAGTGGGAGCATGTATCTGCCGGGCGGGAATGGCAAGGATCGACGCAGTAGCATTCCGCGGACGATCATCAGGACGGAGGCGATGAAAAGACCCGCGCCTAGTCCATGGGCAAGAATGCCCGCGGCGTCTTGGCGCCGTTCACCAAAGCCAAACGCCAATGCGCCGAGACTTATGCTCATCGCATTGAGTGCGAGAAAACCCCAACCAAATGCGGCACAACCAAAAGACGGCGTATGCGACAGGATTGGCTGCGGCCATCCTTGTTTTTGGAAGGAGGCAACAAGCCGTTCGCGGATGTGCTGCGGCAATGAATTGAAATCGACGGTCCTGACGCTGGACATGAAGTGCCCTCCCGAAGAATGCACGAGCGGGCGAACCTAGCCCGACGGTGTTCTGTGTGTCTACGACTTTCGACGTTCGACGTACGATTGAATCGTGCCTTCGCGAAAGGCGTGGGTGTGGTGTTTTCTATCGACCCCGATGTCGTTTGCACGAATTGTAGGTCGCGCGAGCTTTACTTTCGTCTTCGCGTGACGTTTATCCCACCAAAAGTTCAGTAATGGGTGAGGTAACGTGTCCACCTTCGTGTCCGAATTCCGTGAGAGGAAGGCCCGCACCAAGTAATGCGGTAAACGGCCCCATGCTCGTGTTGGCATCGACGATTCGCGCGTGCACGTTACCCTTCAATCGCCCGCCTCCTTTGCCACAAATGAGCATAGGCATGTCCGATTGCGAATGCGTCCAACCTTCGGCGTGTTCCGTCGAAGCAAAAATGGAGCAATGGTCCAGCAAATTGCCAGCACCTTCGGGCGTACCTTTGAGCGTTTCCAAGAAAACCGCGAATTGCTTCATCGTGAAGCGCATGGCATCCGCCTGTTTCGTATGCGGATCGGGTTCCGTGTGATTCATGTAATGCTGGCCGTCGGTGGCACCGACCATCCAATAGACGGCGCCCGAACCACAGGTCGAGTATTGGATCGAAAATGATCGCGTGAGGCCACAAGCGAGCGCGAGCGCGATCAGGTCGCTCATCACCTTGTTTTTCTCGGCCATCTGTTCATTCGAGGCGATGTCCGGGAAATCGCCAGGATCGCCGGGTTTGGTGCATTGAGCCGTGGGAATGTTCAGCCGCGACTGAATTTCCGAAATGCTCGTCAAGTGTTGTTCGAGGCGTTGCTTGTCTTTGCTGCCTAGTTTTCCTTGCAGCGTTTTGATTTGTCCACCCACGGCATCGAGCACGTTCGAACGGGCTTTGTCAATGAGCGGTCCCGTCGAGCCCGTATTAAAAAGGCGCTCGAAAAAGGCGTGCGGAGATTCTTCCGAAGGATTGACATTGGTTTCTCCTCCCGAACTCCCATTGTGCGAAAGATGTTGGAATTGCGTGCCTTCGTCGGTACCTCGAAAACGAGTCACGGCGGCTTCGAGCGATCTGTAGGGGCTTGGAGCGAGTGATTGGAAATATTGCGCCGCGACTTGGTCGACGCTCGGATATTTCATCGTCGAAACGATGGTATCGCGTACGTCGTCGATTTTCAGATGTGGACCTCCCGAACAAACAGCGGCGATGCCCGAATGATGGGGGTGGAAGGGAGTTTTGACGGACAAGCCGCTGACGATGCTGACGTATTCCTTGATCGGAAGAAGTGCGGCAAGTGCAAAATCCGCCGGCACATTCCAATCCGGTCCAACCGTGGGTGGCGTCCACGTCGGTAAATGCACTCCATTGCCGAAATACCACAGTCCAAACCGCGTGGGGATTTCGGCTCCTTGCGCGAGTTTGTCACCGTTGTCGTTCAGCAGAAAATCGAAGAGCGGCAAACCGACCGCTACTGCGCCTCCGCCAAGCATTCCACGCAAAAACAGACGACGCGAGGGTTGAATGCGTTTTTTCACGTTCACGGTTGTACCTCTTTCGTCGACGGGGGGCTGGCAAGGCGATATCCGTCGTTCGTGACGAGCGCCAGGACGAGTTGTTGGAATGAATAATCACCGCCTACGAAATTATCTACGAGCGTTTCGACAGCGGCTTCGTCGGACGATCCTGCGAGGTGTGCTCCGGCGTGTTCGTAGAATCGGCGGGCGATACACGCGCCTACATTGGGCAGTGAAGCAATGAGAGCGGCGGCGTCTTCGGCGCCGGTCACATCAACGCCGTCAATCGTGGCGTTTGTGTCCACCGCGAGTCCATTCTCTTCAGCCTCACGAAACGCGCCGATGGCATCGTAGGATTCGAATGCAAATCCAATAGGGTCCATACGATCGTGACATCCTGCGCATTGCGGATTCGTGCGATGTTCGTCGAGGCGTTGGCGCAAGGTTGTGGGTATGTTGGGATCCGGTTCCGGCAATGTGGTATTGATTCCTGGCGGCGGGGGCGGAATATCCTGGCAAAACAGGTTGACACGAATGAACCGGCCGCGATGCGTGGGCGACGTTTGACTCTTATGCGCATTCAGTGCCAAAAAGCCAGGGGTGGTCAAAAGACCGGACCGTCGTCCATCATCGGGAAGCGTGACTGGAGCCCAATCGGGGCCTGTGACGCCGTCGATTCCATAAACCCGTGCAAGGTCCTCGTTGATATACGTATCGCGCGTGGTGAAAAGGTTGCGGAAATCACCCCGCTGTTCGAATACGTTTTCCTCGAACATACGTTCCATCTGCACGCGCATCGACGGTCCAAGGGTCGCCGTGATTTGCGGGAACTTTTCAGGAAGTTTGTCCAGGCCATCCAATTTGGCCAAGTTCATGAAGTCGCGGAAAAACCGGACGAGTGTCGTGCGCGCTCGTGGATCAGCAATGAGTCGTTCGGCATGAGCACGAATGTTTTCTGGCGTCGTGAGTTCACCTTTGGCGGCGGCGGTGCGTAATGCTTCGTCGGGAGGCGCATCGATCAGCAGAAAGGACAAGCGACTGGCCATTTCCCAATTCGAATACCGATACGTTTCGGGGCCCATTTCCCCAATATCGACGCGGAACAGGAAATGCGGCGATTGCAGCACGGCGGCGAGCATGAATTTAATGCCTTGGGCGCCGTCGCCGAGTTGTCCGGCAATGTCTTTGGCGAGAGCGTGGAGCGTATCGATTTCGGTTTCTGCAATGGGGCGTCGCCAAGCGCGCGTCGTGAATGCGGAAATGAATTGGCGAATGCATGGATCATCCACGACACCGGCGGGACAACCAATCAGCACGTCGCGACGGGCAGGGCTAGCAAAAATTTGGTCGAGTACCGCGTAGGCTGCATTTTCGTATTTTTCGGCGTCGACGGGTGATATGGTGCCGCGGGCTGCTGCAATGGACGAGAAGTTGTAGAGCACATCGTCAGCGGGCAGGTCCGCGGGTGCAACGAGCGGTTCACCGAAAAGGTCGAGCCACGCATTGGTTAGTTGCGGGCGGGTGAGGCGATGAAGCGTGGCTTCGGCGGGTACGAAGAGCGCTCCGGTGGAACTGTAGGTATTGCCTTGTTCTCGATCGCCGATGACGCCTACGCAGCTCGCGAGGGTCACGAGGGAGAGGAAAATGGGCGCGAACGGTTGCCGCATGAAGCGAGAATACACGGATTGTGCGTGATCTCAAGAAAGAATGACGTGGTCATCGCATGCGACGCGATCGTCGTGGTACGTTTCCATCATGACGTTTTTTTCCGCTGCATTTTGGGCATCGATGATAGGTTTGGCGATTGTCGTCACGAGCTGCTCGAGCGATCCGCCGTCAAATTCGGGGTCGGGCGGAGGAGAAGGAGGCGATGCGAGTTCGTCGGGGTCGAATTCGGGGACGT
>JANORL010000073.1:0-7259 GCA_031415295.1 Polyangiaceae bacterium | reverse complement strand
CGGCGCCTTTCGGCATGTTGACTTCGTATCCAGGAAAAACGAGGCGATCGAAGCCGTCTGGACTCAGTTCGCGAAAATGAACGTCGTCGGCAATGCCCAGCGTCTCGAGGATATGCGTAAAAGCGCCCCCGGGTCCGCATTCTCCGATGTAATGTAACCCGGGATCGAAACTGTACGCACGACGTTGAAATGGATTCAGGTACCCACCAAATTGTTTTCCCGCTTCGAGGAGCAGGACGCGCCGACCACGTGTGGCGACGGTGAGTGCGGCGGTGAGGCCACCAATTCCACTACCAATGACGATGACGTCGAAGTTTTTTTCTGCTGTGCTCGTGATGCCCACGAGTCATCAAACATCACCGCTTCGTCCGAGGGTCAAGATCTTTTCCAGATTATTTTCTGCAGACGAGAAATCGCGATGGACAGGACCCATCGATCCGGCGACACTGCTTGACAAAACCGTGCACGAAGTGCCCTTGGAGGTGACATGAAACGGTCAATTCACGCAATGGTAATTTTCGGAGCTGCCTTTGTTTCCCTCGCCGTCTCTGGCCGTGATGCTCGGGCGACCGGTATGCAAGGTCACGTGTATATGGCGCAATGTGCGGCGGAGCAAGTCCAAGAAACGCGTTTGCGCGTCATTTTCGATGCGTTTCCGACACATTTGGCAAATGGCGGTTTTTTTCCCGATTCGGGATACACGGCCAAAGACCACGACCAAGGCGAAATTCCGCATTGGGAAGGTTACGTGCAATCCTATGTCGAATTGATTCGTGAAACATACGGACCGAAATACGACTCGCCCGCGGCTCAGCAGCACATTGCCTTCTTGATGGGTTTGGCTGCACATGGCATCACGGATTCTACCTACGACGCCATTTTTGGAGATCGCGCAGCACAGATCGAGCCGGTCGACATCAATAGCCTCGACATGGCTAATGAAATTTTTCTCGTGCACGACTTACCGCGATATTACATTCCCGAAATCGTCATGGATACGAACACGCATTCGGACGTTTTCACGAAACGTTTGAATCATCCAGTGACGCCGGACGCGATTGCCGATGCCATGAGTACGGGCAGATCGGGTATTGCCGTGGTCGCCAATCTTCTTTACGTGGGCGCCGACGAATGGGGAGGAAAATATCCTTGGGCACGTAAACATCTGCTCGATCCGCGCGTTCCGGGAGCTTATCCATTTGGAGCCAAAGTGGTCATGGGGTATTATCGGGAACTCTTGCGACGCCTCGATAATGACCCGTCGGCGGATCAAGTCGTCATTGGCACGTATCCGGATTCGGCTTATCCGCTCGTCACACTCGATAACACCCGCCCCGATGGCAAAATACATCTCTTTTTCGGCGAAGGACTCGAACGTTCGTCCGTCGACGACTCGTCGATTGAAGTGTTGGACGAAGCCGGAAATAAGTTTCCGACGAAATGGAATTTCTTTCGGGGAGACAATTGGCCAAACGTCATTCAGGTCGCCGCGTTAGAAGCTTGGAAACCGGGCGCGAAATACACTGTCGTTTTGAACACGGGGATTCGCACGCTTCAAGGGGTTTCTCCAACGAAACCATTTTCCCTGGCGTTTACCACGTGTACGCCGTCGACACCTGGCGGGGATTGTCCTGAAGTCACCGGTCCAGCTCCCGCGTCGGCGTGTCCGAAACTCGACGCGCTGTATGCGATGCGGCCGATGCCAGTCGAGGAAGATCCACCGATTGAGCCGCCTCCCCCCAAAACGACGCAAAGTTCTTCGAGTTGTTCCGCTGCTTCGACTGCGGATGGCGGGTGCGTTGGGTTGCTCGCCGCTGTTTTGTTCGGTTGTGCCAGCTTGATTGGGCGGCGTCGTCGTCGATGAGCAGCGTTTGCCGCGATCTCGAAGCAGAAAAGCACAACGAATCTTCCATGATGCATCGCATCCGGGTAGAGTCCCGCCGCCATGGCCGACAACGTTGAGAAGGACGAGAAAGACGCTGCTGTAGAAGCAGCGCCTGCCAAGAAGAACAAGCCCGCCGCAAAAGCTTCTGGAGAAGCAAAAGCCGGTTCGTCTACAAAAACGAAAACCGGTGCGAAGAAGGCGACGGACGACGGTAAGACGCAACCAAAAGATGCCAAGTCCGGAAGTCGACGTGCGCCACCACCAACGACCGCGTCGCTCGGCAAGAGCATCACGTTGTTCGTCGTGGTCGTCGGTGTACTCGCTGTGGGCTTCGCGCTGCTCGGACAAGAGCGCGGAGGCGGCGGACCAAAAGGTCCGGCGTGGAAAGTTGGTCAAACCGTCGACCTCGAAGTCACACTCGTCGCTGGCGACAAACGCGAGCTGAGCTGCGCATCGTCGGAAGAGATTGCGGGGCGTCATTGCGGATTCGAAGCACCCAGCAAGGCTTGGTCGAAGGACACGTCGCAAGACGATAAGAAAACGTTCCGGCCTTACACGAGCACCGACAACGTGCAGTTTGTCGCGGCGGGGCTCTGGAGCGAACCGGCGCTTGCCGGCAATCTTCCCGCGTCGCGTTTCTCAGTGAAGTGCAAGTACACCGTCGAGGGTAAACTCAAGGCTCCGACGTTCCACTGGGAGAGCGGTTGGGAAGGACAACCTCGCGGCGAGATGTTCGCGGGGCTCTTGAGCGCCTGTACGCTCATTCCGTGATCAAGACGGTGTAGGAAACGCCGGGCGCAGATCGCGTCCGGCGTCACGTCGTCAGCTCATGGCGCTATCGGTTCTACCGCGCCAAACCCATGCGCTCGCACCCAATTCACATGCACACCACGGCACGAGGCATTGTCACGGCAATCCTTGCACCGTAAGGCCTTCGTATAATACCCGTCGGCCACATACCGCTTCGTGTACGCCACCATGTCCACTCGCGCGTCCGCTCCAAGCATTGCCGTGTCGAGCAGCTTCCGCGTCGCCCGCACAGGTCGCCCTACGATACACGCCGGCACGTTCTCCACCGGCACCGCATATGGATAGCTCTGGAAAAACGATTTCGTGTCCACGTCGTTCGCTTGCGCGTCCGATACCAAATCGTAGTTTTTTTGGACAATCACCAGCTTGACCGGAGGCTCACCAAGCGCGCGGATCATCGCTTCCGTCGCGGCACTCAAGAACACCCGAACCTCCATCGAGCTATTGAGTGTCAGCAGCGAGTTCGCGGCCGCCGCGTCACCCGTGTAACAAGCAACGATACGTTTACCCGCGAGTTTGCCCTCGGCTTCCATCGCTTCGGCCAAACCCTGGTACGATTCCAGTTCCAGCTCGATCGAATCTTGCGCAACTGTTGCCACGAGCGCCGCAGCTTGTTCGACGTTTGGCGCGACAATCCTAGCGACTGGCGCATCCGGGAGTTTTCCTGCGAGCGACGAAGCGCCCGCGTACCGAATCACGTCGACATGTTCGGCGCGACGAACGTCGAGCACGTCGTCGAGTGTGTCGCACAAATTTTGCAAGTAGCAGTGCTTGCAACGATCGGGCTCGCGACACGATAGTTTCTGCCCCAACGATAAGTAACGATCGTACTCCTCGCGTCGCCCGCGTACTTCGTCGTTCAGCTTGTAGGGATCCTGAATCAGATCCTCGAAACCCTCTGCATAGGGCGGTGGAAAACGATTGAGCCAGATGTGCACGTCGGGCCTACGCGCGTAAGCAAACGCCTTCTGCAAGTGCTCGAGGTTGCCGTCGAGGTTGTAGAACAGGTGATCCCGCGCGTCGCTCCACGCGTTGCCGAACGGGATGATGTGAAGCAGGTCGAATTCCTTCACGCCCCAACCGATGAACGTTTCCAGCATCTCCGGCAGGTGCTTCACGTTCTGCTTGTTGATGACGATGTCGACGTTGACGATGAACCTTTGCGAATCGAGCGCAGCGCGAAGCCCTGCAACTTCTTCGACGAAAGCTCCAGGCGTACCGACCAGTGCATCGTGCAGTTTCGCCGTGTGCCCGTGCAGCGAAAACGTGATCTCGTGCAAACCGTTGTCCGCTGCCGTGTTCAAAAAATCCGGGTACCGAAACATACGCCCGTTTGTCACGGTCTGGATCTTCGGATAACCGGCCATCTTGCCGAGCTTCACGAAGTCGAGAAAGTTCGGGTGCATCGTCGGTTCGCCGCCGGACAAGATCAGCCGGTTCGAACCGCGTTTTCGCCCTTCGACGATCTGCACCTTGATGTCTTGTGTCGCGCGCATCGTTCCATCGTGCGCATTCGAATCCAGACAAAACGTGCAGTGGTTGTTGCAGTCGTACGACAAACGGACCCAGTTGCGTTTCTCGTGCGCCGCAGCTTCGTGCTGAAGCGTTTTCGTCTCACCGAGGAGAGCTTCGTTTTGAAAATCGGCAAAGTTTGTCTCGGCCGGCGGAGCAATGGGGAGCCTTCGAGGCGTGGCAGTCGTGGTCACGGGGACACCTGTTCCAAACGTTCGTAACGCAACACCCATTGGTTGCTGGTCAAAGGACTTACATCGTGCCGAAGAACGAGTTTGACGGGTTTGCCGACGAGCCTTCGCGCGGTTCGTTCTGCGTCGTCGTTTCGGTGGTGTTCGAGGCGGTTTGTCGGGGATGATTCGGCACGTAACGCATGTTTGCGGCTCCGGACCAGGCCAAACGCCACGTTGTCCACGAGCAGCAACGTGCCGCCTGGGCGCAGTCGCGCGAGCGCGCTGTCGAACACTCGTGCGGGATCAACGAAGTGGTTGACGCTCCGCAACGCGAGCACGTGATCGAAGATGCCCAACGTCTCTGGCAATTCTTCCGCGTTTGCAGTGACGAACTTGGCGAATGGATACCGCGATTCAAGAACGGACAAACTCGTCGGATCGGGATCCACACCTACGTAGTCGACGACTCCTGCTGCGGCGTTTTTCGCGAGCGCATCGAGATAACGACCTTCACCACATCCCAGATCGAGCACTCGGCCGGACAAACCAGCGAGTACGTCGAGAACGAGGGCATCGTCCGGGGAAAAAACGTCGCTTTTCATCGCCTCGAAACAACCCGTGCATTTCGGTCGTTCAGGACAAACCCCACACTCCGCAGCAAGTCGCAGTTTGCGCAGGTCTTTGGAAAAATCGTCGGGCGCGAGTTTCGTCGAGATGTCGATGTAGATCTGTGCTGTGCCTTCTTTGATTGCCAGCAATTCTTCGTCCGAAAAATCACGCGAATCCGTACGAAAGAGACGCATGCGATCTTTGAGGCGCACGAACAAGGTTCGTCCGCGATCATACGGAGTCGTACCATCGGTGCGAAGAGGGCAGGGGCTGCCCGGGGCACGAGCGATGTCGCGTTCGGGGACGAAATTGTAAGAATTGGCGCGAGGTTTGCCAATGATGGGACTGACAGGGCGTAGTGCGGCAGCGCCGCGGATCTCGTAATACCCGCGGTACAAACCAGGACACGCTCCCGCGATCGCGCAATCGCCGCAGATGTCTGATGGTTGGATTTTCGCGACGTCGTCGACTGGAACGAAGTCGTTTTCATCCGCTTCGATCATCGTCGCGTAGCCGTGGGTTTTTAAGTCGTCGTACAGATGTTCGAGGCCTGGCAGAAGGCAAAACGGAAGGCCATCGTGGGCAAATCGAGGTTCGTCGCCGACTCGTTTGGCTTGACCGTACTCGATGGCATCTCTGATTCGTTCCGCGCATTCCCCGACGTCGGGAACGATGATGTCGAAGGCTCGGCTGCCACCGCCTTTGGGCTGCGTCATGGAGAACTTGATACAAAGCTTGGGAAAACCGAGCAGTTTGTCCACGACGCCGCGCAAGTGACGAAGGTTGGCCGTCGTGACGACACAGTTGATGGTCAAATCATCGATACGAGCGTGAAGGTTTTCGATGGCCTTGATCGCTTTGCTGAACGTGTCCGCACGAACGACGGATGAATGAACTTTCGCGTCGCCTCCATGCAACGACATGTAGACGTATTTCAGTCGGCATTCGTCGATGAGTTCGTCGGTGACGTTGGGGTAGGCGAGCATCAAGCCGTTGGTTACCAGGCCTAAATCCAGGCCGCGCGAAGCGATGCGTTTGGCCCAGCGTAACAGTTCGGGGCGCATCGTCGGTTCACCACCGCTGAGTACGACCATGGAGTAGCCGAGGCGTTTGGCGCGATCGATTTTCCAATCGATCCGGTCGGCCGTGTCCTCCATGTGGCGAATGTCGGCGGTGTGGCAGAAGGTGCAGTTCTCGTTGCACCCGTAGCCGACTTTGATGAGGCCCTTCACGTGACCCGCATTTTACGACGACTTCAAGCGATCCATGTCGCCGTTCTCGTGTCGTCGTGTTCAAAGGGTCTGAGACGACCGTTTTACGATTGAGCGACCAAATTCATGCGTGCACCTGTGTGCAGCTCGCCTTCACCTTGGGCCACGAGGTTCCACCCGAAGTAGACCTTGTTGGAACGAGCGCGGAAGCTGGCCAGTGTTGCCAGAGGGTCCTTCCCCCGAATTCCTGTCTGCTGATCGATCGTGATGACTTGGCAACGTGCGCATGGTTTGGCGGAACGGAACACGACGTTACCGACCGACATGTGGGTCCACGAGTCTTCGGCCCACGGAGGAGCCCCATGAACGACGATATTTGGCCGAAAGCGATCCATCGGTACGCCGTCGATGAGCCTGGCGTTGAGGTCGGCGAGGGATTCTTCCGTCGTCAAAAGGAACGGAAAACCATCAGCAAAATTCACCTTTTCGCCTCGCTTGGCGTAGTCGGGATCAACGTCTCGGCCCTCCGTATCGGGCATGAAAACAAGTTCGACGGGTGTGCCGAGATACGCGCTGAAATAATCCGCCGCGGCTCGTCCGACGAAGACAGCACGCAAACGATCCCCCCAGATTTGCACGTCGCGATCGGGGGCTTCGGTGGGACATAGCGGCACTGCCAACGGCTCTTGGTTTGGCGCTCGAATGGTGAGCGTATCGGCGGTAATGGCAGTGTGGACGAGCGCGAGTTCAGGATGTTCGCGCTGCGTGATGAAATTGCCACGCGGATCAACGACGAGAAATCTTCGATCGTGTTCAAGGCCCAGCGGCGTCACGCGAGCCCGATTTACTTCGATGCCTCGAGCACCCTTGATCGGGTACACGAACAGACCACTCACGGTGATGTTGCCCATTGTGCGGGTACCTTTCGAAACGATTCCCATGTCTAGCAGTGCAGCGTGATGGCGTCGCTGGTGGTGCTTCCTTCATGGTCGCAGGCCGCAAATTTTCATGTTTGTCTAGGTGGCTGGTGTCAAACTGCTACGCACCCGAAATCGTCGG
>JANORL010000072.1:0-7182 GCA_031415295.1 Polyangiaceae bacterium | reverse complement strand
CGCTCGCGGGGCAAACCCGTCGCGCGCTTCAGTTCGTACACCATCGCGTCGAGCGGGTTCGAAATGACAATCACGAATGCGTCGGGACAATTTTCCTTCACGCCCGTAGCAACGGCGCGAATGATGGGAAGGTCTTGTATGACAAACTCGACTTGCTGTCGTTGGTGAACGTCACGCGCTTGATGTTTGCAAGGCCCAAACACGAGTTCTGTCACAGAGCAAGAAAATTCGATGACGAGGCGTGGTTTCTGCAAGCGGCGCAGGAGTCAACATCCTGCAGAGCTTCCATGCGTCTGGCAAGAACACGCGTGGGGCGAGTCGGGTAGAAGATGTGCGAGGTGCGAATCGCAATAGTCGAACGAAATTGGGCGAAACGACTGAAAGCGCATAAGGTCTCACGTCGTGAACGTGCAGCAAATCGTAGAGAGCATTGAGCACGCAGCGGAGCGTTGCAATCTCGCGGCGACCGCCGTGCACACCGCCCTTGACGCAATGGACCTCGGCTTCATTGGCGGCCTCGTACAGAGTTTCCTCGGATCTTCCGCGCCTGGGAAAAGCTTGCATGGACGCCTTCCTGTCTTGCCATTACGCGCGAAATCAACCCCCAGCCTTGAGAACAATGCACCGGAACGCGTACATAATGGGAATGGTCACCGGGGCAATGTGGAACGTATTGGTAAACCAGCGATTGGTCTCAAGCCCACGAGCAATGCAGTAGCGGAGCCAATCGGCACCACCACACCTGTGGCAACGGGGGCAGAGAAGGCTGAAAGCGATAGTGCGTTCATAGTCGAATTGAAACGAACCGTCGGTGCGCTCCCTCGCGCGCGTACTCCTATAGCAGTGCAATCACCGATCGACCGCCTACGTGATGCGCTGGCGAACGGCGAAAATCCGGTCGTGAAGGGCGCATACGAAGCAAACGATATCCTCAACCACGTCGAAACGATGATCTTGCCAAAGGTCGAGTTCTTGGCTGAGGAGTACCGCGATAAGACGATCGAATCTCACGTCGAGAAAATAGCGCGATTGGCGAAAATGCGCGATAAGACGGCGAAATTCATAGAGACGATTGTGTACACCGGCATGAAGGATGAACGTGTCAAAGGTATCTCCCCGAATGACGCGGCGACGCTCCTGAACATCGTTTTAGGAAGAGGGCGAGAGAGTCTCATCGGTATCGTCGTTAGTTACACGGCATTGACTGAAATTGGCGCCATTTTGCAACAGATTGCTAGCCGGCTTCGAGCGAGGCTCGCGTTTAGAGAACCGAACTACCGGACGATGCACGAAAATGCGACCGCGAGTATCGCAATGCCTGCTGCGGACGTCGCAGGCACACCCCAGCATGCCACCGATACCGAGGAATACGTCGATTTCGTAATTTTGACAGCGATTGATGTCGAATTGTGGGCCATTCGCGATGTATTTGGGTTGACCGCCAGCAATCGTGTCAAGAAAGGTACGCGCGTCTATTGGCGGGGAAAGGTCACCCTCGACAATGGTGAATTTTATAGCATTGTCGTGGCGCAAGCTGCCGACATGGCCAACGCCAATGCAGCATTGAGTACGCAGGACATGATTCGCGACTGGAATCCTGGCGCGGCCTTGTTGGTCGGCATTGCCGCAAGTGTCGTTCCGGATAAAGTGAAACTGGGCGATGTGGTCGTTGGTAGCGACATCTACTATCACGAGCGCGGCAAAACAACTGGCAAAAGGACGCTTCCCGAGCCGAAGAACATTGCGGCAGACGCAACACTCCTGAATATGATGCGCTCGTTGGAATGGGACGGTGCCGTCGACGAGATACGTCCAGATGGATCTGAGGAAGTTTCGAATCGGCACATTGGTGTCATTGCTTGTGGCGAGAAAGTTATTGCTAGCAAGGCCGACCGGAATCGCATTGCTCAAGCGAACAGGAAAATCATCGCTATCGAGATGGAGGGGTACGGTTTCTCGTTGGCGATATCGCAAAATTCTGAGAAGGTCCATCACCTCGTCATTCGAGGGATCTGCGACGACGGCAGCGCGAGCAAGAATGACAAATGGCACAAGTATGCTGCTATGGCGGCAGCGAGCCTTACCAGGCGCTTCCTGCTGGATCGCCCATTGCAGCCGCGAAACGTCTGAGGCCGGAACGAGTTGACCATTGCGGTGATTCTCGAAATTTTTGAGCGACACGCGATCTAAGTTATGTTCGGATGCGGTGATTGGAGAATAGAGCGGGACGATAACGTTACCCGCTTCGAGCCTCACTTACTGCGGGAATATGGTCAGCCACTCGCCGTGTTTGCTCCATCAGCCATTTGCCCCTTCGACAGGAGCCGCTGCGGATTTCGCCTTGGCCGCTGCTCGCCGTTCATCCAGTTCATCGAAAAAGCCGAAGACTTGTTGTTCGAGGTCCCGGGGCAATGCCTCATTCTCCGCGATTTCCGATTGCAGCGTCGAGCGGAATTTATACAAGAGCCCAATCGTGTCGCTTCGTAGTTTACCCACGCTACCCTGCGGAGATGGCGAAGTGGCGGCGACGCGGTGATGCAAGAGTTCGGCGAGTGAATCTCCTGCGTCGAGGAAAGCATTGACCCAATCAAAAAGCGTTTTACCCTCCGGTACGGGAAAGAGCTTCAAGTCTTGCTCGAGCTCAGTGACTTTGGCGCGATTCTTTTTCGCAGCCGCGGCCTCTTCGGCATACGAATCGGTAAGTGTCCGGGTTTTGGTCAAGTGGTAAAGTGAGTCGTTGATGGCGTTTACGGCGATAGCTCGCGGGCATGCGGTGGGCTTTGGGGGACGGCGGTTTGTAAGGCAGGGGCTATGTGGGGAGGGTCGGGGCGAGGGAAGGTTTTAAGGGTGGGGTTACGTGGGGCGCGTTGGGCGGTGGCCACTTTTAGTGGAGGAGCTTGGTGGGAAGTGTCGGTTACGAGTGAAGATCTTGTTCCGGGCTACGAAAGCGTGTAGGTAGACCAACCGACGATCGAGGTCAAACCGCACTGACGACCGTTCAGCAGATGAGGCGTTTCATGGATCGCTCGAAAAAGGTAAGCAAGAACGAAATCATTGAGGAGCACGAAGAAAATGAGGCGACCGGGGTTGAGGCGGAGCAGGGAGAGGAGGGAGTATCCTCTACGAACCCCTATGATCCCACCAAGATCCGGGTCGATCCCAAAACGTTCTCTCTCAGGCAAATCGTAGATATGATCGACGACAAAGATCTCGATCTCGCGCCGGATTTCCAGCGTAATAAAGTCTGGAAGGCGCGCGAAAAGAGTCGTCTCATCGAGTCGATTCTTCTGCGCATTCCACTGCCCGCTTTTTACTTTTCTGCGGATATGGATGGGCGCCTTCGTGTCGTCGATGGCCTGCAGCGACTCTCCACAGTTCACGATTTCGTGCGCGGCGGGGAGGACAAGAAAGGCGCATTTGTCTTGAAAGATCTAGAATACCTCAAGGAAGGCGTTTTTGAACACCGTTTCGACGACTTGGATCCGAACTGGAAGCGTCGCATCCAGCAGACGCAGATCTTTGTAAACGTCATCGATCCTCAGACGCCGAGCCGAGTGAAGTTTGATATCTTCAAGCGCCTCAATACTGGCGGTACGCCCCTGAAAGCCCAGGAGATCCGCCACTGCATGAGCAAGCCGCGCTCGCGTGAGTTTCTAAAGGCATGCACAGGCGGCTATCGGTATCTTGTCGACGATGACATGCAGCCGTACGAGGCGTACAAGGCGGCGAACGGGGCGCTTCCGAAGAAGATCTATGAAAAGGCCAATGAGGCATCCGTGACGTTCGGCGAAGCAACAAACTGGGCTATGTGGAATCATGTACGGATGGCGGACCGGGAGGTCATCGTGCGTTTCTGCGCGTTTCGCCTCATTCGCGACGATTTAGACCAATACGCATCGAGCAAGTCGATGGATGACTTTCTCACTGGGGCAACCGAGCAGCTCGACGATAAGAACCAGATCGATGACAAGGCTCTTTTGGAACTCACGATGGATCTCGATCGTGGAGTAAAGAATGCATTCGAGCTTTTTGGCGAGCATTCATTTCGCAAGTGGCGCCTTAGCGAGGATATGAAAAACCCCATCAACCGTTCCCTATTCGAGAGCTGGGTCGTGGTGCTCGCCGACTACATATGGAAGGACCTTGAGCCACATAAGGAAGTGATCGTTAAGGCTGCTCGCAAAAGGATGACGAGCGACGCCAAGTACGTTGACGCGGTTAGCTCTGGCACGGGCGACCCGGCGAAGGTCAAACTGCGCTTCGCAGTCGCGCGGAAAATCATTGAAGAGGCTCGGTCATGATCACGCACCTCCGGGTTCAGCACTTCAAGTGTTTCCAGGATGAAAAACTCGAATTGCGCGCCCTGAATGTGATTGTTGGCGCGAATGGAGTTGGCAAAAGCTCGCTTCTACAGAGCTTGCTCCTCGCACAGCAAGCTCTCGATCCGCAAACAAATCATGTTCGGTTGAATGGTCCCTACTGCCTCAATCTCGGGACGACGACCGACGTTCTTTGCCAGACGAGCGAAGCTCGAACCGGCATCGACATAACGCTTACGCTCGATGATGGCACTGTCCACGTTTTCCAGCTTGAGGAGCGCAAAAAAGAACCATTCATTCTGCACATAGCAGCGCGCCCCGAGGGCCTTCCGCCGATGGACCTGACGTACCTAAATGCCGAGCGTATGGGTCCCCGGGATACACTGGAGATGGACACCACGGCAAGCGAGGCGCGTAACGTTGGTGTGCGTGGTGAATTCACTGCTCAGGTGCTTTCCGAACGCGATCTCATGCGTGTGCGTGAAGATGTGCAGCACCCCCGCACCGCCGAAGCAGGCGTCCAGCTTGGCAAGCAGGTCGAATTGTGGCTGAGTGATATCGCTCCGGGGATCGAAGTCCGGGCGAATGCATTTCCAGGGACGAATATCAGCGCTATTCGATTGAAACGGGGTGGCCTCATGACCGAATGGCTCCGACCTCCGAATATCGGGTTTGGCGTGAGCTACGCCCTTCCCGTGATTGTGGGCGGCCTGCTCGCCCGACCAGGGTCGCTCTTTCTTGTTGAAAACCCGGAGGCGCATCTGCACCCAGCCGGTCAATCACGTATGGGGCGGTTCCTCGCTACATTGGCGGCTGCCGGTGTGCAAGTGCTGATCGAAACACACAGCGATCATGTGCTCAATGGCATTCTGCTCGCAAGCGTCGATGCCAAGCATCGCCTACACCACGATCAGGTCATGATTCAGTACTTTCATGGCGACGACGATAAAGATCAGCGCGCTGAGCCAATCACAGTGGATGCTCGCGGAGGGCTCTCGAATTGGCCAACAGGCTTCTTCGACCAAAGCGAGAAGGATATGGCTGCCATTCTGGAGGCGCGTCGTCGTGCCTGAAACCTATCCTCGCTTCTTTGTCGAAGAGACGAGCCTCTGCCTCGACGCGGCACCGCCTACGGAGATTCTGGAGCAGCAATTCGAGGCATTTATCGACTTGCTGCGAGCATGTCGTGACAAAGGTGAGCCCATCGCGCGGTCGAAAAACTTCTACGAAATCGAGCTTTTCCCTGGGCTGTCGCTTATGGATTTGCTCTTTCAGCGCCGCTCGAAATTGGAGCTGGATCCCATTGTCAAGAAATCGCTCCAGCTTGCCCTCAATCATTGTATCGAATGGGACGAGCAATCGATTTCCGCCCCCGCCCCGGTTGAGGTTGCCAATGAAATTTGCGAAGCGCCTGCAATCGCCAAGGTGCACGCGCTGCTCGAAGATGCGCACGGTGCCGCGTGCATATGCCTTGGGCAGCGGACCAATCGCTCGGGCATTCTAGACGTGCGTGTGGGCGAAGTGGCACGACAGATTCATTTTCTCACTGCCAAGGTGATGCTTCCAGGTTTCTATCGCTCGCTCTTCGAGGTGGAGGATCTAGATGCCAATGCTTACATGGAGAACGCGGCTCATGCGTTCCCGGAGATTGCATTTGCGCCTGGATTGAGTGCGCAGTTCTCGCGTTTCGACGGCTACTACAAAGACGTGCGCCCGGAAGTAACGCACCACTTGGCTGTGCTCAATGACCACTTCCAGGATCTATACAAGCAAGCTGATTACCTTCCCGACAAGACACAAAAGCTCCTGAACAGCAATCACCACGTTGATGCGAGTCGGGAGAGCGATAAAACGCGTCATAACGCGAAGGCAATGCGCGAGCGTGACGTTAACGTGGATCATGCCTTCGTTGCCGGCTGCAAGATTGCTATCACCATTAGCAAACCCGTGCGTTGCGAATGGCATACCAAGATCAAACCCAATACAGACCGCATTCATTTCCATCCAGGCGATCTGCAAGTCGCGGGTGGGCGGCTCTTCGTCGGGCTCTTTCGTGACCATCTAACGACGTAATGGCTGGCGTGCGCTCAATGTAGATGAGATACCCCGCCAAACTATCGCGGGCTATAGGGACTAAACTGTAGCTGAACAACGGGTTTGGCGAGGTTAGGTGTCGAGCACCTTGCATGCTCGAGTTACGGCAACGACTTCACGCCGCCGGCGTCGCTTTCACCACGTCGAGCACGCCTTGCACGCTCTTCGCGCTCTTCGCAAGCATCGCCTTCTCGTCGTCCGTCAGCTTCAGCTCGATGATCTTCTCCACGCCGCGTCCGCCAATCACCACTGGAACGCCCATGTACAGATCTTTGTAGCCGTATTCGCCATCGAGATACACGGCGCAGGGCAATACGCGCTTCTGGTCGAGCAAGAACGATTCAGCCATTGCCACCGCTGCCGACGCCGGCGCGTAATAAGCGCTCGTACCCATCAGCTTCACAATCTCGCCGCCGCCCGTTCGCGTTCGCGCGATGATCCCGTCGATAACGTCCTTCGCCAAGAACTCCGTGACGGCAATGCCGTTGATCGTCGTCGCGGAAAGAACAGGCACCATGTCGTCGCCGTGTCCGCCGAGAACCATCGCGCGCACGTCCTTGATGCTCACGTTCGCGGAGCGTGCGAGGAAGAGCTGAAAGCGCGCGCTGTCGAGCACGCCGGCCATACCGAGGACACGCTCGCGGGGCAAACCCGTCGCGCGCTTCAGTTCGTACACCATCGCGTCGAGCGGGTTCGAAATGACAATCACGAATGCGTCGGGACAATTTTCCTTCACGCCCGTAGCAACGGCGCGAATGATGGGAAGGTC
>JANORL010000071.1:0-1575 GCA_031415295.1 Polyangiaceae bacterium | reverse complement strand
ACGCCCGCAAGACGCCGCATCCTTTCATTTATTTCATCCTGTTTTTGCCGTTTGGCGCGACGTCTGGGTTTGTCGGGGTGACCATTGGTCATTTCGCCAAGCAAGCGGGGATGAGCGACGGGGTCATCGCGGCGATGATCGCGATGAATATTCTGCCGCATACGTGGAAATTCTTGTGGGCTCCGGTCGTCGATACGTTGTGGAATGGTCGAGGTTGGTACATTACGACAAACCTGATCAGTTCTTTGGCGATCATGGCGCTCGGGCTCGTGCCGATTGTCCCAGAAAACGTCGATCTGCTTACGGCGATCATTTTCATCAATGGTTTGTCGACGACATTTGTCGGCATGTGCACGGAATCGTTGATGGCGCATTTGACGCCGCTCGAGGATCGCGGACGTGCGGCGGGGTATTCGCAGGCAGGTAATGTGGGCGGGGCACTCGTGGGCGGCCTGGGGCTCTTGATTGCAGAACAAACGCAAACGCAATACCTGCCGGCATTCATTGTTGGGGCGGCGCTCATGGCGTGTTCCGGAGCGCTTTTGACGGTGCCTGCGCCTCCGAAGACGAAGCCGCAAGGATTGATCCAGGCATCTCGCGAAGTCTGGGTGGACATTTGGTCAATCTTGGCGTCTCGGAATGGTGTTTTTGCGGTTGTACTTTGTTTCGTGCCTATTGGAGCGGGCGCGGCGGCGAATCTATTTGCGGCCATGGCTGACGATTGGCACGCATCGGTACCCGTGGTGGCATTTTCCAATGGTTTCGGGTCAGGGCTAGGCGCCATTGCGGGTTGTCTCGTGGGCGGAAAACTCTCGGACGTCATGAATCGGCGTAATGCGTATGCGCTTGCTGGCGTGATTCTGGCAGTCTTCACATTTGCTATGGCGATGGGTCCACGTTCGCCATGGAGTTACATATTTTTCGTCACGCTCTACAATTTCGGCGTAGGAATGTGTTATTCCACTTTTGCCGCGTTTGTCTTGGAGATCATTGGTAAAGGTGCTGCGGCAACGAAATACAATGTATTCGCGTCGCTTGCGAATATTCCCATTTATGCCATGGGGCGACTAGACGGTTACGTGTCGGACCACTACGGGCGCACGACGATGTTATGGTTCGATGGTGGCGCGGGGGTCGTTGGAGCGGTTCTCGTGGTATTGGCAGCGGTGCTCTTGCGGGTGAGTCAAACGACGACACCGCCGGAGCCCTAAGCGGCGCCATTGCCGGACCACCCGTGACGTAGATCGATGTTGCGGGAGGGTCACGCCTCCGACAATCCTTTTTTCGGCTCGCCAAACGATTTTCTTGACAAGCTGAGGATTCCGTGGTTTGCCAGGGACCGACGTATGGCATACGCGTGGTATTACCTGGCGATGTTTCTGCTGAGCTACGTGCTGCATCGGCCATGGCTTTTGGCAGGCATTCTTGTTTTCTTTTTGTTACGGCCATTTTTGCCCGATCCTGGAGTTTTGTTGCGTACATGGGGCAAGATTCAATCCCTGACCGCGCAAATCGAAGCGAATCCGGCGAACGTTACGGCGCGACGAGATCTGGCCATCGTGTGGCTCGACCGCT
>JANORL010000070.1:0-8002 GCA_031415295.1 Polyangiaceae bacterium | reverse complement strand
TCACTCGGCCGAAGATGCGTGAGTAGCCATGCGCCGACTTCGGCCATTTCGGTGATTTGTGCCGCGGTTAATGGATGTTTTCCCGCAATAACCGTTTCATGCTTTCGCAAGAGCGTCGAGAGCGCTACGCAATCTTCTGCGGTATCGAATGGACCCATGCCACGAAGTATCGGTTCCAGCTCGCTCATGGGAATCGCGCCATTGGCCGCGAGTCCCTTCGCAACCGGTATGGTTTGACCGCGAAGTTCACGCGCTCGCGCCATTTTGACCCTCATTTCAGACGCTTGCGGTATGTCGAGTTCAGCGCGCAGAGCTGCATATTTCAATGCTCCGGCCAATTCGTCGAGCGACGACAGATCGGCAACATTCTCTTTGGGTAAGTGCGTCGCGATGTCCGCCGCATGGTCACGAATCACCTGCATGCCCGTCGTGACATTTACAACTGCAAGGTCGACGTCTAGACGAAATGGAAGAACGTTGGTCGCGGGCAAGGCACGTGCTGCCGCAATGTGGTTATCGAATGCTTTTGCTAAATCGAGTTCGGCCATGTCCATGTCCTTTCGATGCGAGGAGCGTCCATGCTAAACCATAAACGTGGTTAGCGGGAAGTTTTGTGAGAGGTTGCAAAACAGCCGGCTTGAACTGCCCTTCCGCCAACTTGCTTCCCAGCTTCATGTCAGGACAAACGTCTCCGGCGCCACACCCCGATTATCGCGCAAACACCAAACAGAATGGCTGATCCATAAGCGTCATCGGCATACGAATCATCCGCAACGATACACGCACATCCACGCGGTCCACGCGCCACGGACGGCGGTGATGGCGGCATGGTGCCATCGAATCGCGTCGGATCACCCGCGACGATAAAACTCGCCCAATAAAACGGATGCGTCGTGGAATCGTTCGCCAACATTCCCAAACGCACCTGTCGTAATGCTTCACTGCGCCCTTCGCCCAATTCGAGTCGCTGGTAATATCCAATCATCATGTCCCGCGTCGCCGAATCGTCGACTTTCCACAAACTCATCACCGTCGTTTCCGCGCCGGCCAAGACAAACGCACGACGAAGTCCTTCGACGCCTTCCCCACTACGCAACTGCCCAAGACCCGTTTCACAAGCACTCAAAACGACCAACTTCGTTCCTTCCAAATCGAGGCCCGAAGCTTCGAGTGCCGTGAGAATACCGTCAGAACGATTTTTACCGCGTACATTCGCTCCCGCAAGAGCCAAACCAGAACGTAACAACGGCGATGTTTTGGCGGGTGGTCGTGCCTCCTCGATGGAACGCGCGACGGGCGGTGGAGCTTCCGCTTCAAGCGTAAACCCTCGCGTATTTGCCGCGGCGTTTTCCGACTCATCCCCCATAAAAAAGCCGTGCGTGGCAATGTGCAGAATTTTTGGGCCTGCAACATAAAAAAGTTTTTGTTTGTTCGCGCCTTCGAGTGAATAATACGACCCGAAGACCACCTGCTTCATAATGGCTCGTCCCTCTTCCGCCGTTCCGGATAAAGGCGTAAAACCAAGCCGCGAGATGCCCGTGCGATCACCGCCGCGACTGGAGGACTCGCCCTCTTTCTTTGGACTTTTGTCAATATCACCAAAAGCGGGATTGGCCATGATCAGTGGTCGCGAACGGCTTTTCACGTGATGCGACCAGCGAAACACGTCCCGACCACTGGTCACGTACGACATCGACCAACGTTCAATCAAGAATTGGCCTTTTTCATCGACGAGCGCTTCGAACGGAATGAAGTTGAGCGTTCCATCCGGTGAAATGATGAGTCGTTTTGACGCTCCCAATGCGGATCGAATGGGTTGCATCACTTTTTCATCCAAAGCTCGCGCCAGTTTCTTGGCGTCCGTTCGCGTAGGCTCGGACAATGCTTCGCGAAGCTTGAATACGGCATCGTCAATGGGAGCTGCATCTCCCAAATCAATGGTCTTTGGACTGCCTGTGGGTCCAAGAACATACGCCAAATATTGTTCGGATGTACCTTTGGGAAAATAGCCTACGGCCGCGAGACGACGACGCACGAATTCCACATACATGGCGTCAGACGGAAGCATTGCTTGCACACCTGCGACCGTCGCTCGCTGCGTCTCGATTCGATAAGCCTCGCTTTTTTCGCTGACCGTTGCTTCCAGTTGTTCGACTTCTTTTTCGACTTTTGCGAGGTCCGCCGCCCAAACCACGGGATCCTGATTTCCAGCGCCATGCATCATCGCGGCGGCGAGTTTCTTTTGCCGATCGCGAAGTTTCTCAAAAATTGCCAGCGCATCGGGCTCCATGCTCCGACGTAACAAGCTAAAACTTCCGGCTACGGCATCAAGCGCCCGACCTTTGCGCCGTAATGTCGCGTCGAATGACAAACGCGCCGCCGCTTCGTTTTTTGGCTCGAATTGCAAATGATGGTCGACAATTTGTTCCCACAATGGATCTAGCGTCGACAACCACGCCAACTTTTGAGCCTCGGAGCCACCCGCCAGCATATGCGCCGTGGTTTTCTCGGCAATCTCGCTCGCCCGTTCGAGCAGCTTGCGTGACCCTTCGAGATTCGCGCGTGTCTGCTGAATTGCCGCAAGACTTCGCAACGGGGCCACGATGTTCGGGTGCGTCGGACCAAACGATTTTTCCAGGACGTCCACCGCACGCTGATGGTACGCTTCAGCTTTGTCGAGACGTTTTTTTCCCTGCTCGATCATACCGAGCGCTTGCAGCACCGGAAAAAGCAAAGGGTTCGTCGTTCCCAACGCTTTTTCCTGAATCGTCAATACACGTTGAAAATAAGGCTCCGCTCGTGCTTCGTCCCCCTGTTCGAGCCAAATGGAACCTACGTTGTGGATTTGCGCCGCAAGACGCGGATGGTTAGGACCAAGTGCTTTTTCTCGAATGGCCAGCGCTCGTTCGAGATAAGGCATGCATTCGCTATATTGCCGCGAACGTAACAAGGCCTCGCCCAAATTCGTCAGAGGCGAGACAATCTCTGGACTATCACTGCCAAAATGTTTTTCTTGAACTTCGAGGGAACGGCGAAGCAGTGGCACCCCTCCTTTGGAGTCCCCACGATCGATATGGACACTCCCGAGATTTCCAAGCAAAATTCCCAACTGTCGCGGATGCGCATGGGGCATGGCCTCGTACACCGCCAAAACGCGCTCAAAAAGTGCTTCGGCCGCGGAATAGTCGCCCTGTTGGTATTTGACTTCCGCCAAATTGTTGAGGATGACCTCGACATCTTGATCCCGTGTAAGACCCTGGGTCTTGCGAATACCAAGCGCGCGCAGGAGAAGCTTTTCAGCATCGGCATATCGGCCAGCTTCGGCTTCGTTGTTCGCGAAATCGATCAGAATATCGACAAGAACAGGTTCGTTTGGACCGAATTTTTTCTCGACGACCAACATCCAGCGCTCGAAATAGGATTTGGCCTCGACGTACCGCCCCCATCGCCGAAGCGCTCGCGCCAAACCGAGCACTTCGAACATCGTGTCCGTACTTTCCGGACCGAATGCTTTTTCGAAAAATTGGACCGTCAGCTGGCGCAGTTCGATTTCTTGATTCGCCTCGCCACGGTCCCCATGTAACTCCGCCCGATGAATCAGAGCATGCCCAAGACGCCGCGGATCGGCATTGATATCTTTTTTTAATACGCTGATGGCACGTTCAGCGTGTTTTTCCGCCACGTCCAAATGACCCAGAATCCTTTCGATTTGGGTCAGGAGATTCAGCGCATTTCCAAGCAAATAATGATCTTTACCGAGCTTCTTCTCGATGATGGCCAGCGCTTGTTGGAGCAAATCGACGGCTTCGGAGAACTTCTCCGCTTTGGCTTTGGCGATCGCGTCATCGATTAGTTTCGCGGCTTCGGGAGGAACCGTGGCGTCGACAACCGGGCCAGCGACCGCAATGGCCACGGGCTTTTTCGTGGGTGGTGCCGCCAAAGACGGGATAGATGCGGTCAGAAGGACGAAAGTGACGGCACAAGCAGCGATACGACGAACACGCATGTTCGCCACGATTGCCCGAGTCGGTCAGAAATTGCAAGGGGAATATGCAACGTTGAGCCGCCGAAGCGATCAGCGTTTCGATTCCATGACCATTTCGATACCGCCTTTGGGCCCCATCGTGAGACCTCGCTGAACGTATTTGACCGGTGCATCTTTGACGAGACGGAATTCATAACGACGCAGCAACGTGACGAGCGCAATTTTCATTTCGTACATGGCGAATGCAGCACCAATGCAGCGCCGCGGTCCGCCTCCAAACGGAATGAATTCATAAGAAGAGAATTTGCGCTCCAAGAATCGTTCGGGTCGAAATTTGCGCGGTTCGGGATAGAGTTTTTCGTTTTCGTGGAGCATCAAGATCGACGCGGCCAGAACGGTACCTTCGGGAATGGTTTGTCCAAGCAATTCGAAGGGTTTGTTTAGGTGGCGCGCAACGTTGGGCGCGACGGGATGAATACGCAACGTTTCTTGGCAAAATGCGTCGACGTACGGCGCCGCCGCAATCGCCTCGGGTTCGGGTGAATCTCCCAGAGCGTCGACTTCGGCCATGAGTTTTTCCCGCTCGATGGGCTGCCGACATGACCAATAAAACGCCCACGCCAACGCAGTGGACGTCGTATCGTGCCCTGCGAATAACAAGAGGTGCAATTGATCCCGGAGTTCTTTGTCGGTCATTCCCTCGCCATCGTCATAACGAGCGTCGAGCATCAAGCTCAGGATGTCTTCACGTCCTGCGGTATTGCCGCGACGTTTTTTCATTTCTTCGTAAAGCAACACGTCGAGAGCGTCGGCGGCGCGTCGGAATCGCGCCCAAGGTCCGAATCCGCCCAGTTCTTTGCGTGTCCACTCGAAAACGGTGATGATGATGGAAGACATCGCGCCCGCCAATTCAACGACGGCTGTGCGAAAACGTTCCCGCTGGGTTTCGTCATCGACACCGAAAACGGCGCGGAGAATGACTTCCAGCGTAATGGATTGCGTCAACTCGAGCATGGCGAACGTTTTGCCACGAACGAGTTTGGCGGCTTCGTTCAGAGCAATTTCGATGATCGTTTTCCCATACGCCCGCATCCGCGCGCCATGAAATGGCGGAGCTAGGAGTTTACGATCCTGTTTGTGGCGAAGTCCGGGCGTCATGATCAGCGATTGTTCGCCGAAAAATGGGCTGAGTGTCGCACGAAAAGGAATGCCAAATTGATCGTGGTCGGCTGTAAAAATTGCGCGAACGACTTCGGGATTACCCGTCATGACCATGGGTCCAGACGGCCCAGGAACTTCCATCGTTTCGCCGTGTTTGCGCATCCATTCGGAAACGATGCCTTGCGGATCGGACAGCGAACGAATCGTTGCCAGGATCCCGAATTTTGCCTTGGGAATCGTTTGGAATCCCGTCGCTGCACCGTCCGCCCCGCCCGCTTTTGTAGAACTCATAGTCGGACACTCCATCATGTTTGTCAGGTGATTGCAATGCACAATCGAGCCGTGAGACGCGCAAGCTCGCTTGGCCGGAAGGACAAACACCATGTCGCTTGAACCAACCGTAACCATAACGCTTGCGTCCGGGCATCGTTCGTGACAGACCACGCTTCGCACGCGCCTGTCATGACGTCCCCGCCTCCCAACATCCATCTATCTTTCCACGGCGGCACGGTCCGAGTTGCGGGCATCGAAGAAACGGACGCGACATCCGTGCCCCCCGTTTGTTCCTGGGATGCGCGAGAAAAATGTTTTCGCCTGCCAGCATCGGCCTACGCTGACGCGGTCATGTGGTTTCGGGCGCGAAAAATCACATGTACGGACGAAGCCCGCGCTTATGGCGTACTCGATATCGTCCCGACCGCGCGCCACGAACCTTTTCCGTACCAACGCGAAGCGCTCGATGCTTGGGCCGCGTCACGGTTTCGCGGTGTCGTGGTTTTACCCACGGGCGCTGGAAAAACCTACGTCGCTACGATGGCCATTGCCAGCAGGCAACGAAGTACGCTCGTCGTCGTCCCGACACTCGATTTGTTGAATCAATGGTATGACATTCTCGCCGCAGCGTTCAAACGATCCATTGGTATCGTTGGCGGAGGTTATTACGAACTGCAAGACATCACCGTCACGACCTACGATTCCGCACATCTACACATGGAGCGTTTTGGAAATAAGTTTGGCTTGGTCGTTTTCGACGAATGCCACCATTTGCCGAGCCCGTCGTATCAGCTTGCCGCGCACATGAGTATCGCGCCTTTTCGTTTGGGCCTCACCGCTACGCCCGAACGAAATGACAGCCGCGGTTATGATGAATTGATTGGGCCCATCGTCTATCGCAAAGATATCACTGAACTGTCGGGTGAATACCTTGCGTCGTACGAAACCGAACGAATTACCGTCCCCCTTTCTCCGGAAGAACGGGAAGTCTACGATGCTGCCCGCGGCGAATACATCAACTTCATTCGTAGCGAGAACATTCGCATGTCGGCCCCTGACGGATGGAGCCGATTTCTTTATTTGAGTTCGCGTAGCGAAGAAGGACGTCGCGCATTTCTCGCTTATCGAAAACAACGGAGCCTCGCGCTGGCTGCCCCCGGAAAACTCGACGTGCTCGCCCGGCTTTTGCATAACCATCGTCGTGACCGCTCCATTATTTTCACGGAAGACAATGCCACTGTCTATACCATTTCGCACCGATTCCTTGTGCCGTCGATTACGCACCAAACACGCATCAAAGAACGCAGTGCGATTCTGGCGGCATTTAATGCGGGCGAATATACCGCCGTCGTCACGTCCAAAGTGCTCAACGAAGGCGTCAACGTGCCCGAAGCCAACGTAGCGGTCGTGCTGAGCGGCAATTCATCGGTCCGAGAACACGTGCAGCGGCTCGGACGTATTTTGCGTAAAACTGAAGAAAAGCGCGCCCGTCTGTACGAGCTCGTCGCGGAAAACACGTCCGAACAAAGCGTTAGCGATCGCCGACGCGAACACGTGGCGTACAAGTAAAATCAGGCAACACGAATGATGTTCCAGCGACGACGCAACAAAGTGCGTATTGCTGTAACTGTCGTGGCTGCTATGCGTGGCGAAAACGGTTCGACCCGACGAACAAGCCTTGACAGCAGTCGAAGACACGCGACGCTGACGTACGTTGATACTCGAGGTCGGCGGGAAAAACTCGATGAGGCTGTTCGATAACGTTGGAGGGTAATTTTAAAATTACGTTTGGTAACAATTTGTTGACGGCTTGTCGGCATGCGCGTACGGTCGTACGATTGACGAAAACGCCGCGGGACGCACGAAGACGAGTCGTCGCCCTAGAGCCTAGAGAGAGGGCGATGAGCGATGAACGAGATGAGGGACGCGGGGCTTGGCGATCATTCGCCGACGCCGTCGAATAATTCGGATGATACGGGGTCGCGATTTCCCATCGCCTGCGTGGGAGCATCGGCGGGTGGCGTGGACGCACTACAACGCCTGTTTTCGCAAGTACCCACGAGCCTTGGTATTGGGTTTGTCGTTCTTCAGCATCTCGCGCCGGACCGCGACAGCCTGTTGGCCGAACTTCTGGACCGTATTAGTACAGTGTCCGTAAAGCAGGCGACCGATGGCGTACATATCGCGCCGAATCACGTTTTCGTCATTCCTCCCAATTCTTTGGCAACAATCGAGCACGGCTGCGTGCGTTTGCTCCCCGCAGAAACGCCGCACGGGCGCCATCAAATAGACGATCTCATGCGGTCATTGGCCGAGGACCTCGGCGATGAAGCGATTGGTATCGTCTTGTCGGGAACCGGCGAAGATGGCACGGCGGGGCTTGGGGCCATTAAGGCCCACGGCGGACTGGCAATAACGCAAGCCCCGGCGGACGCTCAATTCGATGGAATGCCAAGAAGTGCGGCATCATCGGGTCACGCCGAGTACATACTGCCCGTGTCGGGGATCATCGAATTGCTCGAGAGGTATGTCGACCGCATATCGCCAGTGCGAATCGTCGAAGCGGGCGAATCGAGCGAGAAG
>JANORL010000069.1:0-6498 GCA_031415295.1 Polyangiaceae bacterium | reverse complement strand
GTGCTGAGCGAAAAAGAATTTGCGCACGGATTCAACGACATTTTCATGAGCCCGTTGTCACATGTGCCGCAGGCCAAATACGCCTGGATGATCGAATTGAAGTATTTGACGGTCAAGGAGCGGAACAAAATCGGGTCGGTCGTCAAGGAAGCCGAAACGCAGCTCCAGCAATATCTCGCAGACCCGCAGCTCGTGCCAATGTTATCGAAGGGGTTGGAGCTGAAGGTCGGAACGCTTGTATTCGTGGGGAACAAAGACGTGCAATGGCGGGAGATGGCGCGGGCCGAGTGAACTAAAGCGCACGCCGCGACCCTACACGGAACGTTTTGCCCCATCGCCGTCCGGTCGGTCGGACGCATGGGCATGCGAGCGCTCAATGGTGAGCATATTCCCCACGGCCAAAGCGGTGCTGAATGGCGGCGATGATAAGTAACGGTTCCTGCATCGCAGATCCCCAAAATTCGACAACTCGACATCGAACTGTCGATGCAGATGCAGATGCGCCACGATCCCCGCCAAAACCCACCCCAAACTGCATCGAATCAACCTGGACAGCACCTCGCATCGTCGTGAAACGGTCCATATATCTGTTGCGCAACTATTTTGGGGGTCGTGTGGATTTGTTGGATCGAAATCGGCACCTTGTGTTCTTTATCCTTGGGCGACGACAGGAAGCAGACGGATGCCGACCATCTATCGCCTGAACAGATGGCAACGCGGGGCGTTGCGCCTACGGAGTGAAGCGGCGTTTTATTGATGAACCCGAATAGAATCCCCGCAGACACCACGCCAAAGCAGCGTAGAAACCAGAATGCACCGAGGCGTGTTCGCACCCCTCACTCGGCCCGCGGAGAAGCCTGCAAGGCGGCGATTTGCGCGCGCAAGCGCTCCAATTGCGGACGCAGTTCCTCCGGTGCGTCGTTCGGGCTGCTCAGCATCTCAATCAGGCGCTGCGAAGGAGATCCGCTCGATGCCAGACAACCCGCGAGGACCAGCACATCCGTGCCGTCGAGATCTTTGAGCCAGCGCTCCATGTCGACGAAGTCGGCGTCTTCGCGAAGCGCGATTGCGGGCGCTACTGCTCCCCCGCGCTGAATGCGGACAAACCCGCGCGAGTGCCCCGAGGCCGCATCTGCGGGCAGCATTGCTCGATAAAGCGCCTCGATTGGGACCCAGTGTGGCGGATACTTGAAGCGAGCCACGTCGAGCAGCAGCGCGAGATCCCGAGGAGCGTTCATGCCGCCTATGGGCGAGAAATGGCCGCTCCCCGTTTGTCCCAGCGTCGCGCGATCGTAAGAGACGACCAGATGCATGTTCCCAACGCTCGAAGTTGCCTCATGAACGGCGGCGCGAAATGCATCGAGCCCGCAGGCCTCTGCAAAACGAACGTCCGCCTTGGCGCCATTGCATCGCGCGAGACAAGCGAGTTGGTTCAAAGTGATTCCCTCCCGCGCAATGGCATCGAGGGGACGACAGCAATCGAGGTGCTCCTCTGAATACCAGCGCCATGGTCCTTTCCACGCGCGACCGGGATCGATCGCCAGCGCGTTGAGGACCATCACGAGCGTACCTAGGCCGCAAAACGCCGGCTCGGCTTGGGTGTGAAATTGTTCAATGAGGGAAAAGAAGCCCTCCATCGTTCCTTGCGCGAGCGCTTCGCGAAAAAGCGTGCGGCCTTCCGCGGAAGAGAACGCTATGCAGTTTTCGGGCAGAGGGCGCTTGTAGAAGGATCGCGGCACTTGGGGTACGGACACCATGGGATGAGCCGAATGTACCACGACGATCGTGCGCTTGTCGTGGTTTTGCGCGAACCTGATCGGCCCGAAGTTGAGCGATTCGGCAAGCAGTACGTGTGTGCATGGTACTAGGCGCTTACCACGTCGAGCAGCGATAACATGGTTTTTGGCCGGGGTCGCTGGGCGATCATCTGATCGTGGAGAATCTGCACCGTGAGCACCACGCCTGCCAGGACATCGAGCTTACGCGCCAGGCCGGTCTGGGCTGGGATCAGCCTCGATAGGGCCGTCGCCACACGGGTGAAACCTGGCTGAAAGATACCGACGTCCCGGAGCCGGCGCGGCGATAGATACTCGGCCAATAATGCGTGCCCAAGCTTCGTGCCGTGAAGCGCCCGCCAGCTTGGAGAAAAGAATGGGTGCTTGTGCCCGCGCTTCACGACGTCGGGGAGACGGGCGCCGAATGCCTCGTGGAGCACGCGTTTTTCCCTCAGCGCATCCAGATCGACTCGGTTGGTACTACGAGCAGAGCCACAAGTCAGGTAAGGATTATTTCGGGGCGTCAACAACGATGTGGACACACACTTGTTGAGCCCGCAGAAGATGGCCGAGGAGATCGGCAGTTACCCCAAGGGCACCTTCACCTGGGTTTACATGACCAGCGACGGAGGTCTGACTCTGGAGAACTCGTTCACAGCCGTCGCCAAGATCCTGCCTCCGCACGTCCAGCTCGTGAGCACCGACACGGCGGCGAACCTGGCGCTCGCCGCGGGTCAAAAATAATTAGTCACATCTCAAACAAGGTCTACGCGTCCCAATACCTTATGCGCGTACAACAGCGCCGATATGTTGACAGGCATAGATTCAGTGTCCCGCAGATCTTGCTCCAACGAACTCGGCAGTACATGTATGGTTCATCCAAGACAAACTTCAGGGACAGATTCGACAAACGTGTTCTTACAAGTGGAGAGGGGAGAAGAATGCGGAATTCGGCGCTGACCCCGTGGAACCTATACCATATGCAACCGCGGTGGCGGCACCATCCCCATTGGTTCTATTTATGCAACGGTATCTGCTACCCAGCGAAACGCTGATGAATACGATCTAGAATGTAATGGGCTGGTCGTCGGGATTGTCGTTCGTGAACGTCGGAAGGTCCCGCCAGGGATTGGCTAGAAAAACGATGGTTGGGTCGTATTGGTAGGAGTGCGTGCCGACACCATAATCGCACATTCCACCAGGCGCGCAATTGTTCGCTTGGTTCGTGAGAATGGAATCGCTAATGTCACTGGCGTCAAGTGCGTGCCACGCGATGTTACGCGCTTCCCACGACTTACCCATCTGGCCCGGACCGTTCCACGCGCCGAAACTAACCGGCTGCGACGACAGCAGGTACACGGTCGGATCGTGGTTTGTAAGTCCTCGCGAACGGATAGTTCGTCTTCCGTCTGTCGTGCTTCGTCCGCACGCGCACGGGAGATCGGAAGACGGGAGACGGGAGATCGGGAGACGATTGACGGTTACTGTTTGTCGCGCAACGTCGCGATCATCCGCATGCCGTCCGCACGTATCGACTCGGGTGCGTCTTTGCGGAACACGTACGCGACAAACACTTTGCGCCCCGTCCGTTCCGTCACGACCGCACACTGAAACCCTGCGTCACCCGACGGCAACTTCATCACGCCATCTTGAGCAACCGCATCGAGTTGCGCGTCACCCACACGAAGCTTGCGTTGTTCGGCAGGACGAACCGCACTTCCTTCCACCAACGCCAGCGCCGCATCACGTCGCGCCACCAGGTCGTCCTTGTCGCCAAACGGCGCGACGAGCACTTTCACCTGACCGCTCGGGGCCGAAAACACCTCGAATCCACCACGTTCTTCACGCGTCCACGCCGACGCTGGTCGCATCTCGAACACCGGCACCGACGACAACGAGCGGTACTCGGCAAGTGGTAGCGCTTCAACCTCGCGCACCTCGGCTTGCGTAGCGGGCGCATTGGCTTCCACGAAGGGCGGTGCTGCGTGACCGACAACGTCCGCTTCTTCCTGTGCGCAACCCATGACAAGAGCACCCAGGACAACCACAGAACCTCGAAGCAACGTGCACATCATCGATCGTCTCCTGTCACGCACAACAATGATTGAATCACCAACGGTAATTGACTTCCAAAGCAGCCGTCCCCGGTCCTGCCGCTACATTCCAATGAAATCGGGGTTCAACCGAGGCAAACTTCGATGGCGGAGGCTCCGTGAAGTAGAGGATGGCTCCGACCCCAAGCGCGACGGCACCAACAGGAAACAATACCGTGCTCACAAGTCCCGAAATGGCTGCCGTCTGTTTCGCGCCGGCGCCCGTCGGATTGCAAATCTTCTGGTTTGTCGCCAAGCAATTCTTCTCGATGGGGTCTTTCTGGGCAAACGTGATCGCCCCAGTCACGACACCACCCAAAAGACCCGCCACTCCAACACCGCCAAAGGCATACGCGGCAATACGACGCCCGGAAATGCCAACGTCGAGCGAAGGCGTCAGTGTCGGAACGGGTTGAATCGGCTTGGGCTTTTTTGTCGGATCGCCGTCTGCAGATGCTGACGGAATGTTGACTTCGACGATGCGGTTTTCCCCTTCTTTCAACGTGAATTTCGTAAACGCTTCCGCACGTCCCGGCACCTGCGTCACCAGCACGTGTTCGCCCGGATCGATAGGCAGTGGAATGCCGATGGCGACGGGAACGGCGGGGCCTCCTTCGCTCGATCGCCGCAAAACTCGCGTTGATTCCGGGGCATCTCGAGGTACGCGCAACACGACTTTGGGGACGCGTTTTTCGAGTTCAGCACGACGCTTGGAGGCGATGTCTTCGCGATCGGCTTCGGCCTTTTGATCGTCGGCTGGAAGTTTGTCGTACGCAGCTTCGTAATCTTCGTAAAGCACGGCAGCAGAAGCCACCTGGCCCCATTGGTCGTAACATTGGGCCAAAAGAAACAACGTCGCTGGTCGAGGATCTTCGCGGTATGCCTTTTTGAGCGCTAGGCACGCCCGCACAAAGTTACGCGCTTTTTGATCTTCGAGCGCGATCTCGATGGCCGATCTCGAAGCGGCTTCGGCTGGACCTGGAGCGGGCGGAGGTTCGTCCGCAAGAACGTCCCCCGAATGCGCCAAGAACGCCGCAATAACGAAGGAAAACAACGGATGTAGCCGCATCGGGACACAGCGTACGGGAAGAGTCACGAACGGATCAAGGTCGAAACACGCCGATCAACCGCCGTCGTCACTTGGTACGGCCGTATTGCGCGGGCGCACGAAAGGCTCGGAACGAAACATCGTTGCAAACGACGAGCCCAGCGAAACAACGACGGACTTGGTGGAGTCGGCAGTTCCTCGCGCCACCTGAACGAACGTTTCCGGTACCGACGAAGCAGGTCGTCCGGACTTCGAAGCGTCGTGTGGACCAAGCGATGAGGCGAGTTTGTTAATCGCAACTTTGGTCATTTGGCCGGTGGATTTTGCGGCGCTCTTGTATTCGACGGGCACTTCGGGTTTGGGCCGATCGAGACCACCACCTGGCCATTTTCCAATCTCGAGTGCGACGTCGGTGGTTTGTCGTGCCGATTGAATACGTTGACCTTGTTCTTGCGCCGCCGTGACGTATTGCCGAGCAATCGTTGATGGTCGATGTCCACGGGCAAACGTGCTGAACATCAAGGCCGCGAGTTTTCCCGTGAGCTTCGACGTCGAATCGACGACTTGATCGGACTCGACTCGAGCGAGAACGGGATATTCGGGAGGAACCTCGGGTGCTGGCTTGAGGTCACCCGCTTCATTTTTCTTTTCCGCTACGACGATCGCGCCGTCACCCTCAACGACGAATCCCGGTGCCGGAGCATCGTAGGGGCGGGTAAAGACAAACGCGAGCGTTCCGTCGATGACCCGCGCGATGACTTGCTGAACGAGATCTGCAGCCGATAGGTTTTGGGGAAGAGGTGTCGGCGAAGCGTCGACGAGGGCTCCGCGCAGATAACGCGCTCCGCCGGGGGTCGACACGATTTGGTTGACAGTACGCGCGATCGCGTCGCGCGGCTGGAGCCGAGCGCGTCCGAACTCGATGAGTCCTCGACGCGTGCGCAAGAGCATCGGCCCATGGTGCGGCGTTTTTCTCTTGGGATCAACGAGCGATTACGGGCGCCACGGAGGTTTCTTGGGAGGCGTTGTGCTGCTCGGTTTCGGCACGTGACCGCCTGATGGCGCGTTCCCGATGCCCGTTCCACCTGATGGCGCGTTCCCTATGCCCGTTCCACCTGATGGCGCGTTCCCGATGCCTGGTCCTGGCGCTGCGGGTTTGCCCCCGGATGGCACCGTCCCGATGCCCGTTCCGCCTGACGGCGCGTTCCCAATGCCCGTTCCGCCTGATGGCGCGTTCCCAATGCCCGTCCCTGGTGCGGCAGGTTTGCCCCCGGATGGCACCGTCCCGATGCCCGTTCCAGGCACTGCGGGTTTGTCGCCGCCGGGAGCCGCCGCCGCTGCCGCTCCTGCGGGCGGTGCTGGTACTTTGCCACCAGACGGTGCGCCGCCCGGCACTGCGGGTTTGTCGCCGCCCGGAGCCGCTGCCGCTCCTGCGGGCGGTGCTGGCGCTTTGCCACCAGATGGTGCGCCGCCCGGCACTGCGGGTTTGTCGCCGCCGACCGCCGCTGCCGCTCCTGCGGGCGGTGCTGGAGCTTTGCCAAGAGAGGGTGCGCCGCGGGGCGGGGCGGGGGTGTGGCCGCCG
>JANORL010000068.1:0-21121 GCA_031415295.1 Polyangiaceae bacterium | reverse complement strand
CCCGCGTTGTCGACGTCTTTCAATTCCCAATACGCGTCCGTTGCCGACTTATCACGCACACCCATACGAAACCCGTGTGCGTCGTAATCGTACGTGACGCCAAACGGCTGTTCGCCGAGCGGCTGCGGATAATCGACCGTTTTCACGTGACCGACCTCGTCATACGCAATCCGCGCTGCAAATTGATCTGCGCCTACGCCAAGCGTCACCGTTTCGGTTTGCCCGCGTTTCGTGTAGCCGTAGGACTTGACGGCATCGGGACTGGTCACCGAATGCAATTTCCCAATCCCGTGCAGCGCCGTGTCCCACGTCCACGTCGTTGTCGAGAGCTGCGCGCCGAGTTTGTCGGTACGCGTTTTGGTTCGTCCAAGCGCATCGAATTCCCAAGCCGCCACGCGACCCAACGCATCCGTCGACGAACGCACGTCGCCAAACCCATTGTTGGCGTAATAGGTTGTCCCACGGTCCGGCTCATCGAGTTGCCGGACTCGGCCAAACGCATCACGCGTCCATTTTGTGACCGCATTGCCAGGATCCGTCACTGTGTACAAAGCGTCGAATGGACCGTACTTGTATTTTGTTAGGCCGTTCTTTGCATCGGTGATGGTGACCGGCCGACCCAACGTATCGATTTGCGTGCTCGTATGTTTCAACAACGGCTCGTCCATATCAACGAGAAGCCCGTCGTATTTCGTCTTAGTGACCGCATTCCATGGCGTCATGTGGCGAATCTCGCGCCCGATAGCGTCGAAGTCGTATTCGTCGAACTTCAACGATGCGTCAGGCGTTCCTTCGGCCGTCGGCACTGACTTCCGCGCAACCTGACCATTCAGCCGGTTGTATTCGATGACCTGCATGATGCGCGGCGTATTCGCTTTGACCTCGGGCCCGTGTGAAAACGTGCGAAGGGGTCGCCCGAGACTATCCACGATCGTTTCATCGTCGCCGCCGCCTGTTGTTGTGGTCCGCTCAATCAATCGCCAAACGTCACCAACTTTTTCGCGCGTTACCTTGATCGTCGTTGCCGATCCATCGGCACGCATTTCCGATTCTAATCGCCCGAGACTATCGTAACTCCATGCCGCGCTCATTCCATTGGAGTCCGTTTGCTTCTTCAGAACTCCCAACGCTTTATCAAATTCTTGCGTCGCCTCGTGTCCAAGCGCGTTGATGTGCTTGATAGGAAACACGCCTTCGTCATCGTAAACATTCGTCGATTCGCGCGTATGAGCAAACGCGTCCGTTGCCGTCACAAACGTGATGTTGCCAAATTTATCTCGCTTGTAAACGACCGTTAGCTTCGTATCTGCAAGGCCATCGCTGCTCGAAGTCGATTCCGTTTCGACCTCGCCAAACTCGTTCGTGGTGCGTTTGACGGTCCGACATTGTTGCATTCCGGATCCCGTGCTGCATTCCGTTTGCGTATCGGGCAAACCGAGCATCCACTTGCCGACGTCGTTCTTCACGGTGCGCGTGATGTGAAACGTGGCGTCAACGCCAACCGTGGACGCCTCCACTTCGAGAACGTTGTGGAACTCGTCGAAATCCAATACGTCAACCGTCGCGTCGCGTAACATCGTCGCGTTTTCGAGCGTCTCGACGAGACCCACGTACGCGACAATCGTCCCCGCGCCGGAAAATGCGCCCTGCATGCGTCGCGTGTGCGTATTCGTGGCGAGCGTGAAATACGTTTCTCCGCCGTTCGTCGGCACGACTTCGAGCGTCTGGTCAGAAAAAACCATTTCGACTTGGTCAGGATTCGGCTGCGTCGGGAGCCCAGGCGCCCAACGCCATAACTTCACGACTTGTCCCGCGAATGGAACCACCTCGCGTTCACCGACGTTGACTTTTGTTACGTTGTCGTAAAACGTCGCTGTCGTCGCGCCAGTATCCACATCCGTTAACAAACGCTCGCCAAATCCAAGCCAGCCGTGCAAACGATCCGAACGCCCGTCGCGATAACGCAGTTCGTATCGGCGCACGTCGCCTTGTCCGTCGTTGACCGCATATCCGCTGACAACGCGTTTCGCGCCAACCACACACTTTCGCGGGTAGTTGCAATCATTCGCCGAATCTGAGTGCGAAATGTAAAAATCTTGTTCTTTGGCCGGTTGGCCTTTTGCTTTCGAGACGTCGATCAAGTGCGCGTATTCGATCGACACGTTGGGAACGAATCCCGGTTCGTCCGGGTCATGGTCGTTCGAGCCATCGGAAAACCCGATGAGCACGTCTGGATCGACCGCGCGATTTTTGAAGACATGCAGCTTGTTCCCCAAGAAGATGGCGATATCTGGCGCGCCATTGCCGTCGAAGTCAAGAATGCGTGGCCCGCGAGGGTCGGCAATATCCACGAGGTCACCAAGCACGGCTTCGAATGGAATGCTCGTATCGATTTGCTCAAAGGTAAAACCGTCCTTACCACCCGTTGCGCGCAGAATCACCCATCGTGGCACGTCGGGGCTGTTGGAATCGGCCATTGCAACGAACAGATCGCCCTGGGCGTCACTATCCCAATCGAGCGGTTGCGCCCAATGAAAATATTTTGATTGCGAGACGGTCCCATCCCACGGCAGACTCTCAACAGGCGTCTTGGCGAACCCCAATCCAGTATTGATCCACGTCATCAGGCGGCCATCGGCCGCGCGCGGTTGAATCGCATCGGGCAAACCATCGCCATTGACGTCAACGAATACAACGCGACCTCCGGTCGGCAAACCCGTATCAAATACCTCCCACGTCCCATCCGTTTTGCGCCGATGCACACTGTACGTTCCGCTCCGTTCAACAGAAACGCCGCCTTGCTTCAAGAAACCTGGTACGATCAAGTCGGTAATGGAATCACGATTTACATCGACGGTAAACACTTCGACGCCACACGGAACGCCCCATAACGTGTCGATCAACTCGCCCTCGGGCGCAAATCCACCCGGTCGCCACACATGCAATGTCCACGTTGGCAAAAGTGCGGTGTCCGGCGTATCGCCGTAATCATTGCATTCGACGAGATCCGCCATTTGATCGCCGGTCGCGTCCAAAAGATGCGTCGACGCAAGGGAACTGCGTAAACCTTTTGGCGATGGTCCAATGGGAAAAGGCCGCGAAATGTTGGTATCGATTTCTTCGAACGTGCCATTTGGCTTCGACACCAATGCAAAATAATTGACTCGGTCGCTCGCGACGTTGTGCAGCAAGAGGTCGACGTTCGAGTCACCTGTTATATCAATGGCGGTCCCGAGTTCCGGTTGCAACAGCGTTGGATCGCTCGGTCCGCCTGGATCTTGGACGAGCAATCCTTCTTGAAGCAGCGCGACCTTTTCCACCGCAAAATCGCCACCGGTGTTCTTCGCGATCCGCCACTCCGTAATCGGGTTTTCCGGCGTGGACAATGGAGTGGAATCACCGACAAAATAATCCGACAAACCATCGTGATTCACATCGAAAAGCATCGGACTGGCTTTGTCCGACAACGGTTTTTCGATATCCGTCCTGATATCCTCGAAACCCAGTTGCGTTTTCGCGTAGTGAAATCGCAGCGGCGATAAACAAGCCCCATCCGCGCCGCATTGTTTCAGCGTGCTCAATCGCGTCCGCCCTGTCGATTCGCTTTGCTCGTACGAAAACGGATATCGCGTGACCAGTGTTTCCCCAGGCCCAAACATCAACACTTCATCGAGCCGCAACGATTGTTGCACCGCGAGTCCATGTGAATATGTCGATCGTGCGTCGTCGCGACTTCCGTACACGAACGCGACCGAGCGAACCGGATCTTTGCCATTCACAGATCCGTAATCGATACGGTCAAGGGCATATTCGGCAACGCTGCCGTCGTCATTCTTGGCAAAACAATATCCGTAATCGATACCGAGGCCTCGAGCGTCATGCTTGGAGTTAATCAACCAGGCACGCGGATTGTTTTCATTTGCCATGGGCCGCGTGGCTGATGTCGCGCCATATTGTGCAATGCTTCCATCTGGCAAGAACGCTTCGAGGTACGATGTTGCCGGGTTCTCGAAATGGCCAACCACTTTGATCTGCGTATCGGGAAACGTCCGGTATTCGATAACACCTTTCGCTTGCGAAATAACGACGAGGCGTCTTCCGTCGAGGCACAAGGACGTCAAATCGGTTTCGTCGTAACGAATGCCGCGTATTTCATTGTCAATCGCAATCGATTTCGGGCATCTCGTGATAACGCTTGCTCCAGATAACGAGTTCCCGACACCGAGAATCCCGTCGACGGCGTCACTGGAACTGGATATGGTCAAATCGGGCGCGACGCCGTGGGCAGGAATCGCGGCTAGTTGAACGGATATCCTTGCTTGTCCATCATCGCCGACGCTAAATGCGGTGGAAATGGTTCCAGCAATGGAGGTTTCGGGTGGGTGGGTGGTTTCGAAAACGAGGGATTGACCTTGTACGCGGCAAGCGCTGATTGTGCGTGGCTTTGGCCCCGGAAATGTTTCGCTACATGAGCATCCGGGCGCGAATGCCAAAACGAAAAACGCGAGCAATAGAAAAAGTGCTTGCGACGTAACGGGATGCACGGCGCGCATAAGAAACCTCGCGGCCACGATGGTACCGGTTCGCGGGCGCGCAGGTCAACACATATTCGCTGCTCCACCAAAATGCGAATCCGTCGCCATAACAACCACGCTAGCCCTGTGGAAGGCTTGATTTCTCGGCGCAGCGGCAGGGCCTGTTTGCGAGCGCGTTCATCAGGCTGGTACGCGCATTCGAGGCGCTGCACGAGGAATTCGAGAAGTTGACGGTGGAGGCGCGGAAGCTGGAGAAGGTTATTTCTAAAAACGCGCTCGCGGGATCGTTGCGAGTACGTTCGGATCTACAAGTGATTCACGGAACGCGATGAACGAAAGGCGATCGTGCATTGCGTAACGATCGCGCGTAGTGATTGACGCCCGCAAGGCGTTCAGTTGGTCTCGAAGTCGGCTGTGGTTGGAAGTGCGTTCGGATTCCGGTTAGCAGGGGATCTTTGGTTTGGTCCGACCTGCCTTTGAGGGTGATCCAATGAAACATTCTCACACGTACCCACTTATCGGTAACGGAGACGAAATACCCCTAGCGCCTGAAATCCTGGAAGGCGTAGCGAACTCCTTTTACGCAACCGGGTGGATCAACGTGCTGAGCTCGCCCGAACTGTGGGGTGTTTTGCGTCGTGTTCCGCCCAAAGCGTTCCTGGTGGAACGAGTCGACGCTTGGTTGGCCTTTGCTAGCAAAGGTGGGCAATATGTTTACCTTGTGGAGGGGGATGAAAGGGCAGCCGCTTTGAAGCAGCGTAGTGCCCCCTTCCAACGCTTGCGCGATTTGCTGATTGATTGGGAACCTCCCGTTGTAACGGCTGAAATTCGCGAAGCTGCGCGTGCGCTTCATATTGCCGAGTTTCGCAGGCCCCCGACGAAGATTGGGGGCGACCTGACCTGACGGGCATGCCTCTCGAAGCCATGTTGTTTTGGCCGGAAGGGGAATGGGACGAGGAGGCGTTCGTCGCAGGACAAATAGGCGACAAACCATCGTCAGAACCCTAGTATCCGTAGCGATTCCGCAATTCGCAAAATTTCACATGGCGTGGTTAACGATCGCCATACTCGTACGCGAATCGACCACATACGAACATCCATCAGCCGCCCACACACCGCCTGCGCGCCGCACTCAAAAGACTCAACCCCACCGCACCCGACGTCGCCATCGGGCTCGATATCGACGAAATCGTCCGCGACCGCGTGGCGATGGGCCCCGCCGCAGCCAATCGCGACTTTTTCAAAATCGCCACCGACGGGATCAAGCTGGCCATCAAGAATGCAGAAACGCACAAAGACGAAAGACTCACGCTGCGGGTCGTGGATTGGGAAAAGGAAAACGAAAACGACTTTTTGGCCTTGGCCCAAGTCACGATGCAAGGCCCCCTCTACAAATGCATCCCCGATATCACGCTTTTCGTGAATGGTTTGCCTTGGGTGGTCATCGAGCTAAAACGCCCAGGTATGCCTGCCAAACAAGGCTTGTCCCGATCCACGGATGCCAGCACCTTCGTCGCGTACTCGACGAGTTCTTGCCCCATAACCCGCACGTGCTCGGACAAGTCCTCCGATAATGCATTCTCGCGCTTCAACATTGCCGCGACCATGTTTCCATAAGCGATATGTTGCGCCCGCACGTTTTTCAAGAAGTCCTTGCCGGCAATTCGATTGATATCCTCGGCAAGCGATTCTCCGTCGATCAGAGGGTGAGGCGCGACGGGGCCACATGCGCATTGGATTGAAAGTCCCGCAGCAGTACTTAGTTCCGTTATGAGCGACTCGATCACCGCGAGTCCCGCGTCGGGCTGTTTGTTGAACACGCAGCAATCGGCGTAAAACCAGGCTATGGCGCAACTTTTGAACTCTCCGTTCTCCCTCATTGCTCGGATGTACTGGAAGCGAGATGTCGCCCAAAGGCATGCATCACGCCGAGGTGGAAGAGCGCCTGCGTGTTCTCATAGATCATCCACGGTAGACGCGGACGAAAGTCGTGGATTGCGGCGAGAATGCTCTGGTGATCAGGCGTTTCTCGGAATTCCAATCGACCTCGGTCCGTTTCGGCGGCGAGCATACCACCTGTGATATAAAAGAGCTGCCGGTCCGGAGCGCTTCGCGACGACGCGAAGGATAGGATCAATAGCGGGTTTTTGATGCCTACCACATAAAAGCGACATACCCGAGCTTCATCGATATGCACACGAATAAGCGGCCATAAAGCACTCGGCAACCAGCGTACGTACTCATCAGCGACCCAAGCTGCGTCTCGACCCTTCGGCAGGGGCAAGCGTTGTACCGATCGTACGCGTGCGGAAGTTTTCTCTGTACGCGGGGCTGAATAGGCGATGGGATTACGCACGGACGGTTGGGACGAATCCGCTTCTTGAGCGAGCGCAAGTTGCACGGATTGCTGAAACGTGAGCCCTGGAATGCCCGCTTCGTCCTGAAGGCGCCGATCGGCCGTGACCATTGGATGTGCAAGACTCTGAATGAGAGGTGCGACAAGCTCTTTGGGTGCGCCCGTAATCGCAGTGACCCAGAGACGCGAAAGACCCGGGGAAAGGACCGGGACAGGCAGCATGGGTCGTTGCACACCGAGAGCCGTGGCGGTTTGCACCATCATTTCACGGTACGTGAGTACGTCAGGACCGCCGATATCATACGTTTGTCCGAAACAACCTTCGCGTCCAATGCAGTAGGCAGCAATTTCGGCGACGTCTTGCAAGGCGATGGGTTGGCATTCCATAGAAGTCCAACTCGGGCAGACCATGACGGGCAGGCGTCGCACGAGGCGGAGCATCATCAAAAAGGATGAACCACCCGCACCAATGACCAGTCCGGCGCGTAAGGTGGTCACGGGAACGCCGTAGCCGCCGAGCGTGGTTTCCACTTCGCGCCGGCTCTCGAGGTGCTTGGAAAGGGATTCGACAGGCGGGATGAGGCCACCCAGATAGAGGATTTGCTTAATTCCAGCTCGTTTGGCGGCGCGTGCGAAATTGTCCGCACAGATGAGATCGAGATTTTCAAAACGCCCCTGCACCAACCGAGCGGAGGGCATCATAGAATGCACGAGGTACACCGCGTAGGTAGCCCCTTCGAGCGCTTGCTCTGCATCTTTGAGAGAAAACAGGTCACAGGCACGAAAGGCGTCATATCCGTCGCCAGCGCGAGGTCGACGGCTTAATCCAATGAGCTTGTATCGTCCGGCGAGCCTCGTGGCGAGCGCTTGACCGATAAACCCAGAAGCGCCTGCGACGACAACAGTCTCGCGTTCGGATGTTTCTGACACGGCTGGACTTATAGGCGACGTGCAGCCTCGTTGCCAGGTGCGGCGCGAGAAACCTTGGAAAAAATATGTCGAAGGAACGTCTTTGTCACGAGGTCCGGGTTACGCCTAATGCGGTAATGACAATCGGTGCCGACGCTAATGGAATGACTGCCGCTTGCACGATACGAACGGATGCGGAGAGGATATGTTCTCGCCTCCAGAAAAAGGCGTTGATGAACGCACCTGCAATTCATCAATGGGTACTCTGATGCGTAGGAAGGCCATCATAAACGGTCGCCCCCTCGTGCAATGTACTTGTTGGACAACCCGCCCCAAGGCGAACATGCGCCGCATGAAACAAGCGGTCAACGTCGAATAAACGATGAGCGGACAGGAAATATCTGATGTGGCGTTTACCGGTTGACGGAAGGGCAACCATCCCGTTGCTGTCAAGCAACCGGAGGAGGATAACGACTCACGGCATTCTTCGTCGTTCCAGGTCGTGTCGCCGGGAGCACGATCCTGTGGTTCGTCGACAAAACGTGCAATCGTTGACGCTAGCTCGAGACAACTCGCGCCACTTTCTCGCAGTCGGCGCGCGGATCACGTTACAATCCTGCTTGCCGTGAAATCGAACACCAAGCTACGCACGACGACGACGGTCCACGCGTATTCCGTATCGGTTGGTCCTCCGGAAGGCGGAGAAACAATAGACGTGACGACGCCAGCGCCGCCATCCGCGGCGACGGTGGGTTTGCCAAACGTTGGTGACGTCGTCGGCAACGTTTATCGTTTGAAACGGCTGCTTGGCTCGGGAATGTTCGGCAAGGTATACGTCGCGCAACGCGAGGACGTACCCGAGCATCAGGTGGCGTTGAAGCTCTTGCCGCGCTCGCATTACGCCGGCCGAAACGTCGAACGTGAACTCGTGATGCTCGCGACCGTGGGACACCCGCATGTGGTGCAACTCAAGGACCACGGAACGACGAGTGACTACGTGTGGCTCACGATGCCCGTGTACGAGGGAGAAACCCTCGATGCACGCCTGATACGAAAGCCTCTGGATCTTCGTGAAGCGTACGAAATTTTCACGGCCGTCGCCCGGGGACTCGAAGCGTTGCACGCCGCGGGTTTGCGTCATCAAGACATCAAACCGGAGAACATTTTCCTCGCGGTATTTGGTGGTCGCGTCCATCCGATCTTGCTCGATTTGGGAGCAGCTGCTGAACGCGAAGCCCAGTTTGTCGCGGGCACGGCGCTTTTTGCGTCACCGGAACAATTGGCAATGTTGCGCGGAGAAATCGACGTCGCACTCACGGAAAAAATGGATACGTACTGCCTCGGTGCAACGATCCTCGTTTCGTTGGTCGGCGAAGCACATTATCCGGGTACCGAGGCAAACTCGCTGGAAGAACTGATGCAGTCGCTCAAGGTGCGAGCGACGAGACCGTTTGCCGAAGGAACGTTGCCCGATCTCGAGGGCGAACCACGGGAACTCATCGAGGACGCATTACGACGCTGGCTCGCGATTGACCCGGCCAAACGCCCCACGATGAAAGCTCTCGCAGCGCAACTCGATGTGCTTCTCGAACCCGAGCGCGAGGTGGAGCGAGTGAAAATTCGGGCCCAAGAGAAGCAACGGGCATCGCTGCAACGGTTTCGGGTCGCGGTCGTGGTGCTCATGCTGGGAGCTGGAGTCATCGCTTTGTGGTTCTTGTCGAAACGCGAAAAACTGCGTCTCATGAGCGAAGTCGAGAACGCCAAAGCTGCGGGGCAAGAAACGCTCGGCAACCTCGACATGTGCATCACGTCGTATGTCAAATCCCAAAGCGACAACGACAAGTGCAAACAGACGCTCAGAATCGACAAAAAAGACTACGAAGAGCGGCTGGAATCGCAAAACAAGGTTTGCAGATCAGGTGGTCAACAAGAGTGCATCACCGAGATGAACAAGTTGCGGGATCTGCATCGAGAGACGTTGAAAGCGTGCCGTGACGATACCGAGGAAGTGAAGGCCTTGTACGACACGTGCAGCCAAGACAAACAGCGTCTCACGACCGAACGAGACGATCAGAAAGCGCTCGTCGAACAAAAGCAGACCGATCTGAAAACGATGACGGACGAGCGCGATCGGGCTCGGGCCGACGCGACATCGTGCACTTCTGAACGAGACGATCTGCGCAAGCAAGTCGAGACGACAAAACAGACGACGGCGACACCTTTGCCGACCCCCACGACGCCGAGCACGGCGACGCCCGCGGGCACAGGATCGCCGCCTCCGCCGAGTCCTTCGCCAAGTCCCACGCCCACGGGGGGCGATACTGATCCCGACCCCTACGAATGATCCTGCCCGAGGTGCATACGCCGCTTGTCGTCGCGCGTCGGTCTTGCTAGAAGCAAAACTTCCGATGCGTAACATTTCACGTCGAGAATTGCTTCAACGCTTGGGAGCTGCCGGACTCGTTCTTGGTGGAGCAGCGGCTGTTGGGCGGTTGCGATACGATCGAGGTTCGGTGGGTGTTGCTGCGACGCGAGAACGTCCGCAGACGCGTGATCTTCGCGTGCACGATGGTGCTTCGGAGCTACCCGCACTGGCGATCGCTAAGAACGAGAACGAACCGGAAGCGTTGGTTCGTAAAGCGATCGCGGCACTCGGGGGCATGAAGCGATTTATTTCGCGTGGCGACATTGTGGTTGTCAAGCCGAACATTGGATGGGACAGGACACCGATTCACGCGGCAAACACCAATCCACGCGTCGTGGCGGAAGTGGTGAGGCTCGTGTATGACGCGGGAGCCAAACACGTCGTCGTGACGGATGCATCGTGCAATGAGGCAAATCGTTGTTTTCAGCGTTCGGGCATTTGGAAAGCGGCGTACGATGTTGGAGCAGAAATCATCATACCGGCCGCACATCGATTCCGTGCGATGCGTCTAAAAGGCGAAGTGTTGGATGAATGGCCGGTGTACACGCCATTGATTCAGGCGGACAAAATCATCAACGTGCCTATTGCGAAGCATCACAATTTGTCGCGGTACACGGCAGCGATGAAAAACTGGTATGGGTCGCTAGGAGGGCGGCGCAATCGGCTGCATCAAAACATTGATGTGTCCATTGCAGACTTAGCGACATTCATGCAGCCTACGTTGACGGTCGTGGATGCGTGGCGCGTGCTGATGCGTAATGGTCCCCAAGGTGGAAATATCGCGGACGCGAAAGAAATGCGGACAATCATTGCGTCGATCGATCAGGTTGCGGCGGATGCGTACGGTTGTGAGTTGATTGGTCGTACGGCGGAAGAGATCCCGTACATTCGCATGGGGCACGAGCGTAATCTCGGCACGATGCATTGGAAAGAATTGCGTTGGGTGGAGGTATGACGGTGGCTAGCGCAGAAACGACGGGCAAACTTCCAGCGAAAGACCCCGCACCGGCACCGACAAAGCAAAAAGGTCGTGCTGGCTCGGGCATTCCCGCGCGCTTGGGCATTCGCATGCTCGTTTGGGTGCGTAGAATCTCGCAAGTTGGTTTTTTGGCGGTTTTTTTATATTTCTTGTTTCAGACGGGTTTTCGCGGGTCATTTACGTCAGCGGAAACGACCGTACGCCTTCCGTTGCCTGTGGAAGCATTTTTATTGGCCGATCCGTTTGTCGCGGCCATGACGCTGCTTTCGACGCATACGATTTATCGTGGGCTTTTGTGGTCGCTTGGTATTTTGGCTTTGACGTTGGTATTCGGGCGCGTTTTTTGCGGTTGGATTTGCCCATTCGGCACATTGCACCACTTTTTCGGCTGGATTTTCCCTTCACGCTATTTGCGCGGCAACAAACGCGTTGAATCTAACAAGACGGCCAATCGGCAACGCATAAAGTATTATTTGATGTATGCGTTTCTCGCGTCGGCAGCGGCGGGAAGCGCGCTGGGAGGACTTTTCGACCCGATTTGTATTGCCGTACGAGCCATTGGTCTCGCGGTTATTCCCGCGGTGCAATACGTTTTTGGGATGGCGAGTCTCATCACGGGTCAAATTGCCGTTCGTCCGGTGCAAACTGCAACAGATTCCGCGCAAGACTTCTTGACGCAAACGGTTTGGCAATCGAAACAATTCTATTTTCATCACACGTGGTTCATTGGCATTTTACTCATAGCGGTCCTTTTCATGAATCGGTTCATTCCCCGATTCTGGTGCCGCGTGTTGTGTCCGTTGGGAGCATTTCTCGGAGTTTTTGCGCGTTTCGCATTGTTCGGCATGGAAAAAGACCATGCGAAGTGCACGGATTGCAATTTGTGCCTCGTCAATTGCCAAGGAGCCGACTCACCACAAGGCGGCGTGAAATGGCGGCAAGACGAATGCCACATGTGCCTCAATTGTGAAACGGCGTGCCCCGAAGACGTCATCAAGTTCCGATTCCTGCCGAATCGCAAAAGTACCATCACGAAACCCGATACGGGCCGCCGCACGGCGATAGCTTCGGCAGCCGCAGGCGCTGCCATCATCCCGGCCGCGCGAATTGCCGACGTCATCGACACCAATTACGATCACCGCGTCATTCGTCCGCCGGGCTCTGTCGAAGAACGCGAATTTCTCGAGCGTTGTATTCGTTGCGCGGAATGCATGAAAGTTTGTCCGAACAATGCCCTGCATCCCGCTTTCTTCGAAGCGGGAGTCGAAGGCATCTGGACACCGATTCTCATTGCGCGAATCGGTTATTGCGAACATTCGTGTGTGCTTTGCGGTCAGGTTTGTCCCACGGGTGCCATTCAGAAAATCACGGAAGAGCAAAAGCTTGGGCTTGGACAAAAGCCCATTTCTATTGGCACGGCCTTTTATGATCAAGGTCGTTGTTTGCCCTGGGCGATGGCGACGCCATGCATCGTTTGCGAAGAATTTTGCCCGACATCACCCAAAGCAATCTGGGTCGAAGAGGTAACGATTCCGCGACGTTTGCCTATTGCAGCGGAAAACGGCAAAGAACCCGAAATGTCGTCGGTGCTCGTCCAGCGGCCGCATGTGGATCCGTCGTTGTGCATTGGTTGTGGGGCGTGTGAGAAAGTGTGCCCCGTGCAAGACAAGCCCGCGGTGTATGTGACGAACGTGGGCGAGACACGTTCCAAGACGAACGTGATTCTGCTGGAAGATACGAACTACAACCGACCGGGTTGAATCCGTAGCTGCGGTTAGAGACCTGATCAGTTTGACTCCGAGCCTGGACTTGAACGCTCGTTTCGCGCGTGTGGGACACGCGCTGCGCGAGGCCAGTCACGATGGGGGGGGCTCGCAGGCGGCTCTTTAAGTCTTTTTGGGCAAAGCCCAAAAGACGAGCCGGCTGCTCCGCCCCCATACCCCCCGAAATTTGCCAGTTTGCAAACTGAACGGCGTTCTAGAAGACTTCGTCGAGCGTTGGCGCCGTAACGAGGCGTTCGGTGATTTGGTCGAGAGATTCGGAGGAAGCGCTCTCGATGCGCTGCAGGACGTGTTGGGGCAAGTCGCCGAAACGCGCCGTGAGAATGCGCAAGATCGTGCGGCGTTGTCCTTCGACAAGGCCTTCGACTCTTCCTTCGACGAGTCCTCTTTTGAGACCCCGTTGACTTCCCTTTTTGCTGCCTTCGCGTCGACCCTTCTTGACGGCCTTTTCTTCGACCTCTTGCAGGCTCGAATAACCCTTGCGTTGCAACAGGTTTCGCAGCGTGGCTTCATGGGCGGCTTCGCGATCATAAAGGGCGGCGACGGGTACCGTGTTTTTCAAAATTCCAGGTGCCGACAGGACCCCGGTGTGGTCGACGATGCGCATCTTGGCGCCGTTTTTGTAGATTTCGACACGGCGCGGCCCTTCCATACGCACGACCCACACGTATTGGGTCGAGGCAGCGAACAGCTCTTTGATCTTCTTTTGCAGTTGGACTTCGTCTTGACCAGTGTCCGCGTATTCCACAGCCAAAGGCGGTGCGCCACGAACCCATCCAGGAGCGTCGGGAATGTCTCCGACCGCGATGTCCGGCGCGCGTAACGTCTTGGGGCTCGGGGAAAAACCCGTGTCGATCGCCGCGCTTTTCACGGCGGGATCGGTATCGAGCACGGAGGCGCCGACGAGATTGGCACGTCCGCCTCGTCCTCCCGCTGGGCATAACTCCACACGGTGGCCATTCGACACTTCAACGTAGTCGCCTGAACGAACCTGGTCCGCTATGACGTAGCCGGGCGCCATGTATCTATCCAGCATGGAGCCTACCCTAACACGAGCTGGGAGGGGAGGAAAGAAAAATGTTTGGTATGACAATCCACGCAGACAAACAGTTCGTCACTGCGAACGGAAGCCTTCGGCAGGGCGAAGGCTCGCGGCGTAGGCGCTCGGAATGATCGTCGCCACGAGGCAAATGAAGATGGCAATGGCGCCGGTGATGGCGAATTCGAGCGGGCGCACTTGCACGGGAAGTTGCGAGATGAAGTAGACCTTGGGATCGAGCGGGAAACCGTACACGAGCAGTCCCTTGCACACGCCGACGCCGAGAAGCAGGCCCAACGATGTGCCGAGAATGCCGATGATGCCGCCTTGGTACAGGAAGATCCGCAAGATTTGACCATCGGTCGCGCCCATTGCTTTGAGCACCGATATTTCTTTGGTCTTGTCGAGCACGACCATAATGAGCGTCGCGACGACAGTAAACGCGGCGACGACGATGATGAGCGCGAGCACGCCACTCATCAGGATCTGCTGAATGAGCAGCGCCGTGAAAAGGCCGTGATTCAGCTCCTCCCAATCCATCGTGTGATAGAGGCCGCTCGATAGCTGCACGCTGATCCGCTTGGCGATATTTTTTGCGTCGTCGATGTCATCGACCTTCATTTCGACGCCCGTCACCGTATCGCCCTGATCGTAAAACGCTTGGGCTTCGTACAAATCCGTATAGACGAGCTTCGAATCGTACTGGTCGAATCCCGCTTCGAAAACCGCGATGACTCGGAATCGCTTGGCCACCGGCGGCTTGAGTGATCCCCCAGAATACGAATAGCCAATGGTCGGAGATGTCACCGTGACGCAATCGCCGAGCTTGAGCTTCAACGTTTTGGAGAGCGACGTGCCCACAATAATGCCGGGCAGTTTGGCCACGAGTGCTGGATCTTCGCAGATGTCGGGATCGACATCTTTCGGAACATCGTCTTCGTCGGGCAAGACGCTGACATAACCGCCGTCCGGTTCGACGTCGCCTTCGGGACCCGCATCATCCGAAACGCCTGCGTCGAGTTCGTCGACGACATCGGTCACGTGAGGTTCGTTCTTGTCGTCCTTGTGGAGCTTGTTTGCGGGCGTCGCCTAGAGCGCCGCGATCGCTTCGATGCTGGGTTCGTCCTCTTTCGCTTTGCCCTTGTCCTTGTCGTTTTTCTTGACGTCGTTCGCAGCTTCTTCCTTACGTCGAAGGTCGTCTTCAATCGCTTGCAAGAGCCCAAAAGTTCCGCCGTCGGTCCTTGGTGGCCCGCCATCTGCTGCGTCGTTTAATCTGGGTACAGGAGGCAAGAGTGGACTTGATTTACGCTCGGGGGGTTTGGCGCCCGGAACCCGAAGTCCATCGAAAGATCCGTCCACGATCTGTTTTGGCAAGTCGAGCACGTAAGGTGAGTCCTTGGGCAAACCCACGCCAAGACTGCTCGATGGTTCGACACCTTTGAGCAGCACACCCGTCGCCGTCGCATCGCCGTGAGTCAACATCATCGGGTTGATGCTGAAAGGTGCGACGGCGCGTACCCCGGGAACCTTGGCGACTTGCTCCATGACCGACCGGTACTCGCGGAAGTCCGTCGAGTACTTGAGGACGAGCACGTGAGCGTTGACCCCGAGGACTTTCTCGCGAAATTGCGCTTGAAAGCCGCCGGTTACACTCATGACGGTAGCTAAAGCTGCGACACCGAGCGTAACGCCGAGAATGGCGAATGCAGTGCCAACCGAAATGAACGCACGTTTTTTGCTCCCCAGATACCGGAGCGCAACCTCGAGGGGGTAGCCCATCTGGCGGGAGCCTCTAGCAGAGTCGGCGCGCGAGGGCACTAACGCTCGTCGGAGTTATGGTGATGGCCACAAGGATCGCGGGGTGGCGTGACAGAGATGTGCTCAGAACCCTTCACTGACGCGAAGTGAGCTGCTACAATACGACTGCCTTTTTATCCTCCTCGGCGAAACGCTTTTCATGCCGCCCAACGATCCCCCCACACCGCCGAAAGCCCCCACAGCAGATAATGCTGAAGGTAAGAGCGTACCTGCGCCTGTGGGTGCGAAGGGAAATCCGTCGGCGCGTCCTCCGACCGTTGCTCCTCGACCTTTCGCGGGTTTTTCCAAGCCATCCGCGCCTCCTGGCGCGCTGCGCCCCGCGAGCGCTGTGCCACCTCCCCTTCCCAAGACAAACGCTCTGCCGATCGTGCCTGGGCCACCGAAATTGCCCTCGATTCCGCCGCCTGCTGCACCTCCGCCGCTCCCCGCGAAACCCGCACACTCGTCGCCTCCGCCGGCGAATGCAGGGACAAACGCCACGGCGAGTGCGCTACCGAAAGCTCCATCCATCCGTCCGCCTGCTCCCTCGGTCTCATTCGAGGAAAAGTCGATGGATCTCGATCTCGCGGCAATCGGTCTCGCGGATGCCGCAGAGCGCGCAAATCTTGCCAAGTTCGCGGACGAACGCGCGGGGGCAAACGCCAACAGCGGGACGGACGACAGCGCGCCGCGATCGCGCCGTATCGGCGAGACTGACATTCCTCCTCCGACCCAGATAGACACCGAACGTTCGCCAGGATCGAAAGATCCATACATCGGCACGACGTTCGATCATCGGTACAGGATCGACAAACTGCTTGGCGAAGGCGGCATGGGGTTTGTCTATCTGGCTCGCCACAAAGTCATCGACAAGAAGGTCGCGGTCAAAGTGCTGCGCTCCGAGATGGCCAAGGATCGCGAGATCCTCGAGCGATTCTTGCAAGAAGCGCGAGCGGCATCGAGCATCGGCAATCCGCACATCATCGACATTTCGGACTTCGGCGATCTGCCCGATGGATCCACGTATTTCGTGATGGAGTACCTCGACGGGCAAAGTCTGGTTCAGTTCAACGACAAGAACAACCGCCAACCTTTCGATGTCATTGCGATGATCGCGATTCAAATGGCCAACGGCCTCGCGGCAGCGCACGAAGCAGGGATCATTCATCGCGATCTGAAGCCGGAAAATATCTTCGTCATCACGCGTGGCCTAGACAAACACTTCGTCAAGATTCTCGACTTTGGTATCGCCAAAGTCGCCACGAGCGGTGAAAACAAGCTGACACGTGCCGGTGCAGTGTTTGGAACTCCGCACTACATGTCACCCGAGCAAGCGGCAGGTTCATCACTCGATCATCGCACGGACATCTATTCGCTCGGCGTGATGCTCTACGAAATGGTCAGCGGAGTATTGCCTTTCACTGCTGATAATTTCATGGGCATTTTGAGTCAGCACATGTACCAAGCACCTCCTCCGCTTGGAAAGCTGAACCTCGAACCTGTTTGCCCTGCCGAACTTGAAGCGATCATTTTCAAGTGTTTGTCCAAAGCTCCCGATGATCGTTATCCCGACATGTTGGCACTTTCGGCCGATTTGCAACGGTTTCAAGATGGTCACGTGCCCGATGCCGTGGCCGAGATGGCGTCGCGGCCGGAAGGTTTGACCGTCGGAGTCACTCCCGAGAAACCGAAGAAGTTTCCCTGGCTGCGTTTGGTCGCCATAGGCGCCGTCGTCATGGGCGCATCGCTAGGTACGATGCTCGTCATCATTGAGGGATCTCCAACAACGACAACCACCGGACCCGCTGCAACCGCTACACCTCAAATTACCGCGTCGCCTGTCGTGCAAATGGTCAAAGTCGTCGTCATCGTCGAGCCGCTGAGTGCCGTGGCGACTGCAAAATTCGGCGGCAAACAGATCAAATTCCCGGACGACAAAGTCGATGTGGAGCCAGGTAAATCCGTAACGCTCAATGTCGAAGCACAAGGCTTCGAGACGCAAAAAGTGACGCTCGACGGAAAAACCGATGTGGTCCGGGTAAAACTCGTCGCGCTCGCCGGTACAGCACCGCAACTTCCCGACTCTCCAACAAGTCGTCCGACGTCGACCAAAGCAGGATCGAGCACTTCGCCTACAACGAGCGTGACAAGCACGACGAAGCCACCAAGCGGAAGTGATGTCGTGGATCTTTATGGACCGGCGCAACCGGGTCGACCGAAGCCTCCACCCTGAGAGGGTGTTCATCAGGCGTCGCAAGCATTGTGAATCGTCGGTCGGACTTACTCAGCGTACGATGTACGCTTCCGTCGTCCTTCCTAGCTTCACAACGCTTGCGACGCCTGATGAACACCCTCTGAAGCACACCGCCGCTCTTCAAAAGGTGATAAACCCCGTCAGCGTGTCTGACGTCGCTCACCTCATTGACTTCGTTCCTGAAGATGTTTTCACCATTTGCCGCCGCCTCCGCGAACACGGCAAACGCGGGTGGATCGTAGGCGGATGCGTTCGCGATCTGTTGCGTGGTCAACCCGCAAAAGATTGGGACGTCGCGACCGACGCACGACCCGAAGAGGTCATGCGAATCTTCCACAAGGTCATTCCTACGGGTTTGCAACACGGCACAGTCACCGTCGTTCTGCGCCACGTTCATTACGAAGTGACGACGCTCCGTGGCGAAGGCGCTTATTCCGACGGACGACGACCGGACAACGTCGAGTTTGTCGAGGACATCGTCGCGGATCTCGCGCGACGTGACTTCACGATCAACGCGATCGCACTCGATCCAGTCGATGGACATCTCATCGATCCTTTCGATGGTCGAACCGATCTTTCGGCACGTGTGGTTCGCGCAGTCGGAGATGCGCGCGAACGTTTTTTCGAAGATGGACTGCGGATCCTGCGAGGCGCACGATTTGCCGCCACGCTCGAATGTTCCGTCGATCCCGACACCGAACGAGCCATGCGCGAAGAGCGATCGCATCAAACGTTCCGACGCGTCAGTGCAGAACGCGTGCGTGACGAGTGGCTCAAGAGCATGCGTGCGCGCCGTCCGAGCGTTGCGTTCAACCTCATGCGTCGCACGGGGATCCTGGACATCACGTGTCCGGAACTCGCCGCCACGATCGGATGTTTCCAGGACAAACGCCATGCTCACGACCTTTGGGATCACACGATGGCGTGTCTCGATGCTTGCGACGCGGATCCAATCCTGCGCGTGACCGCATTGCTTCACGATATCGGCAAACCCCGCGCGTCATCCGCGGCGCAAGAGATTCCGCACCAGATCATGGGCGCGGAAATGGCCGAAGAGATTACGATGCGCCTACGATTTTCGAATGAAGAGCGAGCGCATATTACTGCATTGGTGCGCCATCACGTTATTCGTTATTCCGATTCATGGTCGGATGGGGACGTTCTACGCTGGATTCGTCGTGTCGGCGTCCCCTTGTTGAAAGATCTGTTTCGTCTGGCTATTGCGGATTTACGCGGCAAAGGAATCGACGTTTCCGACGAAATCACGGCAATCGAAAAGCTACAGGAACGAGCGAATCGTCTTCTGGCGGCCGGAGCCGTTCTCAGCCCGAAGGACCTGGCGCTGCGCGGCGGCGATTTGATGAAAACGTTGTCGCTACCACCCGGACCCATGGTTGGAGAAGTTTTGCAGGTTCTCGTGGAAGTCGTCACGGACGAACCCGCGGCGAATACGCGCGAACGACTTTTGGAACATGCCCAGCGCATCCTATTGGCGCGCCAAGGCGCGAAATCGTGAGAATTGCCCGGGTTTCCGGACAATCGATTTCATATTTTAACAGGATTCGCCATTGGACATCGGACGCCTCACGCCTTGGCGCGAAGCAGATGTCCATGGCACGACGGAGCCATTCTGTATGATCTACCTTGTTGCTGGCACTCGCCCGAATTTCATGAAGGTCGCCCCCATTTGGCAAGCGCTCTTCAGACGTAAACTTCCCACGAGAATTCTGCACACGGGTCAACACTTCGACGCATCGATGAGCGAGGTGTTTTTCCGAGAACTCGGTCTGCCCGACCCCGACGTGACCTTGAAAGCTGGCGGTGGATCACATGCGGAAGTCACCGCGGCTGTGCTCGTGGGAACCGAAGCGGATCTGTTGGCGAATCGTCCGCAAGTGGTGGTCGTCGTCGGCGATGTGACGAGTACGATCGCAGCGGCGTTGGCGGCGGCGAAGCTAGGGATTCCGGTCGTGCATGTCGAGGCGGGGCTACGGTCGCGGGACTGGACGATGCCCGAGGAAATCAACCGAGTTTTAACAGACCAACTCGCAGATTTGTTGCTCATCCCTTCGCATGACGCCAAGCCAAACCTGCTCGCCGAAGGGATTCCTGAAGCGCGAATCGTGTTCGTAGGCAACGTGATGATCGATTCTTTGCTTCACACGGTCGCCCATCCAACGGATGCGCTGGCCCGCTTCAAGCTCCAGCGCGAGAAGTTTGCCCTCGTCACGTTGCACCGCCCGGCCAACGTCGACAACGAAGAGACACTTGCCAAAACGCTCGATGCGGTCGAAGCGATCGCGCGACGTATGATTGTGTTGTTTCCGGTGCATCCTCGAACGATTGCCCGTGCCGAAACGCTTGGTTTGTCGGGGCGGATGCGATCGATGCACAACTTGCGTTTGACCGAACCTCTTGGACACGCCGATTTCGTGACGTTGATGGCGCATGCGACGGTTGTCGCGACAGACTCAGGCGGTATTCAGGAAGAAACCACGGCGCTGTCGATTCCGTGCCTGACGATGCGCCAAGGTACCGAACGTCCGATCACGATTACTGAAGGAACGAATACGATCGTGGGGCTCGATGCGGAATTGATTGCCCGCGAAATCGACGCGATTATGGCGGGTTGCCACAAACGCGGACGAATTCCCGAAGGTTGGGACGGAAAAACCGGCGAGCGAATCGTCGATGCCATCGAAGCATTGCTGGCAGGAACGCCACCGCCGAAGACTGCTGGGCCTAGGGCGTAATTTGCGTCTTTCAGATGTTGAGCGGCTCAACCCTTCAGAGGGTGTTGATCGGGCGTTGCGAGCGTTGCGAAGCTAGGGAGGGCGGCGGAAGCGTACATCGTACGCTGAGCAAGCCCGACCGACGATTCGCAACGCGCAGCAGCCTGATCAACACCCTCTCAGGGCGCGAAGCAATTCAGCTGCGGCGAGCGCGTGGGCGACGCATCCACTGAGGTGTCGCGGATCGTCTCCGTGCACAACTTGCGGAACGTGACCGACAGCAAGTTCGCGATCGGCGGCGGATGCAATGAGCG
>JANORL010000067.1:0-9015 GCA_031415295.1 Polyangiaceae bacterium | reverse complement strand
GTTTGGGGGGCTCTGCCCCCCATCGTAGACTGGATTGAGGGAAGATGCCGAAAGACGCGAAGCGTCTTGTCGGCATCTTTCCTGACAGGGGTTGAACGCGAAGCGTTCAACCGGCTTGCAAGTCGAATTTCTTTATAGGGGGAACAGCGCTCAGATTTTTCTGGCTCCCCCTCTCCAACGGAGCGAAGCGAAGTTGGAGAGGGGGCTGGGGGGTGAGGAGCGAATGGCGGGCAAACCCCGCGCGAACACGCTTCACTCCCCCGGCTTGTCCGCAATCTGCGCGAGCATTTCCGCTTCGGCACAACGTTGTCCGTCGACAGTAGCGGTGCCTGCGAGTTTCCAAATAGGGCCGCGTCGTTGCAAAACACGCGCGGTCAAATCAAGTTTGTCGCCTGGAACGACAGGACGACGAAATCGCGCTTTGTCAATGCCCAGGAAAAGCACAACCTTGTTCGTCATGTCGATCGGTTCCGACGCATACGCCAAAATGCCGCCGATTTGCACCATCGCTTCGATGATGAGTACGCCAGGCATGATCGGATGCGCCGGGAAATGCCCCGGAAACCAAGGCTCATTGTAAGCAACGTTTTTGTGCCCGACGATTCTCTCGCCCGGAATCACTTCGGTGACGCGGTCGACCATGACGAACGGATATCGATGCGGCAATATCCTGAGAATGTCCCGAACTTGAAGGGGTAGTTTCGGCGGATCCGGCGGCAGTTTCGGCGTAGAGACGTCGCTCATGACATCAGGGAGGAGGAGTAGGAGCGGGTTTGTCTCCGCCACCTTCGGCTGGTTTGTCCCCGCCGGCACCTTCGGCCGGAGCATCGCCGCCTCCGCCACCGGAATTGTACATTTGCACGACTTGTTCCGTCAAATCGAGGTCTTGACGTGCATAAGGAGTTGCCGAACGATCAATGATCACGTCATAGCCGTTTTTCTTGGCCAGACGGGAAATGATGCCCAACATTTTCTTGAGAATGGGCCCGGTCAGCTCGCCTTGTTTCTTCTGGAGCTGCTTGTTGTAATCGACATAGACCGTTTGCAACTCGACCATACGACGTTGCCAGTCTTCAGTGCGTCGAGCGAGCGCTTCGCGGGACAAGACCCGCGCCTGCCGTTCGATGTCTTCTCGCGCGCGCTGCAGTTCTTCCTGCTTGGCGTCGAGGTCCCGCTGACTCTTGTCGAAGAGTTTTTTCAGCGTAGCTTGTGCCCGAATTCCGTCTTCGGTTTGCATGACGGCCGTTTGCACGTCGACCACGGCGATGCGTGAATCTGCACGGGCCGTGGATGGTGAAACGAGTGGAAGGGCAGCGAGGGCAAGCACCGCAAGGGCGCGAGTAAAACGGCGAAGCATCGAGGTTCGCTAGAGGTAGTCGGGGATTGGTTGGAGGTCAAGAGATCCGTGCGTGTTTGGATCACGAAGTGATGCCGCCAGGTGTTGGCGTGTTCGTCCTGCAGGCTACAGCCGACGTATCACAAGCACTTGTTCGAGACGCAATCCTTGCCGGCGGCGCAGGGTTTGTCGAGTGAACACTCGGGACTGACTTCTTCTTCCACCTTGCAGATGTTGTTATCGCAAGCGACGTAGCGGCTGTCGATGAGCTTGCATGCATTCACATCCGCGCACGGGAATTGGCAATAGCCCCCGTTACCGCATAACGCAGTTCCGGGGCAAGGTTTGCCCGCTCCACAACTCGGGATGGGGGATGGATTCGGAATGCATCCACCCGTCGTCGAGTCACACACTTCGCCCGTGGGACAATTCGTGTTTGTCGTGCAAGTCGCAGCGCAAATACCATCGACACAGGTTTGTCCCACCGGACAAAACTTATTTGGCGTGCATTCAGGGTTCGTCGGATCGGGTATGCAAAATCCCTTGTAACATGTTTGCCCAGTATCACACGACTTCTGAGCGTTACAACCAACCTCGCACTTCCCATTCACACAGACTTTGCCGCCGCCGCATTCGAAACTGGTGTCGCATCCAGCCACGCAAAGGCCATCGATGCACAACATATCCGAAACGCAATCCACGGCCTCTTTACATCCACATGTCGTTACCAGCGGGTCGCACGGAGCTTGTCCGCCCGTTCCCATCCCGCCCATGCCAGCCATTCCGCCCATTCCACCTGTTTCGACGGTTCCGCCGGTTCCGCCATTGCCGCCTGCACCGCTCGAGCTCACCGTGGGGTTTGCCGGAGTGCAAACATTGGCATCACACAAGAAACAGTTTTTCCCGTCAGGATCGCACCTGAGCTGAGAATCGGGAGCCGGACCGCACCCACTGTAGACAGCGCCGCACAGCGAGAAAAAAATGAGCACGGCGCTCGGGGCAAGGACTTGGGGTTTGGGGCGAAGGGCGCCGAAGCCGACCCGAAGCCCCAAATGCTCAACCAGCGCAAAGAATGGACGCAAGATCATGACGACCCTCCAGCGATAGCACGCATGAATGAGCGCGCTGGCGCATGGTTATTGGTACCACGTCGCTGTTCAACACGCACCGTGCCAAGCACGCTCGTGTGTTCGTCTAGCCGTTTGATCGAATCGCTGTGAACCAGCAGCTACGTTTGCTCGGTGCCCGTTGGTTCACGTTGCGTTCATCCATCACGTGATGACGCCAAACTTTTTCCCCACCTTCTCCAATGCTTCAAGCGCCTTGTCGAGATGATGACGTTCGTGCGTCGCCATGTAACTCGTGCGCAGAACCTGTTGTTTTGGAGGAACTCCAGGCGTGATGAACGGATTGACATAGACCGAGTGTTCGTCGAGCAGCGATTTCCACATCATCACGGTGCGCATGTCGTCGCGAATGTAGATCGGGATGACCGCGGAATCGGTTTTCCCTAGCTCGAAACCCATCTTGGCGAGCTGCGTGCGCATGTACGTGAAATTCTCCCGGAGTTTGTCTTGGCGCCAAGGTTCTTCCTGCATGACGTCAAGAGCGGCCATCGCCGCGGCTACACAAGGTGGCGCCGCGCTCGCGGCAAACAAGAAACTCGATGCAAAATGCTGGATGTAGTCGAGCGTTTTGCGGTCACCCACAAGCCAGCCACCAATCGACGCGAGCGATTTAGAAAATGTGCCGCCGATGAGATCGACCTCTTGGGATATGCCGAAATGAGCCGCTGTCCCTCGACCGCCGGGACCAATCACGCCAAGCGCATGCGCATCGTCGACGAAGATCCGTGCGCCATGTTTTTTCGTCACTGCAACGAGTGGTGGCAAATTCGCGATTTCACCTTGCGCGCTGAACACGCCGTCCGTGATCACGAGCGCTCCTTCGCTGGCATCGAGTTCCGTCAACGCTTGGTCGAGTGCTTCCGGATCGTTATGCCGATAGCGCACCATACGTGCACCCGCAGCTTGCGCCAAACGCACTCCATCGTAAATCGACGCGTGTACGTCCTTGTCGATCACCGCGACACACTTCTTGTTGCTGAGCAGGGCGCTGATCGTCGCCAAATTGACTTGATAACCCGTCGTAAACACCAGGCCCGCTTCTTTGCCGTGATACGCCGCGAGCTTTTGCTCGAGTTCGTTGTGCAGGCGCATCGAACCGTTGACGAGACGTGAACCCGTCATGCTCGTGCCGTACTTCTCGATCGCACGTTGAGCTGCTTCGCGCACTTTCGGATGTGTCGTCAGCCCGAGATAATTGTTCGAGCCAAGCATGATGACCGAACGACCTTCGAGCACGGCTTCGGGACCATTGTTGAAATCCAATGGTCGGAAAAACGGGTACACGCCCATCGCGCGAGCATTGTCCGCCGCCATGAACTTGCGGCACTTGCCAAAGACGTCTCGGCCTCCGATACGCGAAAGTGACGTGCGAGAAGCCATTTGTTCCGCGAGTTTTTCCTCGGCATCCGAGTTTGTCGGAACGGAAGTCGCTGGGTCGGCCGTTTGCGGTGCACGCGCGGAACTTTCCGTCGTGGTGGTCGAAGTGGCCGCAGGTGTTTGTCCTGTAGAACTGGATGCAGAAGTGACGCTTGCTTCTTGTCGTGCAGGTTTTGCGGCGTTTCGCGAAGGCTTTGCGACCACTTCGTCATTTCCATCGAGCGCCGGATCGATGGTGGGAAGGCCATGGCCATGCAGCAAGATGTCGAACGCTTCGGATGCTTTTTCCGCGGCGGCCTCGAGCCTCGAGCGGGCGTCCATCAGTCCCGTGGCGAATTTCATCACGCCGTCGTTGCTGAGCAACCGGACGACTTTATCCGAAGAAACGAGCTTCTTGCCTTGCTCGACGAGTTGATTCATCAGGCTCACGAAGGAACTCCTTGCGGTGTTTCTTGCTCGCGCAGACGAGTGTTGTGTCTGATCGAGGGTGTTCACGCGTATGCCAATCTGACGCAGACTGCAACCGTTGCAGACTAGGATGGATCCGTGTAGAAAAGTTTGCAGGGATCCCACGCATGCGCCGAGTGCTCGTCGTTGACGATGAAGAGAATTTACGACTTGTTGTTCGCACGTTCTTGAAGCGTGACGGTTATGAAGTGGAGGCGGCGAGTGGCGTGGAGGCAGCGCTCGGGCTCATCGATTCATTCGGTCCGGATTTCATCTTGACGGATGTCCGAATGCCCAAGCGTGGGGGTTTGGATTTGTTGTCGACGCTGAAGGCGAAGGGGGATCCGGCGACGGTGATCGTGATGAGTGCGTACGGCAATTTGGATCTCGCGATCGAAGCGATGAAGGCTGGAGCGTACGACTACATTCAAAAACCGTTCAAAGCCGAAGAACTTCTTTTGACGCTGCGCAAAGCTGAGGAACGCGAGGCGTTGCGCCGGGAAAACCGAGCGTTGAAGCAAGAGATTCTTCGCGACAGCGTTTTCGAAGAAATTTTGGCGAAGAGCACCGCGATGCAATCGATCTTCAAAACGATTGCGAAGATTGCGGACTACAAAACGACCGTGCTCGTGATGGGAGAAAGCGGCGTCGGTAAAGAACTCGTGGCACGCGCCATTCATCGGCGCAGTTCGCGGCGTGGAGGTCCGTTTGTCGCGGTCAATTGCGGCGCTATTCCGGAAAACTTGCTCGAAAGCGAATTGTTTGGTCATCGACGGGGAGCGTTTACCGATGCGTCGACGGATCGGGTGGGACTTTTCGAGCAAGCGCATCAAGGGACACTTTTGCTCGACGAAATCGGCGAATTGCCCCTGCCATTGCAAGTGAAACTTTTGCGCGTATTGCAAGAAGAAACGATTCGTCGAGTGGGCGATTCGAAAGACATCAAAGTCGACGTGCGAATTTTAGCGGCAACGCATCGGGATTTGATGGCCGAGACGCAAGCGGGCAGATTTCGCGAGGATTTGTTTTATCGTATCAATGTTTTACCCATTTCGATTCCACCCTTACGTGAGCGCAAGGAAGACGTGCCGTTGCTCGTCGATTATTTCATTGGTCGCAACAATGCTCGTTTCGGGACGAATATTCGCGGTGTTTCTCCAGAAGTACGGCGATTGTTATTGCAATACGGATGGCCAGGAAATGTCCGGGAACTCGAAAACACACTCGAACGTTCGATGGTTCTGGCGGAAAAAGATTGTATTGACGTCGATGGTTTACCAGAACGAATTCGTGATGCGCGTGATCCGGTGCAGCTACAATTGACGAGTGGTGAGTTGTCGATTAAAAAAACGTCGCGGGTCATCGAAGAGATTCTGATTCGTAGAGCGCTTCAAAAAACGAAAGGCAATCGAACGCGGGCTGCCGAAGTGTTGGAAATCAGCCATCGCGCGTTGCTGTACAAGATCAAAGAATACCAAATAGAGTTGTAAAATTGCGGTTTTCAGTGCCCGTGTGCAGACAGATGTTGACGCGTGCCGAGTTGCGTGAGAAAACCGTAGACGGAGCGTGTACGATCCTACGATCGGTAATCGATAGTCGAGAAAGGCTACGTTTCCATGGTCGAATTATTCCAAGATAGCTTCTCCGCCCGTCGCGCCGAGGCACGGGAGTTTGGCGCGCTGCATCGGCATCTCGATCTTTATGTCGATGGCGTTGCTTGCTGGGAAACGCGCACATTCAAATTTGCGCCCGCCGCGGGCAGCATGCAGGAACATTTTTCCACCATCCTGGAGGGGTGCGTGGACTATGTGTCCGTTGGCAAGTCATCGAATGATGGTGGTTATCGAACCTGGCGTGCCGCCAGCGGAGCTTCGATTTGTCTAAGCAAGAGCACCGTGCGCGTCACCGTCAGTTGCGAAGGTGGTGGCAAACGGCCGGTATGGGACGGAGGCGTGCAAACAGCGCTGCTCGCCGTGCTGCACCACCATTTTTCTTCCGACCTGATCGGTATGGCATCGGATCGAGGCAGCTCGTCTCCGTTCGAGGATCTGGGGTCGGAATTTTCGCAACGAGAAGCGCGCCAGAAGCTTGCCGCCCTTGTCGAGGCGACGGTGCGGCTCGATTTTCATGCCACGCATCCGCATGGAGGCGTGAATCCATTCGTGGGGCTCTGTCTTGGGCGCAAGCGGCTGTACGGCGCGCGTACTGGTAACGCGCGCACCGGCTTTCTCAGGCCGGGAACGTATGTCGTGCACAGCGAAGCAGAGTTTTGCAGCTACGATAATTACGACCCACGTTTGAGCAAATGGTCAAGTCAGGCCGTGTGCGTGTCGGCGCCGCTCACCGTAAAGCTCGGTGCTTGGACTTGGTCCGATCTCGCCTCCACCCCGACGGCTCAGGCCCGAACGGCATTCTCTTCGTTGCGAGGTGCGGTTCGGCGCGGGGATCTGTCGGCGCTGCAGCCGGAGGTAGGATTCGCGCTCGAGCTTTCCACACGCTCCTAGCTAGATTGTTGCCCGAACGCGGGCTGCCGAAGTGTTGGAGATCAGCCATCACGCCTTGCTCTACAAGATCAAAGAATACCAAATTGACTTGTGATTTGGACTGCAAGTGGATGTTTACTGCGGCATACGAGCGCTGGGAGCGTGTCGAACGCGCGGATGCTGCGGCATACGAGCACGGGGAGCGCGGCGAATGCGCGGATGCTGCGGCATACGAGCACGGGGAGCGCGGCGAATGCGCTGATGCCGTGGTGCGAGAGCGCGCGGAGCGCGGCGAATGCGCTGATGCCGTGGCGCGAGAGCACGAGGAGCGTGTCGAATGCGCGGATGCTGCGGCATACGAGCGCGAGGAGCGCGGTTCGATGAGTTCGTCGCGTGTGGCGTGAAATTGCGTATTGAAACCAGCCATTGTTCACCTGTCGTAAGGCACGAAGTCTGTGGCGTGGCCTTATTTGGGGTGAAAGGAATAGTATCCCCCGCCCAGCGGACGAAGCGGCGTGCCTGACAAGAACAATTGCTTCGCCCCTGCCGTAAACCGAGCCTCACGAACGTACATCGAGCCACCGGTCGTTGTATTGACATACGTGGCCCCAGCCGTTGTTTTTCGCTTGAACTGATTGTTGAGTTTTTTCCACAGCGGGTTGGGATGGATCGTGTTCAAAGACGACTCTTCGAGGCCCTCGGGCAGCAACCTCCCGATGTAGAGTTGCATCGGCTCCAATCCAGCCCGCGCTACGCCGTAGGAAGAATGAATAGCCGGATCAACTGGGACCATCGTGAACGCTACTGTGTTCACATCGGTGCGAGTTAATACTGTCCGCACAGTCTCACGCGACATGGGAACACGAGAAGCGGGCGGAAACGCGAAAGCGCTCAGAACGATAGGATGTTGGTCCATCCAAGACGCGATGATTTCGATGAGTTCCTCGCGTGTGGCGTGAAATTGCGTAATGAAACCAGCCATTGTTCACCTGTCGTACGCGACGAAATCGGCCAAGCGCGTGTTACTTCGGCAGGTAGATGTACGTGCTTTGGGCGGGCCACTGTCGTAATGGCGTGCCCGCTGCCGCCAACGCTTTTGCGCCTGCGGTGAATCGGGCGTTGCGATCGAAACCTGTACGGCCGTCTTCCCACACGAGGTCGGCACCAGCCGTCGTCTTTTTCTTCACATCAGCATTGATCGCTTTCCAGATGGGCTGGACATATTTCGCCGCTAACCATGACTGCGCAAGCCCCCGAGGTTCCAATCGACCGATCTCGAGAATAAGGGGCTCGTAACCCCAACTGGCGACATCATAGGCTGACGCTACTTCCGGATCGACAGCGTTTTCGGTAAACGTGAGAGAAACGAGTACAGCGGGACGTGCAAGTACCTCGCGAATCGTTTCTCGTGTGATCGGTACGCGATGCTCCGGCGGAAATGCAAAGGCGCTTATGACGATCGGATGTTTGTCCATCCAACTCTCGACAAGATCGCCAAGTTCGTCAATGGTGGCGTGAAACTCGGTTCTAAATGAGGCCATGAAATTCACCTGTCGTAAGAAACGAAGTCCGTGGGGGTGTCACTGTGTTTGTTGAGATCTTCGAGCGCTTCCACTTCTCGCTTGACCGGAGTTCCGTCGGCCTTTGTCTTGCCTACATTGAGACCACGACGCTTTCCATCCGGCGTGATGTAGATGATATCGGGCCTGCGCGTATCCTTGATGCCTCCCTTGGTGGACACGACTTTCTCACCGTGCTCGCCACCGGCTACGACCGTATTGCCTTGCGCCTTGAGTTTTCTGATCTCCCTCGCAATCGCCGCGTTATGCGGTGCAGCCGGATCCGTCTTCGGCCCGCGTTTCGCCCCTTTTGCCACAGGTCCCGCCGGCGTGCCACCTTCGGACGGTTTTACCTTGACCCGCTTCGTCGTCGTCGTCTTCGTGACGGGCGTTTCTCGTAGCGTCAGCGACGTTTCCGGCGCTTTGGCCGTCGTCGCTCTCGATTGCGTGGTTGGGTTGGCCGCTTGTTGAGTAGCCTCGGACGAACCAACTTGCGCGCGAGACCCCGACAAATGCACAACGTCGCTATCGTCCGCACGCCACAATTCAACGGCTAGGTGGCGAAACCCATTGCCACAATTCACCGCTCCGGTCGCCGTGAGCCCCAACGAGCCCACGAGAATCGGTACTCCCGCGGGCGCACCGCCACCAGTGCCGGTCATGCCAGTGCCTACGCCAATTCCTGC
>JANORL010000066.1:0-4724 GCA_031415295.1 Polyangiaceae bacterium | reverse complement strand
AAACAAAGTGGCAATTTCGCACTTGACGCGTTTACGCCGCCACTCGTAACTCCTGCGGATTTGTGCACTCACTCGCATTCAGACACAGTCCTGGTTCGCTCGGGGATCGTCGGCACTCACTCGTGTCGAATTTTCTTGACGCGCGGACACACGTGTGTTTCGGCGCTGGCAAATTCGAGCGCAAACTCACGCAAGATGCGTCGCTCTTTCTCAGGTACGACGTTTCTTCGGAAACGGCAGCGAGAGTTGCCCCAATGGCACTCTCTTGCCTTTCGGAGGTCCTCTCGCCGCCAAACCCGCCCGTGCCAAACCCTCTCGTATCGCGTCGGACGCGCAATCCCCACGGCAAGGTCAACACCCATTGGCGAATTTGCACGGTCGGAACCACGTGTTCGGTCAGCCAAACCACCGTGTCACTCATCCGACGACCCAAACACGACGGACAAAACCCTCGACGTTTGCAGCTCAACCCAACGAGTCGCTCGAATCCACAATCCGTGCATTGTACCCGAACAAACCCATGTTCGAGGAGCCCACAACGTAAATACTCGTCCACTTCGCGCACGACGAACTTCGGCAATTGGATTCAGGGTTAGAAGATGACGACGAGTGCGAAGAAGAAATGGTTCAGCTTGCCAAACCACGACGAAAAGGTAATAAACTCGGGGCGGAGATGCGGTCATGAGTGATTGGTGGTGGCCAAAACAGAGGCAAAAGAAGCCGCCTTCTGCGCATGGGATCAAAACAAAAAAAGCCGGTACGACTTGGTGGGGTAAGCGCTGGATTGAAGTATTGGAGCATGTATTGCTTGTGGATTCTGGACGCTTGGCGCGAGGACAAACGTATGCAGCGATCACGGCGGCGAGAGCGGGTCCTGAAACTTGCTTCAAGATTTCAATGTAATGGTTGCGCACGTCAAACTTGAGTTTTTCCAGACAATATCCTGCAATAAATCGCACATCGGAACTCGTATCGATCAAAAACGGAATCAAGACGGAAGGGCGGACGAAGCACTGGTCGGAGCAGCCCGTTTGGGGGAACTCCAAACCCTCGTGGCATTAAACCATTTCGCACAACACCTCGAGCGTGCTGGGGACATGGACGCCGCACGAATCGCGACAGCCCTCCATCAAGCTTGGCAGGACGATCTCGTCCGCAATTATCCCGAGGAAGGTATTCGGCTGGCACGGCAATTCGCGTCGAACGGGCAACGTCGTGAAGCCATCGAGGTTGCCCATACGATTATCGAATCCATGCAGGCGATTGAAGAGAGTTGGTCGCCAGCCAGGGACCATCGGCGAATGGCCATCCACGATCTGTCGGGATGGTTGCGAAACGAAGGCGATATCCAAGCAGCGATAACTTGTCTCGAGCCTGTGGCTCAGGAGTTGCTCGACGAGGGGGCGGCGTCATTCCTGAAGAAGTTGAGCTAGATGCCATAATGCCAGTCGTGGCACGTCATCGCCGTAGGCCCGTCATTGACGAAATTCCGCTTTTGTTTTTCTTATGCGCCTCAAGTTGCACGAGTCTAGTTGCCACTCTTGGCCGAGCGCCGGTGCTCCGCCGGAGTGATCCCGGTCCATCGCTTGAACGCCCGGTGAAACGCGGTCACGTCTTGGAAGCCCAGAAGAAATGCCACCTCGCCAATGGAGATCCGCTGATCCTGCAGGTATCGCAGGGCCCGGTCGCGGCGCAGATCGGAGAGGACCTCGGCGAGCGCAGCCCCCCATCACAAACATGCACGATATCCTCACCAGCACCTCGATGCATTCGCGAGGCATAAAAGTGTGGCTTGAATCAGGACAATTCGGGCGCCTTCGGAGGATTCTCACGCGTTGAATTGTTATTTGCGTTGAAACCTGTGGTTATTTACACAAACTGACGGGGACGCATCATGGAGCGCCGAGCACAGCATCGAGAAATGGGTTGCGGAACACGCCATCCGGGTCGAACGTGCGGGCGAGTGCACGGAAATCGTCCGCGTGTGGGTACAACTGCGTGACTCGTTCGGGCGTGAGCCGCAGCTCCTTGCCCCAGTGAGGGCGGGCATCATACAACGCACCCATGGACTGGAAAGCGTCGAATACACGGTCAATGTCGGGACTGTGCGTCCCGCCAATAAGCAGTTGGCATGTGTCGCGACCGAACGCTGGGCTCATCCAATTGTGGTCCCCCTTGACAAAGCGCAACTCGACGATGAAGTCCACCCGCGCTCCGTCCGCGTGAACCACGTCGCGCGTGGCTCGAAGCACTTCCGCAGTGTGGATTGCGTCGAACGCGATCTCTGCCTCGCGGTGGCGCGGCGGCATAACAAGCTGTAACATGTGGTCCGACCGCCCTCGGCGCACGGACGGCGTGAAGTGAACCTTGTTGACGACGCGGTTTATCCTGGGGATAACATTAGGGAATGTGCGACCAACCTGAAGCAAAGCCGGGAACGCTCGATTGTTCACCCAACCGTCCACCGCCCACGCTACCGCGCTGCGCTCGCCAGCAGCTTCCGTCTCGTCGTACGTGAAGATCATCGCATCATCGGTGTGAGGGAGCCACCACAGCTTGGCAAACGCGTGCTCCTTGCAAATGTCGTGGATCCGTTCGGCGGCAGCGTCGAACGGCATCACCTCGCGGCGCTCCTCCAGCCGGAATGCGTCGCGAACTTTCAGCGTAAGTTGTGTAATCACGCCCAGTGCGCCAAGGTGTACCCGCGCGCCAGGCAGCCGCGGATCGTCTGGTCCGAGGTCGAGCACTTCCCCCGTACCAGTGACCAGGCGCATACCCTCAACGAGACTTGAGATGTTGCCAACACGGAGCGTGCTTCCGTGGGTCGCGGTGGCAGTGAGCCCAGCGAGTGTCTGCTCCGAGATCGAGCCGAGGACAGGCATTGCGAGTCCATGGCTCGCGAGTACGTCGAGCAGAACATGCAGCGGACAACCTGCTGCTGCTGTGACGCGCTTTGCGTTCCTGTCGACGGAGATGACGCGCTCAAGCTCAGTGAGATCCATCTGTATGTCCGTCCCAGCCGCGATGTCCGACCATGAGTGCCGGGCGCCGCAGACCTTCAGCCGTCCGCGGCGGTCTCGGACGTGCCGGACGATCGTAGCGATCTGCTTCTCCGAAGTGGGGCGGGCCCAGGCGGCGGGACGGGACTCGACGGTGCGGGCCCAGTTGCGGAACGGCTGACTCATGCGGGCATCCTATCGCTTCGCGAGCCGGCGGTGTGTATGGAATTGTCGAAGCTACGCCTTGAAAATTTTTCGTTGATGAAACGCGGGTTTCATTGGGTAAACGAAGCTCCCAATTATCACTCCACCCGACGAAGAGCCAAAACCATCACAGTTGCATGAATTCGGACCGGTAACAAACGGTGCCCGGACGAACACCAAGAAAACCGGGGCGAAATTCTAGGGCGAGGAATGCATGGTCGTACCCGGGAACTTCCCCGTATAGGGCGAATTCCGCAGCAGTTTTGAATCCAAATCGAGCGTAATAGCTGGGGTGACCCAGCGAGAGAAGGATGGCATTTGCGCTCGTAGCAAGTCTGATGCGCCTGATGCACTGACGAAAAGCTCAATATTGTGGAAGGGTGAAAGAGCCTGTGTTTGTGTAGCGTTGTGTGATAGATGTGCGTGGTGTTGGCGGTGGTTTGCGAGCGGTGGTGATCCTACCCCGCCATTGGTGAATCAGATTTTACGCCGACCGCGTCACAGGTGCCAATCCGTGTCCTCACCCACGTCGAGAAGTCGCGCATCGTTGCTCATGCATTGCCAATCCCATCATGCGTCGAGTTTTTATCGACCAGCAGACACACGTGTACATCGGCGCTGGCAAATACGAGCGTTGGCTCACGCAAAACGTATACGCAGTTTCAACCGCGCTGCGTCTTCGGAAACGGCAACGAGAGAGCTGCACGAGCGGTCTTCCCTGCGCCTCGGCGGTCCCCACGCCGCCAAACCCGCCCGAATGGCGTCCGCGGTCAGCGCAACTTGACGCCATTTCATCGGGCCTGCGCACTTTGGGCAAACGTTAGCGTCGATAGCGAAAACGTGCCTTAGCAACCATGCCCAAGGTCCGACGTCTCCCGTCTCCCGTCTCCCGTGCACGTGCTCGTGCACGCTCTGGATCCGGAACGAGGAGAAGATCGCGCACGTGCACGTGCACGCGCACGAAAGACGAAAGACGAAAGACGAAAGACGAAAGACGCTGAATCACTGTCACCATCCCCGTGAACGCATCGCTCACACTCGACAAACCCAATTCACGCTTCGCTCGCCAGCGATAACTGCGCTGCAATTCCCGAATGAATGTATCCAACACCATCGCACATGATTCTCGGTCGTAACCGATTCGAACGCGTAGTTCCCATGCTCCCAAATCACCGGACCCGCATTCAATCTTGAAACAAAATGAGGGGTATGGGGGCGAAGCGAGCGTCGCGGTGTGGCCGTAGGCCACCCGGCGGTCAGCGAGCGGAGCCCCCCCATCACAAACTGCAAACGGAGCCAAGTGGCGGGTCAAAGTGACAAACGTTGCGTCTGAAATGTTGCGTGTTTACTTCGCCGCCAAGGGTGCTCCGAACGTGCGCAGTCCGTTCGATCCGAGCATGACGGCGCATCGGTAACGAAGCCGTTCGTTTTGCGAGCGGCACGTTTCACACAAAGTTCCCCCAAAATTTGACGCGTTCGTCCCGGCATGGGTCGTCCGCGGACGACCCATGGATGGATTGG
>JANORL010000065.1:0-8095 GCA_031415295.1 Polyangiaceae bacterium | reverse complement strand
ACGCGAACATTGCGGAATCGCTGGTGGGGCGGTTTCGCGCATTGCGGGAAGCGGGTAGATTGCGGGGGATGGGATAAGCTTTATCGGGCAGGCGTTCGAGAACTCGATCCACATGGAAAGGTTCGCAAACCCTCTCGCGTTTGTCTTTCCCCCATGCTAGTGGTCTATGATACAGGAACTCGACGACGCCGACAGGGTCATCGCGCAATGTTCAAAAATGGCGGTTTGTTTGGACTAAGCCCTATCATCGAAGTGCCTGGCTCGCTCGATGCATGGTCTCGCTTTTATTTCCTTGCGCTCTTGAATAGCTTCGTCATTGATTATTGGATTCGCCTACGCGGTCTCGCGTGCCCCTTGGCGAACACCGACGCAAAAAAGTTGTTGGTTTCGCAACCGCGTCCTGATAACGTGCGATCATGGTTTCAATTCGACGATCTTTCTCCTATTGGGCTCCGATAACACTCTGTTCGTTCTTGTCCCTCCATTGCGGTGACGGGAACCCGACCAGCAGCACGAGTTCCGCGTCATCGGGAAGTGGTGGCGCTGCGGGATCCGGTGGAGCAGGAGGAGCCATGGCCAGCTCGAGTGGCATGTCGTCATCGAGCGGCATGGGAGGGGGCGGACCCGGCCCAATGCTGCTCGATCCTACCTTTGGCAAAGATGGCATTTCCACTGTGGGAATCGCTGGCGGCAATGGCGATTCCGCGCGTGCAGTCGCTCGGCAAGCCGATGGTAAGTTCGTCGTTGCGGCGACGACGAATGTTTCGCCGCTCGGCAGCGTTCCGATTGCCGGTGAGCTCTTGCTCGTGCGAATGGGGGTGGACGGCGCGGTCGATCCGAATTTCGGAGTCAATGGCAAGGCGCTTGTCAGCATTGGCCTGCATGCCACGGCGGATGCGGTGATGGTGCAGCCGGATCAAAAGATCGTGGTCGTGGGACATTACGACGCCGCGAGTATGGGGTCGCTCGTGTACATGGCGAGATTCACGTCGAACGGCGCACTGGATCCGAGTTTTGGCAAGGGTGGCATTGTAGCCATCGATGGACTCGTCGCGTACAGCGCGAGTGTGGCGTTTGGTGCAAATGGCAAAGTGGTCCTTCGTGCGAAGAATTTTGAAAACAAGAATGTCGTGATGCGCCTATTGCCTGACGGAAACCTCGATTCGTCCTTTGGTGTGGGCGGCGTGCAAGCGATGCTTCCTGTGACGATTTCGGCCGGTGGACCCATTGCGGTGCAAGCGGATGGCAAGATCCTCGTGGCGTCGTCCGTGGGCAGCGGGACCACGCAAGATACGGTTGTTGTTCGCCTCTTGCCCGATGGAGCGGTAGACATGGCGTATGGTGTTGCGGGCCAGGCGCTGGCATCGCTCGGTGCGGCTGAAGAAACCGCCTACGCATTAGCCGTCCGCACGGACGGGTCGCTTTTGGTGGGAGGCAAAGCGCGCATTGGCGGGACGTTTAATGATGAAGCCGTCCTCTTGGCTCTAGGAACGAATGGTGCAGTTGACACGAGTTTCGGGGGTGGGGATGGCATTACGCGTGTCGATTGGAAAGTGAGCTCCCAAATCAATGGAATTGCGTTCGACGACATGAATCGAATCGTGGCGCGAAGCTGGTACGACACGGGTACGGGGGGCGTGATGCGATTCTTGGCCGATGGGACGCTGGATGTCGCGTTTGGCATGTCAGGTATCGCCAAGACGATTGCGTCCGATACGTCGGGGCCGGTCGTGGGACCGAATGGGGAAGTTTCGATTGCGGGGGTCTTATTCGACTTCGGCAAGGACACGAGCGACGTCATCGTCGTGCGATTGACGCCGGCGGGCACACCGGACGCGGCATTTGGAATGAATGGATCGGCACGGTACAATTCGGGGGCGTCGAAGGAGGCGGCGACGCAGATGTTGATCGAGCCGGACGGGAAGATCGTCGCGGCCGGATCGCACTTGAAAAAGTCGTTACGTGAATCGTGGATGACGCGGCAACTTCCGGACGGGGGGATCGATACGAGTTTCGGCAATGCAGGTTGGGTGAAACTCGAAAGCAATCTGCTCGTCGAGGCGCTCGAACGCACCGCGGATGGTTTTTTGTTGGCGCTCGTGGGGGGTAAAGTAGCGCGGTACGATGCATCCGGGAAGCTCGACGCTTCGTTTGGAATGAATGGCACGGTCGATTCTGGACTGGGAGCGAATTGTTCAGCGCTGGCCGTCGATGCTGCGGGCAATGTGCTGATGGCTGGCAAAGCGAGTGGTTGCTCGTTTGGCCTGACACGGGCAACGAGTGCGGGGGGACTCGATACGATGTTCGATGGGGATGGCAGTGTCGTTACGCCACTCGACAGTGGCAACTTTTGTGGCGTCCGAGCGCTCGTGGTGCAATCCGACGGAAAAATCCTTGCGGCGGGGCAAGGAGGCAATCTACAGGGGCCGATTGTCGTGCGATACGAATCGAATGGAGCGCTCGACATGACGTTTGGGCAAGCGGGTGTTGCGAAAGCGTGGATTCCAGGCGAGTCAATGGATGCCGACAGGATGGCACTTTTGCCTGACGGAAAGATCCTCGTGGCGGGGTTTCAATTCAAGGGTCAAGCTCCGCAATATTCTTCATGGAATGTCGTACGGCTCGATGCGACGGGGCAAATTGACCCGACGTTCGGGATTGCGGGAGTCGCGGAAATAGAATCATACCCGGTGGCGGCGATCGTGAGCCGCTACGAAGGGCCTGGGATGGTCGTATTGCCGGATGGGTCGGTCATTCTCGGTGCGTCGACGGGCGCTGGGCTCTCTGAGAAGATGCTGGCGTGGAAGATCGGGCCGGACGGCAAGCTGGACGCGACGTTTGGCGATATGGGCAAGGCGATTGTGCCGTCAGTTCACGGGACGTTTTCGGCGTACGGGATTGGGCTTCAGCCGGACGGAAAGGTCGTGCTTGGTGGTCGAGGTTTTTCCGCGGAGACAGGGACGGACTTTGGTTTTGTGCGGCTGATGCCGTGAGAAAACGTGAGGAAAAACGTTTGGCACGGCGAGCGGATAACGCGCGGGTGTGCTTGCAGCGGCCGAGCGCCATGCGGACCACCAGGGGTACCGATACAGATGTCGTTGGTGCACTCCGCTGTTGGACTCGGCTTCAACACCTGTTCTAAAAGTGACGACGGTGGTCTGCGATTTTTGCGATCGCCCAGGCCGTCGGAGGACGAGGTGTACGAAGTCGCGTTTCGTACGGCGAAAAAAGTGGTTGCCATATGGGAGAAAAAGGGCCGAAGCGTCCATAGCAAAATTGCCGGGTTATTTTTCCTAGGCACTGTGGTCAATGACGCGTGGCGAGGTAGATGCGTCAATAGCGAAATTGCCGGGTTATTTTTCCTAGGCACCTTGTGACAAATGTGCGTCAGCGCGAATAAGAGATTGACAGCCGTGCGTCATTGGATATCGTCGTAACATGCGAACTTTGCTTTCGATGTTTTTAGGCTCGATGCTTGCCGCGACAATCGGATGCGGCGAGTCAAACCCCAGCAATCCTCAAGGACAAGGCGGTGCTGGACAAGGCGGCGCTGGACAAGGCGGTTCGGGTGCAGGAGAGATCTCGGGTCCTTTGACCATTGACACGGGTTATGGTGAGCAGGGAATGGCCCGAGTGAACGGGGCTTCCAGTAAAGACAGGGTGTTTGCTAGCGCTTTGCTTGCGGATGGCAGCCTTCTCGTCGGCGGAGCGACGCACGGGGCGTCCATCATCACCGAGGGCCTGCTCGCTCGGTACACACCCGCGGGGCAACTCGACACGAGCTTTGGTGACGGCGGATTCCTCCTGTTGCCCGTATCGGATGCCGCGTTTGTCACATCGATCGAAGCATTGCCCGATGGTGGTGCATTGGTCAGTGGCATTGGTTATCGACTGTTCGAGAAATTGGCTTTCATCGTGCGCATCAATGCCCAAGGCGTGCTCGATACGACCTTCGGCAATGCGGGTTGGGCGTTGTTTCAATCCCCTGAATCGAGTTCACCAGCGTTTATTTCGCGTTCGGCGACCGGCCAAATCGCCCTCCTTGCCAGCATGAGCGGGGGCGTTGGGTCGGGCTCGTGGCTTTGGCGCCTCAATGAAAATGGCCAGGTCGATTCCACCTTCGGCATGGGCGGACACGTCACGCTCCAGGGCGACGATGCTCGTGCCGTCAAGTTCGATTCGAATGGGAAAATCATTGCATTGACGGCTGATTTCAGCGGCGGCCTTATCTATCGCGTGCAAACAGACGGAGCAATCGATCAAGGGTTCGGTATTAGTGGCAAACGCACTGTTCCGTTCGCGCCGTACGATTTGGACCAAAACGCGGCGGGCGAGCTGCTCATCACAGGTGGCAACATTTCCGGCAAGCTGCTCAAACTCGCGCCTGATGGCTTAATCCCGAGTATGCCATTTGGCATGCAGGGGAATGTCGAGGTACCTGGCACAGAGCCTTTCACGGAGGCTGTCTGGCTGCCGGATGGTACCATCGTGACCGCGAGTGCTGACAGCGTCTCCATATTCCCTGAGACACGGTTCAAAAGCATTCATAAGTTTGCGAGTGACGGAACGTCCATACCCATCAATGCCGTTCCAGTAGAGCAAAAGCTGGCGATTACGGGCTCGGTAGGCGAACTGCTCGAGCGTAATGGCACGCTGTTTCTCGTAGGGGCACGTGCGGATGCGGCATTTAAAAACGAGGAAACGATGGCGCTGGCATTGAATGGCGACGGGACGATTTTGTCATCCTATGCCAATGGCGGGGTCGCACAATCCGGATCGAAGGCTGTTCCCGAGGTGATTCTGGACGTGGCATCCCGTAAAGATGGTTCGGTTATGGCCTTTGGAATGAATTCGTTGAGCATGGTCGCTTTACGCTTTTCTCAAGGGAAACACGATTCGAGTTATGGCATGGGCGGCTACGCGCCCTTGTCCGTGACGTCAACCATTCAAGCGACACGCCTGACGATCGATGCGAGCGATCGCATGCTCACATCGAACAACGGCATTAGCAAGTTTTCGCGTTACCTGCCGGATGGAGCCGTCGATACATCGTTCGGTATACAAGGGGTCGCGACGGTGCCCAATGCCATAGGGCTTACCGGGATGGCGCTCGACGCACAGCAGCGCATTTTGGTGACATCGTTCGTGCAGGAGATACCGGGGGGCGGCGGAGGCGGGCAGGTCACGCGGTTGCTCGACAATGGCAGTTTGGATTCCAGTTTCGGCAATGGCGGAAGTGTCATTGATGTTGATCCGGCAGTGAAGGTAGGGGGGGCCATCGTGGTGTTGGCTGAAGCGGATGGGCGCGTCGTCATGAGCAGTTTGGCGCTACAGAACAACGTCCTGGGTTCGGTTTTCGCGCGCAAAATGCCTGATGGAGCACCCGACATGTCGTTTGGTACCGCGGGCCAAACCTTTGTTTCGGTGCCGATTGCGGCGGGCCATTTCGTTCGTCGAGCAAACGGCGGGTACGTTGCGGCGGGCAATGCATGGTTTTGTAAGGCCACGTGTCCGATCAGCGTCATTGCCATGAACCAAGACGGAAAGGTGGACGCGAATTTCGGTTCAATGGGAGTCGTGACGTTCGAGAAAGCGAGCCAACCGGCGCACTCGTGGCGATTTACAACGGGATTGGCGGAGTTGTCGGACGGGAGCATCGTCGTGGCCGGAGCGACGAAAGATGCCAAAGCAACGGAGCAATTGGCAGTGTGGAGGCTTGCTCCTAATGGGACATTGGATACTTCGTTCGGTGACGCGGGGATGTTTACGCTTCCCACGAAAAGTCGTGCAACGTCGGCGATTGCCGATGGCCAAGGTGTCATCGTGGGCGGATATGCATTCCACCCCAATTCAGGCACGGACATGGTGACGTTGCGATTCTCGTTGTAATCGCTGGCGCACGTATCTCCTCGGCGTGCATTCCGATCTTTGGGGGTATGGGGGTTCAGCTTTGCCGAACCCCCATCGAGAAACGCCCGTAAAAATGCACTTCTTCGACACGCGCAAAACGGCTGGACACGGCGGGTATCGCGGCGCTAGAGTATCTGGGTGCCCGCTCATGATCGTGATCACGCCGCCGTCGTTGCAGCACTCGTCGCCGACGGTTGGACGGTCACCGCCAACCCGCTGCACTTGCGTTACTCGGGCGATGACCTCTATGTCGACTATGTCGACCTGGCCGCCGAGCGGTTGATCGCGGCCGAGAAGGGGCCGCAGCGCATTGCTCTCGAGATCAAGAGCTTCAGCGGTCCGTCGGAACTCGCAGACCTCCACATAGCCGTCGGACAGTTCGTGGTGTATCGCGAGGTTCTTGCAGACATAGATCCACAGCGTGATCTCTATCTCGCGGTGACGGAGCAGGTACGGGTCGAAGTCTTTGAAACGGGGGTCGCGCGGCTGATGCTGGCGCGGCAGATCCGGCGGCTCGTGTCGTATGACCCCGATAAAAAGGAGATCGTTCAATGGATCCGGTAGAGCAATACCGAAACGCCGTAATGGCCGTGCTTCGCGCATGGGAGCAGCGCCCCGGTCCGGGGTCGAAGCTCAGCTTCGAGACCGTATTCGATCGCGAGCACGACCGCTACCTAGTGGTCGTCGTGGGATGGGAGGGCAACCATCATGTGCACTCCACGCTCGTCCACGTTGACGTGATCGACGGTAAGCTCTGGATCCAGCACGATCAGACCGAGACGGGTGTCGCGCCGGACTTGGTCACGGCGGGGGTCCCGCGTGATCGCATCGTGCTCGGTTTCAAGTCACCTGCCCGCCGCACGGTTACGGAATACGCCGTCGGGTAACCCCTCACGTCCCCGCGGCCACGGCCAATACTGCACATCTTTCAGCCCTACGAACACGAGCACACCGGCCTTCAGGAGATGGTCGGGATCGCAAGCGGTTGGGTGCATTCGCAGGCCAAGAAAAATCGACGCTTCCGAGCGTGGAAGAGCGGCCAGCGAAGAAGCGTCGTGTCCGAATGCGAGCGGGTGCACAACTGCCCACTGCTGACGCAGGGCAGCGTAGGCGCGTCAAAGGCCAATTTGGCACTTTGTTTGGCCTAGGCACTGCGGCGCTTCTTGCAGGAAAAAAGTCGGCTAGCGTGTTTGCGCCCGTCGTCAGTCACCCTGCCGAAGCCGTCGACCAATCTCGGCCTGCACGTCTAGGGCGAGTGAGCGAATGAAGTCATCAGGAAGCACGCGCAGCACCTCGACGGGAAACGCTAGAACCTGGTGATCCCGATCGAGACCAGCAAGGCGCTGCTCGGGCGCAAGGCCCGCAAAGCGCTGCTCGGGCGCAAGGCCCGCAAGGCGCTGCTCCGGCGACAGTGACGCGAGGAACTTCGCCATCAACTCTTCGTACCCTTCCATGTCTTGCATGCTCATACCAGCCTCCTTCGATCCGACGAGTTCCAGCCAAAACAGGCACGCTTCAGGCGTGACCGGTTCTCCATGGCCCATCGAGTGTAACAGATTATCGCCTTCCGCAGGGCCAACAATATCAATCTCTACAACAAATAACGCGAACGACCCACCCGTCACCTTCCAATAACCATTGCTCTGATCGGACCAGACAAGCCCCTGCTCCTCGACATCAGCCATGAGACTTGGCGTGCGCGCGGACACCACGAGCACTGCACAGAGGTCGCTCCGCTGGTGCACGTCCGGCACCTTGGCGAGATCTGTCCCGTCTGCCCGCCGACGTGGCAAAGCTCGTTGGTCAGAGAAGTACGTGTGAACGTAGCCCCACAGACGGTCGAGATTGCCAGTGCGGTACGGGCGGCCAGGGCTCTTGAACTCGACCACCGACACGCGTGGGAGCATGGGCCAGAGGCCACGCAACGTTTGCGCCGAGTTATCCAGCATGTCGCTCGTTTTGCGCAACAACATGTAATCCATACGCAGCGGCTCGCTCGAGAGCAGCACCTCCGCACGCACTTCGAACGCCTGAGACCCGCGGCGCCGAAGGTTGCGCTCGAAGCCGACATGCCAAACGACCCGAACGGCACCCATGCGGCGCATCTCGCATGCGTATCACGTTGCGTCAAGACGTGATTTGTCACTACGCACGCAGCAGCGCCGGCAAACCATAAGCGGCGCGG
>JANORL010000064.1:0-14630 GCA_031415295.1 Polyangiaceae bacterium | reverse complement strand
ACAAAACGGTCGAGCATCGTGAATTGAGGTGCATGGCGAGTCGTTTGCTTGCATCATCGGCACTCGCTGCGTCTTGGCGCATGCAGAGAATCAGGTGGCTCAGGTCGGGGCGATTGAGAAGCAACTCCACGAGGTTTTCCGCTTCGTGGACGTCGTTGGGGTCGTGTGGCCAAACCAATTCGACATTCGCCGGCCAATAAAAATCGTTTGTGCTTTTTTCCGGCGGTTTCAGGCGTCGGAAACGAACGTCGACCTGACCGCGGCCTCCCGAACGCTTGGCGCGTATGGTTTCTTGGAGCTTTTTCGTAAATTCGTCAAAGCCAAACCCCCGCGGTTGAAAATAATTTTCGAATCGTGATGCACCCTGTAGGTCCACAATGCACACGTTGCTTTTGACCATATGCGCCAGAGCGACCGCGAGCCCTTGCGCCAATGCGGAAGTTCCGAGTTGCGGGCGCGATGCCTGAATCGACACAATTTCGGGAATCGTGCCAGCGTGCCGCGCGGAGAGCACCTTGCTCACGACGCGCCTCCACGTGGACATGCGATCGTCCAGCGTCCAACGAAATGCGAACCAAAAAAACTCGAGAACCTCGGTTCCGGGACTCGCGTACACGTCCGTTAAGCGTGGCGCTTCTTGAATTTCGAATTCCGCAGCCTCGACATTGGATGGAACGTCTTTTTCAACGTTTCGTTCCTCCGGCATGACGATCGCTTCGTGGCCGATCAAATCAGCGATGCCGAATTTACCAACGTATCGGCCGCCGTTCTGATCGATTTGTGGCAGAAATGCCGTGCACTTTCCCGCCAGCATGAGGCTTACGCGTCGGGAAGGCTTGCCGGCCGACAAATAAAGAATGCTCGGGTTTTCCGAACCATGGTTCCAGGGGACCCGTCGTACCGTGCCCAGTTGTAACAGGTATTCCTGGTCCGCTGGAGGCAACAATCGACAAATGGCGTTTTCTCGCAATCGTTTCAGCATCTGCTCGCGCCGGGCGAAACGAATCGATACGTGATGGCGAACGTAGCGCATCAAGGCCTTGTTTTTTTGCATCTCGGCGACCAAGTCCGTTACGAGAATCGATTGCGTCTTCACATCGCCAAAAGGGACGGCTTCAATGACCGTTCTCGCCGGTCTCCACCAATGGGTGGTTTCGTCTCGTTCGTCGAATTCACGCAATGCACTAGGCATGCCGATCCATTGCCCCGCCCGACATTGGCCAATTTCGACAGGCCGTTCTCCTTCGGTGCGCGCAATGAGCCGCAGACGCCCCACCAGAACCAGGTGCACTTTCGTTTCAGGCACGCGCGTATTCAACTCGAAAAGTCGTGTTGGCGCATCGTTACGTAGGTGTCGCAACAATGCGTTCCGTGACGCCCTGTCGAGCAGCGGGTGCAATCCGACAACCGCCGCCGTGATGTGCGCATCATCGTGATAATATCGCTTTACTTCGTTTGCGAGCTCCTCGTCGGTCGTTTCCTCCGCATAAGCCGGTCGCCACGGGTGTTCGAGATGGTCAGCAATCAGGTCGACATGTTCGTCGAGAAGGTACTTGGGCATTCCCATCAAATCGTAGAGGCATGGCTGAGCGGACATGATATGACTCTCCGGCGCGATTCACTCGTCGTCTTGGCGCAGACAACCGTGGCAGCCTACAGGCAACGAGGATGCGAAGTCACGAAAAATTCATAGAACACCCTTGGCAGCCGTGGGTGTTCGGGGGTATGCCTCCAGGACTCGATGTAGACCCGAAAGGCAAGGCAATGAGCGACTTTCAGTACCAGGATATGTTGCCGCTCGGCAAAGACGAAACCCCTTACCGTCTCTTGACGAAAGACTACGTTTCGACGTTCGAAGCGGCGGGACGAACGTTCGTGAAGGTGGAACCCGAAGGGCTGACACTGCTCACGCAAGAAGCGATGCGCGACATTTCGCATCTTTTGCGCCCGGGTCATTTGACCCAACTTTCCAACATTCTGCAGGATCCGGAAGCGAGTCCCAACGATCGCTTTGTCGCGCTTGAACTATTACGTAACGCAAACATTGCCGCCGGATTCATTCTGCCCTCGTGCCAGGATACGGGCACCGCCATCGTGATGGGCAAAAAAGGGCAATATGTGCTCACCGAAAGCAACGATGAAGCGGCGATTTCTCGCGGCGTTTTTAATGCTTATCGCACCCTGAATCTGCGCTATTCACAACTCGCGCCTCTCGACATGTACCGCGAAGTGAATACCAAGACAAACCTTCCGGTGCAAATCGATTTGTTTGCCACGGAAGGTTCGGCCTACAAATTCTTGTTCATGGCCAAAGGCGGCGGATCGGCTAACAAGAGCTACCTTTATCAGGAAACGAAGGCGCTTTTGAATCCCGATAGTTTGCTCGCATTCGTCGAGCAAAAGATGCGGTCGCTCGGAACGGCGGCGTGTCCGCCTTACCATCTCGCGGTGGTCATTGGCGGCACGAGCGCTGAATATTCGCTCAAAGTGGCGAAACTCGCGTCAGCTCGGTATTTGGATACGCTTCCTCCAGACGGCAATGAACTTGGTCGAGGCTTTCGCGATCGGGACCTCGAGCAAAAAATTCTCGAGATTGCCCAACGTACAGGTATTGGTGCGCAGTTTGGCGGGAAATACTTCTGTCACGACGTTCGCGTCATTCGGCTCCCGCGTCATGGCGCATCGTGCCCCGTGGGCATTGCCGTGTCGTGTTCGGCGGATCGACAAGCGCTGGCCAAAATCACTTCGGAAGGGATCTTTCTGGAGGAACTCGAAAGGGATCCGGCGAAGTATCTTCCCGAAATGACGACCGATGATTTGGGCGGCGAAGTCGTTTCTGTCGACTTGAACCAGCCCATGAGCGACATTCGGGCAAAACTCTCGCAATATCCAATCAAAACACGTTTGTCGCTCACGGGGCCGCTCGTGGTCGGACGCGACATTGCGCACGCGAAAATCAAGGAACGGCTTGATCGTGGCGAAGGAATGCCCGAATACCTGAAGCAATACATGGTGTATTATGCGGGCCCGGCAAAAACGCCAGAAGGATACGCGTCAGGATCGTTTGGCCCGACAACTGCCGGGCGTATGGACGCGTATGTGGATTTGTTCCAAGCCCATGGCGGATCGTTGATTATGCTGGCCAAGGGCAATCGTTCCCGTGCGGTGACCGATGCTTGCAAGAAACACGGTGGTTTTTACCTGGGATCCATTGGTGGTCCGGCGGCACGTTTGGCGAAGGATTGTATTCGCAAAGTTGAAGTGCTCGAATACCCTGAACTCGGGATGGAAGCCATTTGGAAAATCGAAGTGGTCGACTTTCCTGCGTTTATCGTCGTCGACGACAAGGGTAATGACTTTTTCGCGGGTATCGATGGTAAAAGCCCGACAAAGAAACTCGACGTCGTCGGGTGAAACGCAGATCAGTCCCGTCGCTCCGTCTCGGTTGTGAAATCAGCGGAAATTCGTTCCACAATCGGAGCGGCGGGGCCTTTTGTTTTGGGAGGCCAATGGCCAGTGTCCGCCAAAAACCGCGAATTGACCGGTTCGGGTAAAATGCCTTGCCCTTGTTCGACGACCTGTCCTTCGTACCAGCGGCGATGACGATACGCGCGTCCAATTCGATACAAACTCAGTCCAAGGATCGCGGCAGCAAGGAAGATTTGCCACGAAGCCACGGAAGCGTTTTTTCCGAGCGTTGTGGCCCATGGATATGCCGGGACGTAACGTAGCCAGATTCGTCCCGGTGCTGTCGGCAACGACGTAAATTCATTCGGATCTACATCGAATCGTTCCTGCAACAATCGTCCAGACTCTTCGTCGAGAAACACGCGGGCGCAGTAGTGTTTGCGAGTCTGACCCTTGCTGTTGCGCGTTTCATACGTTTCTTTGCCCAAATAGTTCGCGACGACGGTTTTTCCAAAAAGCAGTCGAACTCGATAGGGAACGACCATGCTCATTGCGAAGATACCGAGGACAATGGCCCATACCGTCGTCCACGCGAAAGCACGTGCCCGCAGTTCGTGGCGCCGGGACAAACTTTCTGCAGAAACGAACATGCCCCCTTTTTTCGTGGGATGCATGATCCACCCCATCGCTGTGGCTGCACGATACGAGCCGGATTTCTGCAATTCGGGATCAGGACCGCGTCGCAACACACCTTCGATGACCGCGCGTTCTGCAGGAACGAGCTCCGCGCGGCGACGTCGGCGTGTCATTTCGTGCCACTCCATCTGATCGAGTTTGTCCACGAGCATGACGTCGATGGGCGGCTCGACGCGCACGCGTTCACCATTGGCGGTACGCACGTAAAACGGAATAGCTTCTATCTGACGATCGATTTCGGTCCACTCATGAGAGTACTTATTTTTAACCTCGGTTTGCGTGCCTTGTTGTTCGATCGTGACGCGAATGGCCGTCGTCGATCCTTCGGCAAGCTCGACATATCCCGCGACAAACCTCGCGCCTTCATACATCGGTAGCGTCGACTGCTCGAGCCGTTTGGCTTGAAGTGCAGCGCGCCGCGACTCGATCACTTGCCGCACACACCAAATAACGGCGAGAGTCGCAATGGCGTCCAAACACAAGACGAGCACGTGCGACCATGGAGGATCGACGTGGTTGTTCTCGAACACCTTGAGAATTTCGTCCATGAGAAGGACGAGCAAATGCTGCTGCCGCGCAGTTGTCAAGGCGTGACTGTTCGGAATGATTTGCTGAGGATTTCCAGAATGTGTCGAGATCGGGTCAATCGTACGTTGATGTTGCGTATTCGCTGGTTGTTGCCTTCGAGCAAAAAGCTGCTTCTTTTCTGGTGCACTCCGCGTATATGTTCCCCACGGTTCGGAAGGGAGAACCCCACGATGCTTCGTTTTCGACGTTTCGTTCCCCATAGTATCCTGATACTTTCCGCCACCACACTCGGGATGGCTCCCGGCTGCAGTGACGATGACAAACCCCCGAAGACGACGACCAGCTCGAGCTCCTCGTCAAGCACGGGAGGTATGGGCGGTGAAGGTGGCACGGGTGGGACGGGTGGGACCGGCGGGCAGCAAACCGGTTTCCTCCTGTCCGGCTCGCTCTCCTACGAGTACGCGCCATACGACCCAGCTATGGATCGCCTCGATTATGCCAGCACGGTCAAACGCCCGATTCGTGGTGCGTCGGTGCATTTGCTCGATGCGGGTACGAGCAAAGAAATCGCAAAAACCCTGGCCGACGACAACGGTGCCTATAGCTTCAATTACAAGGACATCGCCAATGTTAAGCTTTGGGTATACGCTGAAACCGAGATCCCATCGATCACGATCGAGGACAACGTCTCGGGCGACGCGGTGTATATTCTCGAAAGTAAAATTGTCAACAGCGCGGCGGACGCGAAACTCGACGTCCTGGCGACGACGGGATGGAACGGAACTTCATACGCCAAAGTGCGCGAAGCTGCGCCGTTCGCCATTCTCGATGCGGCCTACACGGCGTCGCGGCGGTTTCTCGACGAGGCAGTTCCTCCGCCGCAGATTCCCGTACTCAAACTGAATTGGAGCGTTGAAAATCGACCCGAGGAAGGCGACAAGGCCTTCGGACAAATCGGCACGTCGCATTTCGACCCAACCGGAAAAGAACTCTACATTCTCGGTAAGGAGGATGTGGATACCGACGAATTCGAGTCCCATATCATCGTCCACGAGTGGGGTCACTTTTTCCAGGAAACCGTAGGCCGTTCGGATAGTCCTGGAGGTTCGCACGGCACTGGTGACGTGAACGATCCGCGGCTCTCCTGGGGTGAAGGGTTTGCGAATGCGTTGAGCGGGATCGTTCTGGATCCCATCACCATTTATGGAGATTCGAGCGGACCGCAACAGGCGAGTGGCTTCCATTTCGATGTCGAGGTGAACGACAAGGCCATTGAAAGGAATCCGGGCTGGTTCTCTGAAGAGACGGTGCAACAGATCGTATTTGATCTGTATGACGGAAAAAACGAGCCTTTCGATAAGGTCAGCATCGGAATCGACGGCATCTATCACGCAATGGTCGACGAGCGGATGACGCCAGCGCTCACGACGCTCTTCTCGTTCACGACCGAGCTCAAAAAGAATGCTCCCCAAGCGGCTGCGGACATCGATACGCTCGTGACGTATTACAACACAAGTGCCGTCTTTGGTGTCAATGCCATTCAGAACGAGTGGGCAATGGGCGAGACACACGGGGGCGGAGTCGATTCGTCTTTGCCGCTCTACAAGGCTGCACCCATTGGCGGCATGTTCACGGCGGCTTTTACCGGCGGTGTGAACATCAATAAGCTTTCCCAAAACCGTTACTTCCGTATTGCTGGTGATGGACTGCCGGTCACGGTTCAATCCACTTCCATGAGCGATGTGGATCTGCATGTGTACCACGTCGGCGCGATTGTCGCGGAAGCTCAAAACATCGGCGGCGATGAAATCGTCACATTCGATACGACCGCGGGGGACGCATATGTGCTCGTCGTGCAAGGGTACGAGATGCAGGCGATATCGTATACCGCAAACATTTCCGTTACGCACTGAAACGAGATGACGATGAGGTACTTACCAATGAAATGGCATCGGTTTGCAGGATTGGTTGTGATCGTAATGGCAGCATCGTGTGGTAGCGAATCCCCGCCACCCTCGACAGCTCCCGATCATGTGGGCACTTCACAAGCAACCGCTACGGCGAAAGAAGCGACCACAACACAAGCAACTGCTACGGCGGCGAAAGAAGTGACCACAAACGCTGGCGCTCCGGGCTCGGACAAACCGCAACCGGAGACAGCAAAGCCATCGGCGCCGGTAAACGTGGCGGCATCGTTTCGAGCGGGCGGAGCGGATCTCGACGTCGTTTTTGGCGCCGATGGATCGGACGTCACGATGAAAGTCTGGGGCGTCGACGGACTCAAAGTCACCAAAGGAACGACACCGATCGCAATCGCGTCCGTGAGGAACGGCCAAACCACCAAAATCGTCGTTGATTACGATCAACCGGCGACTACGGCAAACTTGGCCGTGAGCGTGAGCGGCAAGTTTGGCGGGCGGGAGCAAGTGAAGGTGCAATCGTTCACGATCAATGCAGGCAACGCCGCTGCGACGGCACCCAGCGATGTCAAAGTCGACGGCGAAGGTCGGCGCGTCAAGGTCATGAAGTCGCCGTAAGCCGCTGCGGCCACACGTTCTTCCTCCGGACAAACCATTCCACGTACAACTCGAACGACGGCTGACGTCGCAATGGCGTCCCATCTTGGGACCACCACGCGCGACCACGGCAGCTTGACGTGGTTGTTTTCGAACACGTCGAGCTTTTCGTTCATGGGAACGACAAACATGTTGGGCTATCGCGCGTTTGCAGAAGCATGACGTACCGTCAGGTGCTTCGCGCGCGCGTGCGTTTTCCCGCAATTTTGTCCACGTTCGGGTGCATGAAGTTCTGGCTGAAGAACGCACGCGTTTTTACGCCGCAACGCAGCAGGTCGCAGTTTACCTCTTCCGTGATTGGTGTAGAGTGCCGCGCGAAATGGTCGAACAAGCGCGTCGAAGCAATGAAACAGGCGCTGACGCCGAAGGTTTGGCGCTCACGATCGGTATTCCGCAAGAGATCGATCCTCTAGAAAAACGTGTTGCCGCAACGCCTGCTTCCGTCGCGCGTTTGCGCAAGTTGGGCTTCGACATCCTGCTGCAAGCAGGAGCCGGAACCGCTGCTGGTTTCGATGACGCAGAATACGCCGAAGCTGGTGCAAAATTCGTTTCGACCTCAAACGAACTGTGGGAACGGGCCGACATCGTCACCAAAGTTCGTCCGCCGTCTGTCGATGCCAGCACGGGCAAACACGAGGCGGAACTCATGCGTAAAGGCCAAACCCTCATCTCGTTTTTGTGGCCTGCGCAAAACAAAGAACTCGTGGACAAACTCGCGGCTCGTGGAGCAACCGTGCTCGCGATGGATGCAGTTCCACGCATCACGCGTGCGCAAAAGCTCGATGCACTGTCCGCGATGGCCAACGTAGCCGGTTATCGTGCGGTCATCGAAGCAGCGGCAAACTACGGACGATTGCTTGGTGGTCAAAGCACTGCCGCGGGACGCATCAAACCCGCACAAGTCTTCATCGTCGGCGCGGGCGTTGCGGGCCTCGCGGCGATTGGTGCCGCTCGAGCGCTCGGGGCTCAGGTCAGAGCGTTCGACACGCGTCCTGTCGTTCGTGAACAAGTCACGAGCATGGGGGCCGAGTTTGTCCCGTTCGAATTCAAAGGTGAAACCGGCGACGGCCAGGGTGGATACGCGAAAGAAGTCAGTGACGCCTATCTCGCTGCCGAACAGCAACTCATCGCGGAGCATTGCCGCACGAGCGACATCGTGATCACGACGGCGCTCATCCCTGGAAAAAAAGCTCCAGAACTCATCACGTCCGGTGCTGTCGTCGGCATGCGTCGAGGCAGCGTGATCGTGGATCTCGCCGCCGAACAAGGTGGCAACTGCGCGTTTACGAAGCGGGATCAACTCGTCACGCATTATGGTGTGTCGATCGTCGGTTACACGGACATGACGAGTCGCATGGCGCGCCAAGCGAGCGAGCTTTATGCGATGACGATCGTCAACCTCGTCGAAGAGATCCTTGGCAAAGAGATGACGTGGAACATCTCGCTCGAAGACGAGATTCAGCGCGGCATGCTCGTGCTTCTCGACGGCGAGTTGAAGTGGCCGCCGCCGCGTCCGGAGATTCGGGTTGGTGCGCCTTCGCCGGCAGCGAAGCCTCCGGGGCATGGCCATACCAAACCCGAGGCCCCGCCAAACCCTTGGCCGGGACGTATCGGTTCCGTGCTCGGGTTGGCGTTTCTGCTGACCGTGGGTCTGTATGCGAAGCCCGAACTCGTTCAACACTTGACGGTTTTTCTTCTCGCGTGTGTCGTGGGTTGGCACGTCGTTTGGAACGTGACGCCTGCGTTGCACACGCCGTTGATGAGCGTAACCAACGCGATCAGCGGCATCATTTTGATTGGCGGTATGCTGCTTGCGGCGACAGGCGGAGGCCTAGCAACAGCAGCGATTCTCGGCGCGGTGGCGGTGCTTCTCGCATCGATCAACGTGGCTGGTGGTTTTCTCGTGACGCAGCGGATGCTGCGCATGTTCCGCAGGTGAAAGATCGATGCGAAGCAGCCTGGTGAACGTCACATATCTCGTCGCGAGCCTGTTGTTTGTCTTGTCCCTACGAGGACTCAGCTCGCAACAAACCGCTCGTCGCGGCAACCTCTTCGGAACGCTCGGCATGTTGTTGGCCGTCGTCGTCACCCTCGGTGCGATCTTTTTGCCCGCCGAGACTGCGGCGCATGCGCAACAAGCGTTCCCTATCGAAAGCCTTGGTTTGCTAGGCGGAGCCATTGGTCTCGGCGCAGTCATCGGATCGGTGCTTGCTGCACGAGTCGCAATGACGAGCATGCCCGAACTGGTTGCGGTTCTGCATAGCTTCGTTGGGGCTGCCGCGGCACTCGTCGGCATTGCCAGCGAAGTCGATGGAGCAAGTCATTCGAGGACGGGAGACGTTGCGCATCACGTCGAAATCCACGCCGGTGTTTTCATCGGCGCGATCACCTTTACCGGCTCGGTTATTGCGTTTCTGAAGTTGCGCGGAACGATGGGTTCACGACCCCTCGTCATTCCCGGTCGTCACGCGCTCAATGCGTTCATGGTCACTGCATGTGTCGCTCTTGCGGCGATGGCGTACGGAAGTGATGCGACGACACGCGTGATGTATTTGCTCATTTCTACGGGCGTTGCGAGCGTGTTGGGTGCGCATCTCGTCCTCGCGATCGGCGGTGGTGACATGCCGGTCGTTGTTTCACTGCTGAACAGTTATTCTGGTTGGGCTGCATCGGCAGCGGGTTTCATGCTCGGAAACGACTTGCTCATCGTCACCGGTGCGCTCGTCGGAAGTTCGGGCGCCATCCTCAGCTACATCATGTGCAAGGCGATGAATCGTTCCATTTGGAACGTCGTGTTTGCCGGATTCGGTGATCAAGGCGGCACGGTTCCTTCGGCGAAAAAGGGCGAACCTGCGAAAAAGGTGAACGAGACAAACATCGACGGAGCAGCCGATCTTCTTTTGGGTGCAAAGAATGTCGTCGTCGTTCCTGGGTACGGAATGGCCGTCGCGCAGGCACAACATGCGGTCAAAGAGATCACGACGTTGCTCGAAAAACGCGGCGTGACTGCGCGTTATGCGATCCATCCCGTGGCCGGAAGGCTTCCGGGGCACATGAACGTGTTGCTAGCCGAAGCCAACGTTTCGTATGAAATTGTCAAAGAGATGGAGGAGATCAACGAAGACTTCTCCAAGACCGATGTCGTGATCGTGATCGGTGCCAACGACATCGTGAATCCGAGCGCGCTCGATGATGCCGGGAGTCCGATCTACGGCATGCCTGTGCTCGAAGTTTGGAAAGCGGGTCGCGTCATCATGTTGAAGCGCGGCATGGCTGCTGGGTATGCAGGTGTCGACAATCCACTGTGCTACCTCGACAACACCCTCATGTTGTTCGGCGATGCCAAAGCAAGCGTGCAGAAGCTTCTCACAGCGTTGAATGCCCGCGTCGAGCAGCTCGCGGCGTGAACACTCACTCGAACGTCGACGTCGATCTCGACCTTGCGATGCAGACCGCGAAAGCCGCGGCGAGTGCGGCGAGTGCGGCGAGTCTCGTGTTTTTTCGTCAAGGCGTACCTGTCGAAACCAAGCCTGACCGTACGCCGGTGACGCAGGCAGATCGCGAAGCCGAGGCGGCGATCTTCGGTATCATTCGGACAAACTTTCCCGATCATTCGTTGCTTGGCGAAGAAACGGGCGAGCATGCGGGGCGTGAAGACACGCGTTGGATCGTTGATCCGATTGATGGCACGCGAGGTTTTACGCGGGGAGGATCCTTTTGGGGACCGCTCATCGCGCTCGAGCATCGAGGCGTGATCGTGGCGGGCGCGATGGCGATGCCTGCGCTTGGTGAAGTGTATTGGGCGGCGCGGGGACGCGGTGCATTTCGGCAAATAGGGGACGAAGCGCCGACGCGACTTTCGGTATCGGGCATTGATGATTTTTCCGAGGCAACGTTGTTTCTGGGCGAACCACGGGCATTGCTTTCTCCTCCTTTTGGGCCGAAAATTACGAGACTGACGTTGTCATGTGCACAGACGCGTTGTTATGGTGATTTGGCGGGATGTGCGATGGTGCTTTTGGGGCAAGCGGAAGTTTGGATTGAAGCCGGCGTAAAAAGTTGGGACTTGGGCCCATTTCCGGTGCTCGTTGCGGAGGCTGGGGGACGATTTACGGATTTCGATGGCAATGAGACAGTGCATTCGGGCCATTGCGTGGTTTCGAATGGCAGGTTGCACGAGCACGTGTTAGGGCAACTCGGGAACATAAAGGGGCGTTATGCTGAGTCGTCTGGAGCTTGAGAACTTTACGGCGTTTCATGAATTACGTTTGGACTTCGTTTCCGGTATAAATGTTTTCGTTGGTGCCAATAGTACCGGCAAGACGCATCTATTGAAGTTGCTTTATGCCATTACCGAAGCGCATCGTTTTGGTAATGACACTGCGCAGAAAATGATGCGTGTTTTTCTGCCGGTACCACAGCGTGTCGGGCGACTCGTTCGTCGGACGAAGGGGGCGCAAACCGCACGCGTGCTCGTCACGAAAGACGGGAAGGATCTTTCGTTTCGTTTTAGCAGTAACCAATCCGACGAGCGCTTTTCGGATTTCAAGAGTGATTGGGCGGAGCCGACTGCGCAAGCGGGGACGCCGGTGTTTATTCCACCGAAGGACATGCTGGCGCATGCTCCTGGATTTCGTTCTCTCTATGATCAAAAAGAGATTCATTTTGATGAAACCTATCGTGACATTCTGGTGCGTGCATTTTCGCCCGTAAGCAAAGGGGCGCCCACTTCGGCGCGCAAGGAACTCAAAGCGAAGTTGGAGGGCGTCATCAGGGGCCAGGTTACGATTGAGAACGAGACTTTTTACTTAAAAAACGACCAGGGAAACCTCGAATTCACTTTGTTGGCCGAAGGGCTTCGAAAGTTCGCGTTATTGCTTCAACTCATTGAAAACGACACATTGCGCCAGAGTGCGCTGCTATTTTGGGACGAACCGGAGGCCAACATCAATCCGCTGGCCATCAAAGATCTGGTTGACCTCTTGCTTCATTTATCGAGAGAAGTGGGCGTCCAAATTTTCCTTGCGACGCACAGTGATTTTCTTCTCAAGGAACTCGATCTGCAACAGCGTTCCGGGGAGGCCCGATTCTTTGCTTTTTATCGCGAGAATGATCGCATTTTGACCGAGGTTGCAGAGCGTGCGGACGCGTTGTCGCACAATGCGATCGATCAAGAAAATCTCCGTTTATACGACGAGGAGATTCGGCAAGTGCTGGGGAAGCCGCAGTGAACGTTGCAGCGGAAAAATGGTGGCGTGACGAGGAAACGGGGGATCTCGAATTAGAAGTGTCCGGCGTGCCGATTGCTCTTCGATTCGATGGCGATGCCCATGGTGTTCATGCGTGGAAGAAAGTTGACTTCGTATTTCACTGGCCTGAGCAGAACGAGTTATGGTTGGTTGAAGTCAAGGATCCGGACAATCCGCACGCCAAAGGCGACACGAATGGATTGATTGAACGGTTTCAGAGTGAAAAACTCATCTATGGGAGCTTGGCGCAGAAGGCGAAGGATAGCTTTCTGTACGTATTTCTCGACGGTCAACTTCCGGCAAACACAAAAATCCTCTATGTCGTGCTTTTTGCGTGTGGACGACTCAAACCTGGACAACAAGCGCGGCATTATCTCAATGCAACCAAAGCACTGCGACGTGCGCTCGGACTCGATGGGCCCGGTGGCGGTGGGTGGGCGAAGCACGGTATCTTTATTCGAGATTGTTTAATTTTGTCGCTGGAACAATGGAACGCACGTGTTGGCACGCGTGTGCAAGTTCGGCGTCTATCCACGAGTCACGAATGACAGACTTGATTGCGCGTACTTCCAGTGATACCCTCTAGGTAGTTATGCGCCGACCCCCGCTTCTTTCCCGTGCTGCGCAGTTCCTTCAACCGCCGATGGTGTATCATCTACACGAACTGCAGCGGATGATGGTCGAACCGTTGTCGGAATTGGCGGCAGGGTCTTCGCGAGCGCTCCGGCATTCAAGCAATCCGTTTCGATGGCTACCGAATGTGCGGACGCTGGCGGCGAGTCAAGCGTTGTTTCATCGTTTGACCAAACGGTATGACAAACCTTCGTGGGACATTCACGAGGTCAGCGCGCACGACGCTACGGTATCGGTCGTCGAAGAAATTATCATTGCGGAACCTTTTTGCCAGCTTATTCATTTCGTTCGACGCACGCACGACGTCGAGGTTGCTCAGCAACTTGCCAAAGATCCACGTATTTTGATCGTGGCTCCGCTATCGGGCCACCATGCGACCCTTTTGCGCGACACCGTGCGCACGTTGCTCGCGCACCACGATGTATATGTAACGGAATGGCTGGATGCGCGGGACGTTCCTCTGAGCGAAGGCGTGTTCCACCTCGATGACTACGTGCACACGATTATGCGCTTCATTCGCCATCTCGGCGCACGGTCATTACACGTCATGGCCGTTTGTCAGCCAACGGTACCCGTGCTCGGAGCCGTTGCGCTGCTTGCGCAAGGCGGAGAAAAAACGCCGCGAACGCTGACGCTCATGGGTGGCCCCATTGATGCGCGCAAAAGCCCGACCGAAGTGAATTTCCTGGCGACCGAGCATCCCTATAGCTGGTTCGAGAAAAACATGATTCACAAGGTCCCCGGACCTCATGCGGGCAAGGGACGACGCGTGTATCCAGGTTTTTTTCAGCTGACGGCGTTCGTGATGATGAACCCGAAAAACCACTTCAAAGCGTATTGGCAATATTGGGTCGATTCGCATAAAGGGGAATCTGCAGAAGCGGCGCGAGCGGCCCACGAACGATTCTACGACGAATACAACTCGGTCCTCGATATGGACGCCGAGTATTATCTCGAAACGGTGCGCGTCGTATTTCAAGACTTTGCGCTGGCTAATGGATCGTGGGATGTGCGTGGCACGCGTGTGAATCCATCCGCGATTACCGATACGGCGATTTTTACAGTCGAAGGCGAGAAGGACGATATCTCCGGCCTTGGTCAAACGGCGGCAGCACATGATTTGTGCTTGAGTGTTCCGCAGGAAAACCACAAACATTTGCACGTGAACGGGGCCGGACATTACGGTATTTTCTCTGGCCACAGGTGGCGTGAGAACACTTATCCGGTGCTTCGTGACTTCATTCGCTCACACGTGGCCGACTGAGGCAATTCACGGTTCGACCGGACCATCGTCGATCGTAAATGTCACGTGCAGGGCTTCTTTTTCGATATCTGCGTTTTGCATGGGCGCTGTATCGAGCAAGTACACCATGACGTCAGCTTCCCAGGTGTATTTTTCGCCATTCATGCGTACACGCCCTTGCGCGCAAGCAAGCGTGACGTCGAGCAGTGGACGACCTCCCAGATCTCGAAGCATAGCCAAAAATCGACCTTGGCGTTGTGGGTCGACGAATTGGAAGCGAGCCCGTGCCGCAAATGC
>JANORL010000063.1:0-6641 GCA_031415295.1 Polyangiaceae bacterium | reverse complement strand
GTTTGGGGGGCTCTGCCCCCCATCGTAGACTGGATTGAGGGAAGATGCCGAAAGACGCGAAGCGTCTTGTCGGCATCTTTCCTGACAGGGGTTGAACGCGAAGCGTTCAACCGGCTTGCAAGTCGAATTTCTTTATAGGGGTGACGGGTGAGGCGTGATTTCGTCAGACTTCCGCGTAAATGGTCGAAAACGATGCTGCTTCGCCGCGCAAAAGCACTTCGAGGCGCGAATTTTGTGGCGAGTCCGTCGTATGCAATTTCCCGCGCTGCACATCGAGCATGGCGAATGCGTGGTCGGGATATGCTTGTCCAAGGCCAGCAGCAAAAAGGGCGAGCACGATGGACGCTCGTTTGGACGCGAGCGGTTCTTGCCGGAAATAGAGCTTTACGAGGTGCGGTTTTTTTCCAATCATGAATCCGACTTCGGGATTCAAGTTCACGGCTAATGGTCCGAGCTGGATTTCACCGTGAGGAGGCGCAAACCAGCGTTTCTCGCCGGCGGCCAAAAACTTGCGATACCCCGCGGCGACATGCGGATAAATGCGCCGTTTCTTTTCGTCTCCTTGTTTGGCGAGAATTTCATCGAGCACCGATTCGCAAGTTCCTCGCCGGTGCATCGTCTGAATACCTTCACGAATGGTACGATAAAAATCAGATGCTAATTCGTCTTTACGCGTCTTGTATTCGCGTACGCCCGTGATTTTGGGCGTCCCCGATTTCAAAACGAAATCGACGAAATACGTCAGCGACACCTTTTCCATGGGGTCCTCCCGCGCAGGCCGCCTCGTTCCATCATCGACCGCCGATGATCGCTTCGAAGATTCATTTTATCACGTCACGAATGATATGCATATGAATTCATTGCCTAAGAAGGACGAAAAATGTCCTACCTGCTCGTGCTGCGCGCACGATCCTGTCAGCTCGTGACAACACTAGGACGGAAAATGTCCATAAACGACCAGACATCCATCGAATGCGGGGTGCTTGGACGGAAACGTTGACGTAATCCCATCCCCGTGCAAGAAACGCAGCCCCGCAAGGACGTCGTGAAATGAAAGCCATCATCATCCAAGGTGCATTCGGCCTCGATTCTCTTACGCAGATCGACCTGCCCGATCCGGTTCCCAAGCGCGACGAAGTCGTGATTCGGATGCGCGCGGCGTCGCTCAATTATCGCGATCTGATGGTCGTGACCGGAACCTACAACCCGCGTCAACCGTTGCCGCTCGTTCCATTCTCCGATGGTGTCGGAGAAGTCGTCGCTGTGGGGCCGGACGTGACCCGCGTGAAAATGGGCGACCGCGTGTGCCCCATTTTTGCGCAAGGGTGGCTCGAGGGTGAAGTCACAATGGCCAAGCTCAAGACGACGTTGGGAAGTCCATTGCCCGGTGTGCTTTCGGAATATTTTATCACGCGTGAGGCAGGTTTGGTCAAGCCGCCTTCGTTTCTCACGGATGCGGAAGCGGCAACATTACCTTGTGCTGGTCTTACGGCCTATAATGCGCTGCTGGGCACGGGTAAACTGACCGCGGGCGATACCGTGCTCGTGCAGGGAACCGGCGGTGTTTCGATTTTTGCATTGCAATTCGCCAAAATGGTGGGTGCGCGGGCGATTGTCACATCGAGCAGCGATGCGAAACTCGAACGGGCCAAGACGCTCGGCGCGTGGGAAACCATCAATTACAAGACCACGCCGGATTGGGACAAACGGGCCATTGAATTGACCGATCGTATCGGTGTTGATCACGTCGTCGAAGTGGGTGGAGCGGGTACGCTGATGCGTTCCATGCGGGCTGTACGCGTGGCCGGGACGATCAGCGTGATTGGTGCGCTTACTGGAGCGTCTCAAGAGATGAACGTGCTTCCGGTGCTCATGCGCCATTTACGATTGCAAGGAATCATCGTCGGGTCACGGACGACGTTCGAAGCGATGAACCGAGCCATTGAAGCGACGGGGTTAAGGCCGGTCGTCGATGGGAAATCGTTTGCGTTTGCCCAGGCGCGCGAGGCCATTACCTATATGAGTAGCGGATTACATTTTGGAAAAATCGTAATCCATTTCTAATGGCGAGCGGTCAGTCACGCACACGCGCCGCCAGCGTTTTCGGCGCAATCATTCGATAACTCTCCACCACGAGCGCGCGGACCTGGTTCCAATCGATCGTGTCGTCCACACGCATGTCGATCCACCCGTGTTTGCCCACATATGCGGCAATGGAAAACCGACGATCGCATTCCACAAGCCCGGCTTGCATTTCGTGCGTGGTTTTCATGCCAAATGACCACACGCCACGTTCTGCACCGGCCGACGCGAAAATCTTGTTCTTCACCCGAAACGTCGGATGCCCCCATGCTTCGATTTCCGTCACTTCCGGCAATTCGAAGCAAATCCGTCGAAACCGCGCAATCGCGTCGGGCGGTCCGTCCATTTTGGGCGGAAGCGGAGCTGTTTGTTGAGGCTTGTTCACCTCTTTCACGTATTGGGCCAATCTTTCGGCTCTCAACTGTAGACTCGTCTTGCTCTTGGCCATGATTTACTCGACTACGTACGTGAAGAGCCGGCATTCAATGGGACCATTAAAGACAGTATGCTCTTTTTTCGGTTGCAAAGGAATCGCGCGCTGAATGTCTGGCGTGCCGGCCAAAACAATGATCGTGTGGCCAGACAAGCTTGCTAATGCTCGCCCCATGTCCCGGTAAAACCCCGGACTCACTTCGAGTCGTTCGCCATAAGGAGGGTTCGTTACAATGAACCCCGGCGGATCGGTGGGTTCGACGTCCTTCACGTCGCCGCGGGAAAACCGTACGGGAACGCCCGCTGCTTTCGCGTTTGTTTTTGCCGAATCGAGAACCGCGATGTCGCTGCCCGCGATAAACGGACCCTCGGTCCGTTGTTTCGCCACGGCTTTGCTCCGTAAGTCCGACCAGATGCGCTTGCGAACGGCGTCATAAGAAACCCAACGCTCGAAGCTGAACCGCGATCGAAATATCCCTGGGGCGATGTTGCGTGACCACAGTGCCGCTTCGATCGGAAACGTTCCCGATCCGCACATTGGATCGACCAACGGTACCGTACGGTTCCATCCGGACAAACGCAAGATCGCCGCAGCGAGGTTCTCTTTGAGCGGAGCTTCTTCGATACGCGTGCGGTATCCGCGCCGATGTAGCGAGTCACCGGCCATGTCCACGTACAGCGTCGCGTGGTTCTGTACCAGATGGACAAACACCCCAAGATCCCCGTCTTCCACGTCGACATTGGGCCGAACACCAAACCTTGCGCGTTGCTGATCGACAATCGCATCTTTCGTTCGTTGTGCGATGAACTGCGAATGCGTCAACATGCTGTCCTTGCAAGAAGCGCGGACGGCGAGCGTGTTTCGCGGCTCGATGTATTCGTCCCAGTTGATGGCCCGCACGCCGTCATAGAGTGCTTGACCATCCGCCGCGTCGAACTCGGAGACCAAACACAGAACGCGTGAGGCAATACGCAACTCGAGGCATGCGCGCATGCCTTCGCCGATGGGTCCTTCGAAGTGCACACCGCCGCGATCAGCTCGTACTTTTCGAAACCGCGCTTCGTTCAACTCGTCACGCAACGCGCCTTCGGTGCCTTTGGCTGCGGTTGCAAAAAATTGCAGCACCTTGGCGTCTGCTAGTTCGCTCGTTCGCATCGTTTGCCGAGGGAGGTAGGCGTTCGGCGGGCTGCATGCAAGCGCATTCGTTACTGTTGCAGCTCAGGCCGTCCGAGTTTACGATTCGAGCCCATGGCAAACCCGACCGCACTTTGCGAAACGTCACTCGGCAACTTCACTGTCGAGCTGTATGTCGACAAGATGCCGAACACGGCGCAAAACTTCATCACGCTGGCGAAAAGCGGCTTCTACGATGGGCTGCACTTTCACCGCGTCATCGACAACTTCATGATTCAGTTTGGTTGTCCGCACAGCCGCGATCCCAAGAGTCGCCAAGCGGGAACGGGCGATGGTCCGAACGGGACGATTCGCGACGAACATCCGCCGGATGCGAAGATTTCGAACGATCCCGGAACGTTGTCGATGGCCAACACGGGCGCGCCGAATAGTGGATCCTGTCAGTTTTTCATCAATACCGTACACAACTCGTACCTGGATTGGTTCAGTGCTGGCGAGTCGAAACATCCGGTGTTTGGTCGCGTGATCGAAGGAATGGATATTGTCAAGAAGCTCGAAAAGACACGCACCGATGGCGACGACCGTCCCATCACGCCCGTGCGTATGAATAAAATCACCGTTTCCGAGGCGTAAAATCGTTCCACATGCGTGCGGCTTTTGCGACACGCTTCGACTCTTCTACCGCGCGCTTGTGCCTTGTTTTGCGCTTGGCACGGCGCCTGCCTTGGTGCACCACTACCATGATGCTTCGACACATACCGCTGTTCTGTGCCGCATCTGTGTTTGTTATGGGTTGCGGTGCGCGCATGCCCATTTCAACGACCGTGAGCCTTCAGCCTGGGACGCGTGTGGTTTCTCCAGACAATCACGACCGCGGCGAGATATTGTTGTGGGTTACGAAAAATGAAGGAAAACAAACCCGTACGTTTCGCTTGGCGGTGGATGGATCACTCAACGTGCTCGGGGAAAATGACGGAATCATCCTAACGACGACGCACGGGGAATTGACTTGGCAGGCGCAAGAAAAAGAGGTCAAGCTCGACGGGTGCGAACATTATGACGGTTCGCCAGCCGTGCCGAACAAGGGCTCGATCATGATTGCGAATCTCGTGAATTCGAAAGGCGATGTATTGCAAAAAGTCGTCGATTCGAATGACACGAACGGGGGGTCGATTGACGAGTTGCAACATCACGTGACGCTGCTGGGGACGATTGGTCCCTATCTTTTCGTTTCGGAAAGTTCCTACATGTATGCCTGTGGAGCGCATGGCGGTGAAATGGCTTCCGCGATGGTCTGGGATGCCGAATCCGGCAAAGCTGTCGATTTATGGGCCGAACTTCCCGGCAAAGACAAACTTGCCGATATTGTCAAACGAAAGCTTGCCGAAGCGGAAGGTGAGGATGTAGCGCCGGAAGAAGATGATTCGACGAAGCCGGAACCGGCGCAGTTTTGGCCGGTGTATGGTGATCGAGGCTCGTTACGGCTCGATGCGCAATTTGCTCAATGGGCGTGTTACGTGTGTAGCGATCATCAATGGAGCTCGTACACGCGAAGCGCGACGGTTCCGACGGATTGGATACCCGAACGAATGCGGACGTGGGTGACGCCACCTGTCGTGGTGAAAGAATTTCTGGAAGCGCATCGCGAATGGAAGTTAGGTGGGTGGTCGAAGCGATGACGTTTTTGTTTTGCGATCTGCACAATCTGTTTTTCCTGTACGCGCATCATCGACTCCTGCTATCTTCTCATCACCATGTTTGGATCCCCCGAAGCGCGCGCGCTCCACGACTTGCATCCCGCGATTGATTTCCACGCCGATAGCCTCATGTGGTCGCGCTGGGTCAGTTATGACCTGCATGCTCGGCACGAGCCTCCTTTGCCGCTTGCAGCCATCGGCGGACACGTTGACCTGCCCCGTTTACGCGAAGGTGGAATAGGCGCGCAATTCTTTGGTCTCGTTTCGCTGCCCATTGGTCAACGTAGTGGTTTGGCGCGGGTGATTGATGAACAAATCGATGCTCTGGACGCGGCGATTACGTATGCGCCCCAAAGCCTCGCCAAAGTCCGTACGGCCGCGGAAATCGAAGTCGCGCGGGCCGCCGGGAAAATCAGTGCGCTTTTGGGAATCGAAGGCGGCCACGCGCTCGAAGGGTCGCTAGATACGCTCGACCATTTCGCTCGACGCGGCGTGAGATACTTGGGATTTTGCCATTTTAGTCGTAATGATCTTTGTTGTCCCGCCTATGGCTCAGGTCGCGACGACAATGCCGGTTTGACCTCGTTCGGTCGCGACGTGGTCAAACGATGTGAAGAATTGGGCGTCATCGTCGATTTGGCGCATATCAATCACAAAGGGTTCTTGGATGCATGTGCCATGGCAACGCGCCCTCCCATTGTCAGCCATACGGGTGTGGTTGGTGCGTTCGAACATTGGCGCAACATCGATGATTCACAATTACGCGCTGTTGCCGATAAAGGTGGTGTCGTCGGGGTTATCTTTTGCCCCAAGTTTTTAGGCGGCGATGGTCTCGAACCGGTCGTCCGACATCTCCGTCACATCATCGACGTATGTGGCGAGGACGCTCCAGCGCTGGGATCGGATTGGGATGGGTTTATCGTACCGACGCGGGAGCTTTGCGATGCCGCGCATTTGCCGTTGCTGACAGATGCGCTTCTTGCAGCCAAATTCCCCGTCGAGCTGATTGCGAAAATATTACGAGGAAATGCAATGCGGGTCTTGGCCTAGCACTATGCTTGGTTGCGCTTTGATCGGCGCTTGATTTTTCGACGCCAGCGGCACCCCGAACTCGCCCGCTGCGCTGGCTCAAACAGCGGGGTCCCGCCGCAGCGCCGAAAAATCAAGCACCTTCCAAAGCAGGTCGTCGCACGATTGGGCAAGAATCAGAAACTTATTTTGAATCGACCGCACCGCGGTCGATTCAATGAAAGGTCCAGGACAGGTCCTGGCGCGGGTCCAGGGGCGCGGAGCCC
>JANORL010000062.1:0-2536 GCA_031415295.1 Polyangiaceae bacterium | reverse complement strand
GTCGGACGAACCTCCGCGAGCACATCGGCCCTCGTCGTTGTTTGAAAAACCATGAAAAATCGGCGCACTAGGGTCGGTTTCCCCACGTACGCATCCGACGACCCCGCGGGAGGGAGTGACCACGCGTCGCATGCGGATAGTTGGCCCACCGACGAATTTCATGCCAAACGCAGGGCATCATGCCGCGAATGACCCTGGTGCTTGAACGTATCTTGCCGCTCGCGATTCTCGTCATGGCAGTCATTGGCGCGCCGGTGATGATTTTCTCACCAGAAGGTTTGCCGCGCCTTCGAGGACTCGAGCGCGAATTGGCTCAAGTCGAAGAAGAAACGGCCGAACTTGGTCGAGAAATCGAATCGTTACGCGGCCGAGTGCAACGGCTTCGCGACGATCCGACCGCCGTCGAACGCATCGCGCGAGACAACCTGGGCATGCTTCGGCAAACGGAAGTGGTTTTTCAGTTTCCCACCACGCGTTGAACTTCTCTTACGAGCAAGGCCTCGTTGTGATGGTTGCGACGGCTCACGTGCTCACGTACCGTGCAACGTCGTGTCGATAGAGCTGGGTCGGCGGCTGCTCGCGTCGGAACTCGTTACACGTGAAAATGTGCGCGATACGCTGCTCCTGTCCGAGCTGCGTGGGGTCTCGTTTCCCCGCGCGCTCGTTGAACGAGGCATCGTCACCGAAGCGGAACTCGACGATGAAATCGCGCGTCTTGCAGGTCCAGGGCTTCGCTACGTTCAAGGCTCGGTGGAACTGGTCACGAAACTCCCGCGCACGATGCCCCGTCGCTTGAGTGCGTTGCCAACGCGTACCGATCCTCAAACGGGCATTGTCGACATCGCCGCAGTCGATCCTTTCGACTCGCATATCGAAGCCGAAATGTCGTTTCACCTCAAAGCACCGGTTCGCGTGCTTCGCGCTTCGATCAACGCGGTGGAAGAAGCCATTCGTCGCATCGAATTGGCTACTGACGGCGCACCCATCGATACAACTCCTCGAACACGCAGGCTCACCCCTGCCCTTCCTTACGGCGCACCAGGATCGATTCCTCCGCCAGCTCCCAGTACGCCCATTCCGTTGGTGGTCAAACGATCGCCGAACAGCGTCTCGCTTGATGACGCCGACACATACATCGATGATTTGAATCCAAACGATTCGGAAGATCTCGGGCGTACCGCCGGTTGGGGAACCCAACGCTCTGGGCGAATTGCGTTGCCACATGTTTCAGATGCCGATGGATCGGAGTCGCTTGGTCGAACTGCGGGTTGGGGATCGCCTGTAACAGTACGTTCTGAAGACCCTACCGACGTCGACCTCGACGAGTCCGCATCGCTTGGTCGAACTGCGGGTTGGGGATCACCCGTTGCGGTTCGTCCTGCCGCACCTGACGAGGCGGATGTGGACGTAGACGAATCGGCATCGTTGGGTAGAACGGCAGCTTGGGGAAGTGTTGCGCAACATCGACCGGCTACGCCGGCCCCTGCTCAGCGCTTGAACCGGTCGGCTGGTTTCGAGGAAGAACCGCCGCGCGTATCGTTTCCGTCGAATCCACCTCCTGGGCACGAATCTGTTGCGCCTCCGCTTGGATTTGCTCCGCCCGAACTATCGGCATGGAAGGGCTTGGCAAATTTGCCGCCACCGCGTGATGTCGTTGCAGCGTCGAATCGTTTATCGGTGAACGTTTCCGGCATCGAAGATGCGGACATCGAAACGACGTTTGTCTCGGAAGACGACGACTTTCCACCTCACTCTTCGGAGCCGATTTCGCCGATCGAAACGATCTCGCTCAACTCGATTCCCGAAGGTGCACCCGCTTCATCTTCAGCGGAGCCCGAAGCGAGTTTCGAAGATGACTTTGACGAAACGCCGCAACGTCCCACGCTGGTCGACTTCCCGCCGCAAACATCCATCGTCGATGCAAAGGCGATGATCGCCGTGATGGCCGAAGTCGCGAACCGTGACGAAATCGTAGAACTCGCGTTTCGTTGCATGTCGCAGTTCGCCCATCGCACGGCTTTGTTTTCAGCAAAACGAGACGGCTTTCACGGATGGTTGTGCAACGAAGCGTTTGGTTCGTTGGATGCTTTACGCAAGGTTGTCATTCCAAACAACCAACCCAGCATCATGGCAACCGCCGCTGCGACCTCCATCTACCTCGGTCCAATTCCTCGGACAGCCGTGCACGATTCGCTGCTTGCTGCGATGGGCGAAGCGAGTGGAGATGTCGCTGTTGCGAGCGTACGTGTCGGCGGCAAAGTCGCTGCGATGCTCGTCACCGACCAACTTCGCGATACCTTGTCAGGTACGCGACGAATGGACGAGCTTGCACGAGCCATGGGGGATGCCCTCACGCGACTCGTGAAAACACGCGGATGAGCGTCAACGACCACAGGCAAACATGAAGAGTTCAGACGAGTCGCCCGAGCGGGCGGAGTTCGAAGCACGCCTTGCAAAAGCTAGCAAAGCAGCACGGCCGCGCGTTGGATTGCTCGCGGGTGAACCGGGATCAGCCGGCATCGATGCCGATGATCTT
>JANORL010000061.1:0-9312 GCA_031415295.1 Polyangiaceae bacterium | reverse complement strand
ATACACACCGTCCGCAATCTAGGAGGACGTTCAGTTTGCAATCTGGCAAATTTCGGGGGGTATGGGGGCGGAGCAGCCTGCGAGCCCCCATCGTCAAGGGGAAAGTGTTTGCAAGACAAAATTGGTCCAGGTAAAAAGGTGCGATTGTCAACACGTCATTGCCTCGCCTGAGTCCGCTACTCCACACACACCATACTCACCCCATCCGTGGTCAGTTGAAACCTCGGCGACGGACACGACATCGTGCACCATGGCAGAAAGCACCCGCCAAACCCGAATGGCACCACATAACTGCATCCGCCGGGCGCGCAGTTGTATTGCACCCGGCTCGCCGGATCCATTCCTCGTGCTGTTGGCGCCGCAACGACGCATTCGCCCGAAAGGTTCACGTAGCCCGCGGGGCATAACGAGCTGTCCGCACATACTGCGTTATGCCGAGCGCTTCCGTCAGGGCAAGCTGGCGCGCATTGCGCCGTAATGCTGTCCGGTAACAATCCATCGGGACATTGCGTTGGCGTTTCATTACGAGGTGGCGTTTTGCTCGGGCCAATCGGTTCGGCATCGACCGTGTACGCGCTCGTCAGATTCTTGAAAAGTGTCGATTCGTGGATCCATGCATAACCATCGTCACCCCATTGCCTGCTCCAGCTATTGTGGAGCAAGAAGTACGCCCCATTCGCAGTGACCCGATAGCCGGCAATAACCATCGCGTGGCCCGACTTCGTGCTGTTCGGATCGAAATCAGGAATGACCGCGGAAAATCCATCCTGTGAAATCGGTTTGCTGAATGCGGCCGAATTGCAATGCATCGACATCCAAACGTCCTGCCCTTTGGTGAGAGTAGTCATAATCGATGCCTTGTCTTCTTCGACCGTCGTAATGGTTGTAACTCGTGCAACCGGACGAGCATCGGCTCCATTGATCAGCGCAGGATCGACTGGCTGTCCGCATTGGGCTTCCGGCATTTTGCATACGCAGGGTCCAGAACGATCACATGTCGGTCGGCATTCGGATTTGGCGGCCCACGAGCACGCAAGGTTCGAATTGGCACTCGTATATTGCCACGCTTCCTCGGATGTGAGAACTCGCTTCTTGTTTGCCTCGGCGGCCTTGCCCATATAAGGCGAGTGATACCGGGACCATACGTGCATGGCCGAAACGAACCCTGGACGTCCCGCATCGCGCGCAAGCGAGTGATCAACTGCTGCAGCAAATGAGAACGCCGTACATGCACCCACGCCTCCCTGATGACGAACCGGCCCCTCGAGTCCAGCTTCGCGATGATCGACCGATTGAGGAAGCGCCGCTGCACCCGCATGCGCAGGGCTCAATCGGAAAATCGAACCTGGTAAAACCGCTCGTGCTGCCCAGGGGATTTCGCCATAACCAGGTATCATGCAATCCATGGGGATCGCTACGCCGGCAACAATGACTTCACCACATCCGGGACCCGACTCGACCTGATTCACTCGCGGTGGCGGAATCGGAAATCCCATGGGAATGCCAGCATGAGGATTCCCAAATGGCCACGGCAACGAAATTGCCGGAATCGCCGGAAGCGGAATGGTACCAAGTGACCCACCGAAAAAGCCCTGGACAAACCCGGGACCAAGAAACGATAACAACGTGGGCCCCGTCGGAGGCGGGCGCAAAAGCGGCGGCGGACGAAGTGGCGGCATGTATCCACCCGGCGCGCGTTGATCAATATAAGCGACCGGAGGCGGGGCGTACATCGGTTGATACGTCGCTCGACGCCCGCCCGATGTGCACGAAGCAGCAATGAGCGATGCGATGGCAAAACCGATCCAACCCACTCGATGCGCCGCCCGACCCGAATAACGCACTCGCATGAGGGCTGGGCTACACGAGTTTTTCGCCAGGATCAACAACAATTGTGGCAGTGCCAAGAGATACTTCGCAGCTTCCCCAAGTAACGCCGACCCCAGACGATGCCTCCGTCGCCGCTTGATCAAGTAACGCCGACCCCCGCGATGCCACCGTCGTCGCTTCCCCAATCGACGCCCCACCCCCCGCAATGCCTCCGCCGTCACTTGATCAACGTAACGCCGCCCCCCCGCAATGCCTCCGCCGTCGCTTGCTCAAGTAACGCTGAACCCCCGCGATGCCTCCGCCGTCGCTTGATCAACGTAACAGGCACCCATCACTACCCCTTGCGCGTACGTTGTTTCATGCTGTAACGTCGCGCCACGTGACGACACACACGTTCGTCATCCAGAAAGCAGGCCATCACCATGCCGAACCAAAACCAAGCTGCGACGCCTTTTGAGAGTATCGATCCCGCTGCCGCATTTGCCCACTTCGCACCGCTCGTTGCCGATATCGCCGAATCGGACCTCGATGCGTGGAATGCCGATCCCGAAATCGTTCGCGTCAATGCTCGTCGTGCCGTCGATGCCGTAGCGCCTCATTGGGCCCATATCGAAAAAGCATTGCCCCTGGTTTCCGTACCAAAACTGATTGAAATCCCATCGCTCGCGCTGGCTCTGGCGTTTGCCGCCGGTCGCGTATTCACGCCCGCCAGTCCCCAAGAAATACGAGCGTATCAGGCGAGTTTGCGGCCTGCTCGTCGGCTTGTATTGCAACAACTCGAAATCTTCGCCGAATTGGCCATGGTGTCCCGGGATCGAGTACGCGACATTCGCGCCGATAAAGGTCCCGTCGACGAAGCCAATGATGCCATTGCCACGGTCGCTTTGTTTCGCGAGAATGCCGCGGCGTGGAAAAATAAGCACCCATTTCACGATACCTTTTTGGATAAACTTGCCGACGATGGCCAATGGCTGCTCGGTCAACTCCTGCCCAAGGGCGCCAAACCAGAAAAAGACGGCCCGTCGGATGACGCTCTCACCCGGGATCGATTGTGGACCGAATTAAATCGACGTTATGATGACCTGTACAAAGCTGGCGTCGAAATCTGGGGACGCAGAAAAGTCGATGAACAATTGCCTTCCTTGCTTACCCGACAAGCATCGAAAACGCCGCCCGAAGAGACGCCCGTCGAAGCGCCAAAAACCGAAGGCTGATGCAGCCACCATGACCCACATCCCTATTTGGTTCGACCGCATCGCGGACGAACCAATGCAAGGGTCAAGGGGTATTGCCCCTTGCGCGGGTAAGGGGCGCGGAGCCCCTTGATTCTTAATCACAAACAAAAAAAACCCCTATGGCTTCACCCAATCACATCGGGTTCGTCCCCAATGACGAAAAGAATCGACGAAGAGCTGAAAGCTTTTCATGGCGATTCGGTCGTGGAAGGTACCAAGCCGATGGCGTTTCCGATCGCGCTGGATGGCCTTTCGGAAAAACACGCGCTGGCGCTCGAGGACTTGGCGAAGAAGCCAGTGGCGTAGTCTTGGACAAGTGCGGTCTCTCTTGGTTGCTTTCTTGACGCCTGCCGCGCATGTGTGTTAGGTCGTGTATGGAGCAGGCGAATTGTCGATAAAACGAGGTCACAAATGGACCGATATACTGCCGAGAAATTGAACGCCATAACTCTTGAATCGTACTTCAAGATCCACGATGCCGTGGATATCGTTCGTAATGGTTGCCCTGAAGGTGACGAGCGAAAAGAGTATATCAGGGGGGCTCGGGCGGGCTCTGGGTTATCTCTACACGGACGTCCTAAGGCCGATATACCAGGCGTACCCAGATCTCAAGCCCGACAACATCGCGTGAGTAACGCCAGGGATCAAAATCGCAACCTTCAAGTCACGTTCCCGATCAGCGTGACCAAATGGGAGCCTCGTCCGCATGAACGCCCAATCCGAAGACTCACTCGACGCCGCCGGTCCTGCGCAAATCGAAAAGCTACGGCACTTCGCGCCTCACCCCCCAAACCCCCTCTCCAACTCCGCTTCGCTGCGTGGAGAGGGGGAGCCGGAAAAACTTCAACGCTCTTTCCCCCCTATCGAGTAGGCGCCCCCATTCGACGGCAAACCCGTGCGTTTGCGTATTTATCCACGCCGGTATTCGTTCAAGAATGCCGAATTCCGCACGGACACGGACAATGTTCCGGATGATCGGGCCCCGTATGCAGATTTCGAGTTGCCGCGTTTGAAGCGGTAACGGCGCGTTGCCGAGCATGGGGCGCCGACTGCGGAGCGGGTGGCGGTGCTGCTGGTCAATTGTCGTGCCTTGTATCACGACGGCAAGTTGTTCGCATTCCGCAACGTAATGGATCCCTCAGTTGGCCCGCGCCATCTCCTGCCAGACCACGTCCTTGTTCCCGACAAACACGAGCGTTCCCACTTTCAGTTCCATTCCCTTCGATAACATCGGCACGAGCTGCGGGTCGGCGAGGTATTGCTGGAGCTGCGTTTCGGCTTCCTTGATAACCGTGTCGATTTTCTTCCGCTCCTTGACCGTCAAATACTTCAATTCGATCATCCAGGCGTATTTGGCTTTCGGCACATTGGACAGAGGACTGATGAACAAGTCATTAAACCCGTGAGCCCATTCCTTTTCGCTCAGCACATAGAAGATGCGCGACGTGACCATGGCGCCGATGAGCAACATCTTCATGGCTTTCTCGTCGTGTTTGCGCACATCCTTCACACTCACGGCCATCAGGACCCTTTTGCGCAGCACGTCGAGAAACGGAACGATATCGCCCTTTGACGCCATCACATAGAGCGCTGCCCCTACAGGTTCGTCCGTCATGTGGATCCCGCGAATGTCTTCGAGCAAATTCATATAATGCTCGTAGCCGAGTTCCCGAATGACTCGGTTGGGCGTCTCGAAACGGACCCGTTTGCCGATGGGCATGTCCGGGGTCAACGTGAGCATGCCCGTGTAATACATGAGCGACACGAATTGACTCGTGGTCGAGCCTGTTTTGGCACCGAATCGATCGACAAGTTCACTCCACACTTCGCCCGTGCTGATGATCGATTCAATGGCGACCCGTCGTTCTTCGGCTTGTGGCCCGACGGCAGCCCATAAGCTGTGGAGTTTTCTGTAATCGGTTCGCGCGTTCGGATCGAGTATCTCCATGGGAAACTTGCCAAGCTGAGCGAGTTCACGGAGGAAATAGAGTACCATTGTCGAATTAAAGACGCGTTCTTTCGCCTGTTGAGTAAACCGATACCCATTGAAGAAGTCTTCGAGCGTATGGAGCAGTTGTTGGCGATCACCAATCTCGGGAATGGACGGCAACTCCGGATGGTCGCGAAAAAGTTCGTCCACTGCACGGGTGACGTCGGTCTCGGTAAACCCTGCAAGCGTGTTGAACTGTGACTTGTTCGAGATGTTCGTGACGACGTTGAAACCCGTGACGATGTCATCGATCAGAATGGGCGTGCCGCCGGTGATAAAGACGCGAGCAATGGCGCCTGTTTGGGTACCTGCCTTGAGCGTCCTGTAAAACGCTCGCACGAAACCCATCTTGTCGGTAACCTTGGAATACACTTCTTTCTGCTCGGCCGCGAGCAGCGCCGTAGCAAACGTGTCGTATTCGTCGATCATGACGTACAGGCTGTTCTTCGTACCAGCGATCGTGCCCAGCACGTTGCCAATGAGAGCGGCAGGATCCGCAAACGTGTCCATACGCTGCTCGAAACTGTCGAGCATGGGAATGCGTCCCCGGTAACGCTGAAGAAGCGTGCGCAGGGAAATTTTGACCACGTCCAGGAAGTTTTCCTGGAGCACGTCTTCGTCCTCGTCGGCCGACATTTGCGAGAAGTCGAGGCGGAGCACCATGTACTTGCTCTTCTCGGGCGTCGGGTGATCGTGGATCCACAACCCCCGGAACAATTCGTCATACTGATCCGACTGCGCGATGTCGTAGTAGTGCTCCATCATGCTGAGCAGCGAGGATTTGCCAAAGCGTCGAGGCCGTAAGAAGATGATGTTCTTGGAGCCCAACTCGTAGCTTTCGAGGATGGGTAAGTACGGCGTCTTGTCGACGTAGAAACAACCGTCTCGCCTGATGTTCGCAAAGTCTGCGTTGCCGTACGCGATCTTCATGATGTGCGACCTTCTCCGACGAACGGCGCGACGCTATCACGGTCGGCCGCGAAGGGCAAGAAGGGCGGCGCGCTGCTGCATCGTGACTCAGCTCGGAGCGGACATCACGTGCTTCAGCAAGTGGGCATCACCTCGCCCGGTTCACCCGCGATCATCTATCTTGGCGACGGTCTTGGCCTCGAGTCTTTCATTGACGACCAGACTGCCGTCCATGATCTCGGCAGCCGCCTTGTTCTTCCGGGCTTTCACGACGTCCACCAGCACACGCTCGAGGCTCATAACTCACTTATCGACTGCATTATCGACCCGAACGAGGTCGATCCTGAATTTTATATCGACGTGGTTAGCAAATAGTGACGTTTTCGAATCCGGGACACTGTGTTCTTTCATTCGGCCGGCTTCGCATTGCTTCACGAACGTTGGCTGCTCGTGCCTGTCGGCATCTTCGTGGCTGGAGGCATCGGCGCCAGCTTGTTTTGGGTGCAGCACAATTTCGAGCACAGTTGGCACGCATCGGACGCGCAATGGTCCTACGTCCGTGCTGCGCTCAAAGGATCGAGCTACCTGCGTTTCGGACCATTGTTGCAATGGTTTACGGGTAGCATTGGATTGCACCACGTCCACCATTTGAACCCGGGCATCCCTAACTATCACCTGGATGCGGCGCGCAAAGCGATACCCGAGCTTGCAGCCATTGAGCCGCTTTCAAACGACGACGTGCGCCATTGCTACACGCATGTGTTTTGGGATGGCGCACGTAATCAGATGGTCGTGCACAACGTGTCGTAGTGGCGAACGTTGATTGCTTCAGAACGCATAACCCAGGGTCGTATGCAATGCCGGCAATATGCCTTGGGGGCCTTGGTTGTCCACCGTGTAATGCAAATACTGCACGCCCGCGCCAAGAGAGACGACGAAGCCGCGATTGAAAATCCACGTATATCCACCAAGCACACTCACATAGCCCCCAATGCTCGTCGGATGCGAACCATCGGCCTCCAAACGACGGTAACTCGTCAAATGTGCCAAAACGCCTCGAGTTTGGATCCAAAAACCGCGCGGTGCCGTAGGCCGAAAAAACACGCGCAACCCCATTTCGCCACCAAGGCCCCGATAGTTGTCCGTCGGTTCCGAGATCAAACCATTAAAAAGTCGCAAGCTCGGGCCCACGTAGATTGATAGGTGCGAATGAAGCGCCCGCTCGACTTGCAAATGCACAAATCCAAGAGCGGTCGTTAATGGATCGACTTGCAAGGTCCACTGGCGAGCCGGATGTTTCGGCGCAGATGGAAGCGTCTCGGCGCCTACGGGCAACGAGACGAGCAAGCCGGCAAGGGCGAGGAAGTTCGAGCAAACAAGGCGTGTATTCATGCGGATACCTGTTCGGTTGGCAAAAAAGAACGCATTGTGCACGAGTGGTATGACCTTGTCGAGACTCGATTTGCACTTGTGTCAACGAGCCGATCCGAGCGCATGATTTGAAGGAAGCATCAAAAAGGACTCGTCTTTGCGCCAGGTGATTGCTAGAAAGGCGCTGCTATCGACATTGTTGTCGCCGCTGGATTCGTTTTGCTCCTTGTGACAATCGGGACGATTGTGTGTGTCGGCATGCAGCGTCGCGCGCGATGGGTGTATGTGCGATTCCTCGATGAAGGGGGAAAAACCCTGGCGAATGAACCGCTCAAAGGTCGCTTTGCCCAAGATAGCGCTCCCGCCGATGGCAAGATTGCGCAGTCCGCGCTTGGCGCAGCGTCCTGATTGCTTACTCGCGAAGTCGTTCCGGGTGCTTGGCCCGAAATCGCCGCAATGCGGACGTATTTCAAGAATACACGGTTGTGGATTGTCAGGGCAACCCAATGACGCTGCGAACAGCAGACTTATCGGCTGGGAATACCTTCAACATGAACCCGTCGTCGAATGTCCAATATTCCTTCACGATATCGATATCCGCGATGAGCCTCTGGACTTCGGGCAGGGTCATTTGATTGATGTCGTTCGGATTTCGCAGCGGCTGCGCCTGTGCGCGGGGCGCCGGAGCTCCACCGGACCCTCGCCGCACCAAACGCGGCGCGGCAATAGGCGCAGGTGCGCCTCCCAGTTGCACCACTCCTTGGCGAATCACAGCCAAAGCTCGAACGCCGGCAAGCTGAATTCGCGAATTTTGCGCGAGCGTCGTAACGCGGTTAATCCGCGCTGAATTGCGAAAAACATGCGGCGTATACGCCATCATCGATGCCGCATTGGGATCGAGTCCCTGGTTCACGTAGCCTCCGCGCGACGCTTGATACGCTTCTTGATCCACTTGCTCCAACAGCGTCGGAAAACGGCATCGGGAGTCGAAATAAGAATGACCCAGACCAATCGCATGACCGGCTTCATGGTAAAGATTTGCCGTCGTTACCATGCAGGCCTGCGGGCCACCTTGACGCCCAATCGGACTGTTTGCCCCGCTCGAAAATTCAACGTAATCCGCTTCGTCTTGCCGTGGGACGAACACATCATGTTGACAAGCCATGTTGAAATCCTTCAGCTTGACCAACAACCAGACCTTCCCCATCCCGCCAAGTTGTTGGCCAATGACAAACGGCACTTTGCCATTCCATCGCTTCGCTGGATCGCTTACAATCGCTGACATAAAGACAAATCTCCTTGCTGCTGCCGAAGGTCGTCACGAACACGAGCATTTGGTGCGCAAGCTCGTTCGAGGGTAACAACAAAACATCCGGCAAGGCAAGACTTCTTTCAGGAACTTCGGCCGTTGTGCGTTTTCCTGGCGCCCGTATGCGTCCTATCGAAACCGTCGTTTTCGCGCCTATTCATTCGTAATACGGACACCGAGCTTGCTTCCAATAGGTTCGAGAACGGCACGTACGAAATCCTCGAAGTTGTCGGGGGAGAGTTCATCGAAGGGAAAGGGCTTTGCTTGATACATTATTGTTTGGACCAGGAGCCCAGCACTCAGGCCAGGAACGGAGCGACCGCGTACTGGACCTTGCGCATTCTTGTTGCGCTTTCGCGGCCACCCGGTGAAGCTCGTACGAATCGTCGCGAGTGTTTGGAGGTAGCGAATGCGTTGGAAGTACAAGTGCAGTAAATTTTTGGCGGTCTCGAGCATCGTCTTGGTCGTCGGAGCTTGCTCCTACGAATCACCCGTGGTGGGTCAGGGTAGTACCAGTGGAGCTGGTGGTTCGTCGTCATCGGGCTCTTCGTCATCTGGGGAAGGCGCCGCCTCTGCGTCCAGCAGTTCGGGCGCGGGCGGTTCGCCGGCCAGCAGCAGCTCGAGTTCGGGCAGCAGTTCCAGTGGGAGTTCGAGCCACGGATAATTCC
>JANORL010000060.1:0-2999 GCA_031415295.1 Polyangiaceae bacterium | reverse complement strand
GTCGTTCTCACCACGCAAGCCGCGGACGACGCGCATCCGGCATTTAGCAATCTTTTCGTGCAAACCGAAATTGTCCAAGGCAAACAGGCAATCTTGTGCACGCGTCGACCGCGATCCGACAAAGAAGCGACGCCGACGATGCTGCATTTGATGACGGTCCACGGAACAGCCGATGGTGAAATGTCCTTTGAAACGGATAGACTAAAATTTATTGGCCGGGGTCGGACCATCGCTTCGCCGCTCGCCATGGAGGAAGAAACACTCTCCGGCAGCGAAGGCTCGGTACTTGATCCCATTGTGGCCATTCGTTGTCGCGTCGTCCTCGAGCCCGAGCAAACCGTGAAGATTCATTGTGTAACGGGTGTGGGCGAGACGCGTGAGGCGGCCTTGGCATTAATGGAAAAATATCACGATCGGCATCTTGCCGACCGCGTCTTCGAACTTGCGTGGACGCATCGCCAAGTCGTCTTGCGTCAACTCAATGTGTCCGAATCGAACGCGCAGCTTTTTGCGAAACTCGCGAGTTCCGTGCTTTATGCCAATCCCGTTCAGCGTCCAAGTCGGACGATTCTCTCCAAGAACCGGCGTGGACAATCCGCGCTTTGGAGCTACGGCATTTCGGGGGATCTGCCGATCGTCATGCTCAAAGCATCGGATCGAGAGAAGCTGGATCTTTTGCGGGAGATGATTCAGGCGCACGGCTACTGGCGGACCATGGGTCTTGCTGTCGATCTCGTGATTTGGAACGAAGATGATTCAGGGTATCGCCAAGTTTTGCAAGAACGGATCATGGCACTCATTGCCGCAAGTAGCGACGCCGGTCTCGTGGACAAACCCGGAGGGATCTTCGTTCGGCGCGTTGAACAGATGTCCGAAGATGACCGCATATTGCTCCAGACGGTGGCGCGCGCCGTCTTGTCCGATAAAGCTGGTTCTTTGGCGGAGCAGGTCGAGCGTCGAGGGCGCGTGCATCATTTGCCGACGCCGTTCAAAGCGACTCGTGGTCCCAGTGCATCGAGTGCGCTTTTGCATGCGGGCGCCACCATTGCACCAACGCGGTTGCTCTTCGACAATGGCGTGGGCGGTTTTGCGCCGGATGGCAAGGAATACATCATTACCACATCCTCGACGTCATTGACGCCTGCGCCCTGGGTGAACGTCCTCGCCAATCAATATTTCGGGACAGTCGTGTCCGAGAGTGGCGCCGCGTATACCTGGTGCGAGAATGCGCATGAATTCCGTTTGACGCCCTGGCACAACGACGCCATTACCGATAACAGCGGCGAAGCATTCTATTGTCGGGATGAGGAAACGGGCGAATTCTGGTCGCCAATGCCCCTGCCTGCTCGCGCCGACGCCACCTATGTCACTCGACATGGTTTCGGATATTCAACGTTTCAGGTTACGGCGTTTGGAATCAGTTCCGAATTGACGACGCTCGTGGCCGTTGACGCGCCCGTGAAGATTGCTTTGCTCAAGCTGCGAAACTCGTCAGGCCGGCCGCGCCGCATTTCTGTGACCGGTTATTGTGAATGGGTTTTGGGCGAGTTACGCGCGAAGTCGTTGCTTCATGTGACCACCGAAGTCGATCCGACCAGCCAAGCCTTGTTTGCGCGTAATCCATTTCATCCGGAATTTGGCGGACGTATCGCGTTTTTCGACGTGAGCGAATCGCGGCGCGCCATAACAGCCGACCGCAGCGAATTTATTGGCAGAAACGGGCGTCTTGCCAATCCCGCGGCCATGCGCCATGCGCAGTTGTCCGGCCGAACCGGAGCGGCACTCGATGCTTGCGCGGCGATACAGACCTTTGTTGATCTTGCAGAAGGTGAAGAGCGAGATATCGCGTTTGTCCTCGGCGTGGGACGAGATGTCGGGGATGTTCACACGCTCCTGCGACGTTTTCGGGGTGTTGGTGCCGCTCATACAGCGTTTGACGAGGTCCGGCGTTATTGGGAAAAGAATCTCGGCGTCGTCACCTTCAAGACGCCCGATCCAGCCATTGACGTTTTGATGAACGGATGGCTGCTTTACCAGGTGCAAGCTTGTCGCCTCTGGGCGCGAAGTGGTTTTTATCAATCGGGTGGGGCGTTTGGTTTTCGCGATCAACTGCAAGATGCAATGGCGCTCGTGCATTCCCAACCGGCAACGCTCCGGGCCCACTTGTTACGTGCTGCCGCACGACAATTTCGCGAAGGCGACGTACAACATTGGTGGCATCCGCCGTCAGGGCGCGGCGTGCGCACGCATTTTTCAGACGATTATTTGTGGCTACCGTTGGCGGTTTGCCGCTATGTACTCTCGATTGGTGATGCGGGCGTTCTCGATGTCCGCATTCCGTTCATCGAGGGGCGCCAAGTCAAACCTGATGAAGAAGGTTATAGCGATGTGCCGGTCATTCTCGGAGAATCGGCGACGCTGTATGAACATTGCGTTCGCGCGATCAATCACGGGCTCCGTTATGGGCAACATGGTTTGCCGTTGATGGGTTGCGGCGATTGGAACGATGGAATGAATCTCGTGGGCGAGCATGGGCGCGGCGAGAGCATTTGGCTGGGCTTTTTCCTTTACGAAGTGCTTGGGCAATTTGGCGAAGTGGCGCGGCGCCGGGGTGATGACGCGTTTGGCGCGATATGCGATGCAAACAGAACACTTCTGCGGCAAGCGCTGGAAGAAAACGCTTGGGATGGTGATTGGTACCGGCGGGCTTATTTCGACGATGGTCGCCCGCTGGGATCCGCTGCGAACACCGAATGCCAAATCGATTCATTGCCGCAAAGCTGGGCGGTGCTTTCGGGAGCTGGGGACCCGGAACGAGCGCGACAAGCGATGGACGCGGTGAGCGCGCGTCTGGTTGATCGAGAGAATCGATTGGTCAAGTTATTTGATCCGCCATTCGACACGGCGGACATGAATCCAGGATACATCAAGGGCTACGTGCCCGGTGTGCGTGAAAACGGCGGTCAATACACGCACGCCGCCATTTGGAGCGCCATGGC
>JANORL010000059.1:0-11515 GCA_031415295.1 Polyangiaceae bacterium | reverse complement strand
ATCAAACGCGGGGTGCAGGCTGGGTTTCTCCGCTATCCCGATTCCGAACAGACAAACACCCAAAACTTCGTCGGACAAACGATGGCCGAGGCAGCCAGACAAGCTTGGCCCGTCTTCACGCAAGGGGCCGTGATGGCGCTCCTCACGTCGCAGTTGGATTCGCCAGCCCCGGGGATTGCCGACGTCGTTGCACTTGGCATGCTCGTCGTAGCAATTGCCAAGGCTGGCTCCGTCGCAACGATGGTGTTGACGTCGTCGACCACGGCGACCGCGCCGCCCACCACAACACCGATCCCGACTGCCAAACCCACCACGACAGCCCCGCCGATCGCCACACCCACCACGACGACAACGGCACCGCCGATTGCTTTGCCGCGGCAAAGCTGTCTGCCCTGCAAAACTATCAGCGGTCGAATCGTGCCGGTTGGCACTATAGCCTATCGGCCATTGGAGACACCCGCCAAGCCCCAACATGGCATTGTGGGACCGCATCACAACCTCTACACGGCGAACCAAGCGCCGAGGAACTCACCGCAGCCATGCAAATGCTTCTGGCAGCCGATAGGCGCTGTATCACCTGCGGACTTGCCAACTGGTGCTATTCCGATAGAACTGTTCGCAACTCCTGGGGGTTGATTGAGGACTCGATGAAATACTCCGACGGACAAGAAGTCAAGTTAGGTGATAGAGTCAAGCTCGGGCAGGATGACGGAGGTGTCGTGGTCTGTTCAATCGATACTGGCGAATACAGCGACGACCATCCGGAAGCGCAATGGGGCTATCTAAAAAAGGGCGTAATGATTGACTTTCCAAACTACGGGCTGATCCATTACGAAGAACCAGAATCAGATCTTCAACTGATAACGCGTAAGAAGTAATAAATACCGCCGTTGCCCGGAGCCGTGCCTGTTACTCCGCATGGCGGAGGAGGGATAGCACCATGAAATACATGAGCGGTATTGAAGTGATGGAAGGAGACGTCGTTGCGGTCCACCACGGTCGTGGAGTCGTTGACGAGGGCGTCGTTCTCCATGTGCTCCTTCCCAATTCACCGGAGGCTGAAGCCTGGGGAGTGCCTGAGGGTGGCGTCATGATTGAAGGAGGTGGCCTGGGTCTCTTTCTCACCGCAACGGAAGACGCCGAAGATATTGTCTTCGTGCGTCGCGCGATCAGATGAATGAGATGGATCGGCTCGACCAGGAATTCGTCCGCGAGGTCGAGGAGGCATTTGCGGATGTCCCTTATCCTGGGGACGATAAGATCGTCGACAATCTCGACCTCTATGGAAGGGATATCATTTTCGAGGCGTTTAGGGGGAAACATTGGAGAGAGATAACGATTGATGTGCTCTTTTGGCATCGCGATAGCTTCGGCCAACTCTCACCGGAAGGATTTCGGTTCTATTTGCCGTGTTTCATGATCGGCGCGGTGCTCCACCCCGTTGAGACAGATACGCTTTGGCAGAGCGTATTCTTCGACCTAACGCCCCGAGATTCAGAAGGGCCTCTTATGGATTGGTTCCACGCGTTGGTAAACCTGCTCGACGCGCGCCAGAAAGCGGTGGTCAGACGGTACGTGAAGGTTTTTGTCCAGACCGAAACGTGCTACTCCGATGAGATGAGGGAGCGGGCGTGGGCGTTTTGGGAGGGAATCACCGAGCTGGCGAAACCTCTTTAACACCATGAAATACATGAGCGGTCTCGAGGTGGTGGAAGGAGACATCGTTGCTGTCCACCACGATGGTGAATTTGTCGAGGGTGTCGTTCTCAAGGTGATCCTTCCCAATACACCGGACGCAGAAGCCTGGGCATCGCCCGACGGTGGCGTCCTGATTGAAGGAGGTGGCCTGGGCCTCTCAGTCCACAAACACGTGGAAAAAGAAGCAAATATCTTCTTAGCGCGTCGCGCGGGCAGGCGGGTTGGCGCCATAAAATACATGAGCGGTATTGAAGTGATGGAAGGAGACGTTGTTGCGGTCCTCCACAATCGTGAATCCGACGAGGGTGTCGTTCTCAAGGTGATCCTTCCCGACACACCGGACGCAGAGGAATGGCAATCGCCCAGAGGTGGCGTCCTGATTGAAGGAGGTGGCCTGGGTCTCTTCGTCACCGCAACGCCGGAAGACGACGAAGATCTTGTCTTTGTCCGTCGCGCGAACGACAAACCATGAGTGCCGACCTTCACCGTTCGATCCTAGCCCACGACCTCGACACCCTCGCCTTCAAGCTGCTTTCGCCAACGTCATAAGTGCCTCGTTTCGCCATTGCAACCGCCGTTCACCCGACGTTTTCGCGTGGCTTCGCCATATCAACGCCAAATATCACGTTCCCATTCCTACTCGACTCGTTTCCAAGCCCCGACCTCGCCTTCCCATTTCTTTTTCATGCCTCCGCGCCCCACGTTTTCGCCTTCCCATCCCGTTTTAACGCCCCAACAGCCAGCTCCAACGTCGTCCCATACGACCACCTCGCCCGAGTTACCACTGCGCTCGTTTCTCCCCGCCCAATCGCGCGTCCACAGTTACCGTTCTCACGTTTCATGCCCTGACCACCCCCGCGCAACCGCCGATCGCGCGTTTCCCGACATCGCGCCTACACCAATCAATCCTCTTGACGCCCCGAACATCCGAAGATATGTAGCGGTTCTTCATAGGAGACCGTACATGAGCAACATCGGGGAACAACTCCAAAATCGAGTGCGTGTCAGTGACAAAGTCGTCGCGTCTGCGCGCACGCATGGCGTCAAAATCGCCAGCATTCTTGCCGAGCAAGCCATAACGGTCGAAGGCCCGGCGACACCCGCGACGGTGGATGCATTCAAAGGCGTGATTTTTGCGCTCGCCAACGGCCTCGAGTTTTGCTTGAACGCAATGCGTAATGCCGAGCAAACAGTCGCTTCGGAAAAAGCCGACGATGCGCCCATTCGCACGAAACGCGACAATGCCGCAGCAGACGTCGCGGGTCTACTCGTTCGATTACGTTCCACGATTGAAGATCACCTAGGCGCTGACGGACTGCAAACGTATGGGTTGGCAGGTGAAACGTCCCGTGTACCCCGAAAAATTCTCGAACAAGTGCAGAATGTCGTGCAGCTCCTGGAAAAGACGCCCATTCAATTGACGTCCCCATTCGGAGCGTCCTTCAATTCCGCCGCTGCCGTTTCGAGCCTCAAAGCGAAAGCGATGGTACTCGATAGCCTCATTGGAAGTGACGACCGCGAAGCGCGCGAATTGGAAGACGCACACGCATTGCGTGATCGCGCGGTTGTCGAGTGGTCGGATGCGTATCAAGGGACGGCGACGGCGCTCGAAGGTTTGTATCGACGAGCGGGCTGGAAAGAATTGGCGGAAAAGGTTCGTCCAACCGCACGCAAAGTGCGGGGCGAGGATCCAGGCGCGGACGAAATAGAAACGCCACAACCTTAGAATGGTTGAAGGCGGCCCCGAATTATTTTTCCCGCTCACCTTCCACGAGCTCTCTTTCCTCGACCGTCAGCTCGTATAGCGTATGAACGAGTTCGTTCATCTCCGCTTCTGCCTCCGCAATGGTCGCATCGAGCGTTCGCACTTCTGCGTCGAGTCGAATGATTTGTGTTCGCAGCGCGGCTTGCGCAGAACCACGCAATTCGAGGAGCAATTTCACCAACTGTTTTGCTTTGAATGACGACGAAATCGTCGTGTTGCGCAATTTTTGTCGCCATTGTGCCGCAATGAATGGCGCTTCGGCAATGTCGGTAAAAATTCCGGAAAATACGTTCGTCCCGTCGATCGTGATGCCAAGTTCCTCAGCGTCCTCTTGTACCTCGATATGCGCTCCGGTTCGAAGATGAAGTTCGATCGTTTTGAACTTGTCGAGCAGAGAGGTTTCCAATTTTTCTTTAGCCCAAACCAATCGCTCTTTGGAGGTGAATGAGCTAGGTGCTTGCGTCTTCCAATGCGGAACATCGTGCACGTCGGCCCATAACCAAGATGCAGGACGAATATCGTCGCGCGCTTGACTACTGGCGAGGCGGCGCTCGATGTTTTCTATGCAGCGCCGGCGACGCGTGTGCAAGTCTTGCAATACCTTGGCTGCTTCTGCGACCCGTTTGCGTTGCGTCACGTTGGCACGGGGAACGGGTAATCGTTCAATGAACTGTTTGTTCGCGGATCGAAAATTATTCTGGAATGGCTTGGATGTAGAACGCCAAATGAAGTTCAGGAGCGGGCTATTGAGTAGGGCCGCCACGTACCACAATTCTGTCGGGTCGACTGCCAGCAAGCCGTTCACGTCGACATTGTCCAGACATACGACACCTCCGGAATCGACGGCTGCTCCGAGTTTCACTGTGAGTCGCGGTATGAGCAATTTGGGAAGTTTTTGTTTTCCAATGTTTTGATGTCGACCAAATCGATACCACGCACCGTCATCGAATTTCCCGGACTCGCGCGCGCGCAATTCATGTTCATGGAACACCAGGTATGCCCAAGCGCGCGGAAATCGAGTTGCCATTTCGGCAGGCGTATAAAGCCGTTCGTCGTTTGAGTCGTCATAAGGGAAAAGAATGTATGTCGTCGTAGAAGGCTCGCGATAACGTTTTGCGGCTTCACCCGAAACGAGTGGACGCATGATCGTTTCTTCGATGTCCACGTCGACCGTCGGCTTGCCCTTAGGAAACGCGCGGTATTTACCCGGTCCAAGTCGCTCCAGGTGGTATACGGCATCAGCGCTGGTCTGCACGCCGACGATAATCGGATATTTGTCCAACCTATCGCATGTCTTGCGCAATCTCTCGATGAGCAAACGCTCTTCGGTCCGCAACATGTGCCACGCCGTATTCGGATCGAGCGAGGAGTAATCGATGAACGTATCTGCTTTCGCCCATTCGGTTCCCGCCACATATCCGTTTGGCGCAAAAGTACACGCAACCGCAGGACTTGGCTTGCCGCGGAAGAACTGCAACGCTGTGTAAGTAATGGCTTCATCGAATACTTGAAAATCCTTGAAATCGATCCATCGCTCGAGTTTTTGCGTACGATGGACGAGTCGTCGCAGTCCCTCGCCATATTCATTCACGAGCCACACGCTCGGAGCAATGTAACCCATGCGGCCCTGCTCATTCAAGAGATTCATACCCTTCTCAATGAAGGGTAAATAGAGGTCGAAGTTTTGGGTTTGCGTGCTTTCGTAGAGCGCGCCGCCGTTATCGCCGCGCGCTTGGACGAGATACTCCGACACAGCAGCATCTACACGTTTGAAGTTCTGCAGCTTCACATACGGCGGATTTCCCACGATACAATCAAAACCAGATTTACCGCCAGTTCGGGAAAAGATTGCGGCAAAGGCCAGCCGCCAATCGAATACGTTGATTCGCTCCTTCGCATGAACATCGAATAACAATCGTTGACCGGGCTGATCGTAAAAATCAGGTCCGACCAGGCTGTTGCCGCAACGAATGTTCTCGTCGAGCGAACATAACGGCCGATCCGGCAATGCGGAATGCAGCCAAAGAGCGAGACGAGTGATTTCGACCGATTCGGTATTGATGTCGACGCCGTACAAGTTCTTGGTTAAAACGTCGCGGGTGATCCTCTCGATATCGAATAGGGTTCCGCTTTTGGCAATACGTTCCCGCTCCTCCGTGACCCAACGCCGCTCGTTCACCAGTCGGTCGAGCGCTTGAATCAAAAAGGCTCCCGCGCCGCACGCGGGGTCGAGTACCTTGACGTCATCGAGCTCTTGGGCATAAGCATCTAGCCGCGCAAGATAGTCGACAACGGCAGGTGGCAATTTTTTTGGGGTTCGTTTGTCTCCAGTTCGTCGTCGCTTGCCCGATTGCAGAAATTGATAATCTGCGAGTTCGTCTTCTGTAAACGTGGAGCCGGTGGCGATGTTGTGTCTTCTACGCAAATCCAAGAGATGCGTGCCCAGTGTTTCGTCGACAATGAAATACGTCACCCATTCCGGAGTGTAATAGACGCCATCTCTTTTGCGTTTGGATAATTCCGTAAGCGAAGGTCGATCCTCCGCTTTGGCCTCCATGAATTCGAGATCCACAATGGATTGCTCGAAAATGCGCCCTAGCGTATGGAGACCGATGCTGCGTTGGAAATCGCCCCCGCGGACACCGAAATTGTAATGCGCTGAAAAGAAAAGTAGAGTTTCTTTCGCCGCAATGATGGATGTTTCGTTTGCGCCTTGCCCGTGTACACAAAATACGTCGTTGGGGATCACGAGTTGTTCGAGTTCTGGTTCCTCTGCAAATAGTCCGCCATTGAATCGATTGATTCGTGCGTCGCCGAACGGCGTCCCGTCGCGCATTGCAACGAACAAGCGTTTGACTTTGTGCCAGACCGAAACATCTTGGGGATCGTAATGAGGATCGAGACTCTCGCGCACCAACAAGTCGCGTAATACATGGGGTGGAAAGTGAAGCGCCGATCCCATGTCTTCGCAGAAAAGAATGAAGATACACCGGTCGAGGAAACGTTGCGCCAAACGCACCAATTTTCCCCGCGTTTCCGGAAAACCGGGGTTGTGTGCGACGAGTGCCCGGAAGATGGATTCGCGATAATGGTGGTACTCCCGGTAGAATTCGTTCTCGATGGTATGCTCGTGATGCCCCTGCTCGAGAATCAGTTTTTCTAGTTTTGACGGCCCGTTCGTGGAGAGCAACATGCTCTGGTGCAGCAGTTTGGCGAAGATAAACCGCTGAAAACGTGCGTCTTCGGTGGTATCGAGCAGGGAAACTTCCACGTCGCGCTCGGTCGTATCGCGTTGAATTACGAACCGTTGCATTTGCGACGGCATGGTCCTTCGCCAATACAGTCGCACCTCGTTCATATCCGACAAAATGGCCCACGTTGGTTGGATGGGCTCGTTTCCGAAGAGTCGTTTGGAGGCTTCTTTCAAATAATCCGCGCATTGTTGGACCGGCGAGCGGTCATTACCTTTACGCCGCTGTGGTTTGTCGAGACCTGACCGAATATCTTTGAATTCGCATACGGCTTGCGGGGTCGGTGCGATAGGCGATCGGTCGAACCACCCGACGGCGAGGTCGGCATAACCCGTTCCTCCGCGTTCGCCGGCATTGCCAATGGGGAATTTCGGGAAAATATTAAAGCCTTCGGACGTTGGACGTGCACCAGCCCCCCAGTAGCCCCACGTATCTTTGAAAAAGATGTCGACGAAGGTATTTTCGGCTGCGGTTTCTTTCTGAAATCGCCGCTCGGCCCAATTACGCAGCCGTTCTACGAGGTTTTTTTCTTCATCGCTATCGCGGAATTGGGCGTATTCAGCGGCATAGTGGCTGGCGAGGAAAACGTCGGTGAACAGCGGAGGATGGGGGGAAGTCACGGCTTGGAGCATACACGCGGTCAGATGCTACGCAAAGTTTGATAAAGCAATCGTCGAGTCGACCTCGGGCAACGGTTCGTCGCGAAGTCCCGCAGTAGTATTAAGGCGCACTCGGAAGCGTAAAGACAAACCGCGCTCCAGCGCAGCCTTCCTCCGACGCGATCGTTCCCCCGGCACCTTCAAGTAGTCCGCGACAAACGGCGAGTCCAAGCCCCGTTCCTTTGCCGACCTCTTTCGTCGTCGTAAACGGTTCGAACAGGAGTTCCCGAATCTCTACAGCCACGCCAGGTCCGTTGTCTTCGACCTCGACACGTACGCCCGATGTCGTTCGTGTTGCGCGTACGTCGATGCGGCCTCCACTTGCTGGAACAGCGTCCGCCGCGTTGAGGAGCAAGTTGAGCAGCACTTGTACGAGATGTTCTTCCGACAGCGTCACGGCAGGCAGCGATGCTTCCACGTCGAAACAAATCTCGACGTCGCGCATGGCCTTTTGAGGTCCAAGCAAATCGCGCGCGGTGTCGATCGCTTGTTGAACCGAGCCTGGTGTTTCCTCGACGCAGTCTTGTTGCACAGCTGCAGCCGGGCGCGCGAAGTCGAGCAAGTCGCGCAAGATGCGATGAATCCTCTCGGTCTCGCGTTTCATGCGCCCGAGAAAATCTTTTTGATCCGCGTCGTCCAGTCCTCCGGCAAGCAACAGATCTTGGAAGCCCAAAATTGCCGCGATGGGATTGCCGATCTCGTGCGCGAGACCCGCGGCCAAACGCCCCACGGAAGCGAGTCTTTCCGAACGCACCAAGCGAGCTTGAGCTTGTTCGAGTTCTTTCGCGTAACGCGTAGCCTCGTCGATTTTTGCGCGCAGTTTTTCTTCGTCGGCGCGTAGTCGTTCGGTCATCTGCGACAAACTCGAACCGAGATCCGCAAGTTCACGCGCACCACTACGAGGCACTTCGAGAACCCGTGCGCCATCAGCGACGCGAGCTGCTGCCCTTGATAAGCGTTCGACCGGATCAACCACGAGACGCGTCATCGCGATGTACATGAACACGAGCAAGCCGAGTGCGAAGATGCCCATGTACAGCGCGAGCAAACGCATGAGCGGCGCGCTGGGAATGACTCCCGCCATGCTTGCTCGCGTGAGACTCGCGACGGCGAAAAACAAAGGCAAGAACGCCAGGACGAGCAGCGTCCCTAAGGCGATGAGGAGCTGGAGACGAATGCCGGGGCGCACGCGCGGAGCTTATCCCGAGTGTCCAAGAACTGGGCCAGAAGCACGGCCTTCTGATACCGCCCCATACAGCAAGCATGACGGCAATCGTGCGCTTCCTCGTTCAACTTGGTCGGGTGACGTTTACGTCATTCGTGTCGCTGTTACTCGCAGCGCTCATGGTCGTTTCGACGTCTACGTCGACACCCTTGTGGACCGAAGTGGTCGCGGGAGCGTTGCTCTTCGCGATGGTCGCGATACGCGTGTCCGCTCGTGCGAGAGCGATCGACGGCACGTTCCGTCGCGACCTCGAAGTCGGCATGCTGTTCGTCGTGCTCGTGTACGCCATCGTGACTCGTGGTGATGGCAAGCTCGACGGAGCCCTGTATCCGCTCGTGTATGTGTGCGTCGGGCTCGTGAGCGCGTTCGCGCGTCCTAGCGCAGCCGTTGGAAGCATCGTCTTCGCGTTGTGCCTCGACGCAGCTCTGCGTCTGTGGGGCGTGCGTCACGGAAGCTTGACGAGGTTTGTGTATGCGGGCGGTTTCATGGCGATCTTTGCGTCGCTCAATGCACTCGTTTTACGTGGCGAACTCAGTCGCGTTCGTCGAGCGCTCGAAGCGCGCGTGAAGGTCGAGGTCGACAAACTTCGCGACGACGCTCGTAGTTACCGCCTCCACACGCCGGCGAATTCACGAGTTGCTGTACGACCCAACGAAGATGAACGACTTGCTCGTTCGGGCGTGGAAGAAATTCATCAGTCGGTGTTGTTCGCGCTGCGTCTGTTGCGACAAGCGATGGACCTTCATACCGCGGTCCTGCTGTGGCAAAACGATGCGGGTACGCATCTGCGAGTGAGTGAAGTTTCGTCCGCCGATCCGAACGTCGTCGAAGGACCGTTTGTCGTCGGTGATGGAATCTTCGGCGCCGTCACCACGCAACGATCGACGGTTTCACTCCACAAACTCAAGCCGAGCTACAAACTTCCGTACTACGCCGGGCCTTGTCCGGTGCAGTCGGTGCTCGTGGTGCCGGTGTTCGACCATGACAAACTTCGTGGAGTTCTCGTGATTGATCGCAAATCACCTGAAGCATTTGGTGCGCGAGAAGAAGCGCTTGCCGCGGAAGCTTGTCGATACGCGTTGCGTGCTGTGCAGAACGAACGGGTGTTTGTCCAATTGGAACGAGCCAAGGTCGAGCAAGGCAAACTGTATCGCGCGGTCGAGCAATTGAATGCAGCGAACACGGAATCGGAAGTGGTTGACGCAGGTTTGCGTAGTGCGCGGGAAATCGCGAGTGTTGATTTCGCAGCCGTGACGCTGTTTGACGAAACGCACAAGACGCATGAAATCCGGGCGGTCAGTGGAGCGGAAGAACCGGGTTTGGTAGGCGAGTCATTCCGGACAAACTCGGGATTGGTGTCAATGGCATTGGAAACGAAACATGCACTTCCATTGCGTGGCGAATACGACGAAAAGCGACAGGTGGTGTTTACGCGTAACGTGATGCCGCCGAATATGCCTTCGATGATTGTACTCCCAATGCTCGTGCACGATAAGCCATTGGGTACATTGGTGCTTGGCTCACGACGCCAGCGAGCATTTGGAGATGCAGCGCGGAGCATGCTCGATGTGCTTTCGAGTCACGTGGCGGTGTCATTGGCGAATGCGCGGATGATGCGGCGTCTCGAAGAGCTTGCGACGCTCGATGGTCTCACGAACCTTCTGAACAAGCGCGCGATGCTCGAAGTGGCCGAGCAGAAGATCAAGGCGACGAAACGATTTAATCGCAAGCTCAGCGTGCTCATTGTGGACATTGATCACTTCAAAAAGGTGAACGACACGTTTGGGCACGATGCGGGTGATGTGGTGATCAAGGGACTTGGGGACATATTGCGTAAACAACGGCGTTCGACGGATGCGATTGCGCGGTTTGGCGGGGAAGAGTTCGTCGTGATATGCGAAGAGACGGATGTGGGTGGTGCCGAGTTATTGGCGGAGCGAGTGCGAATTGAATTGGGCAAAACAACGTTTCATACGCCCAAGGTGGGAGCGGATGGTCAGCCGATGCCGATACGCGTGACGTGTTCGATTGGAGTCGCGACATTTCCGGAATCGGGGGACACGTGGGAAGAGCTTTTCAAGGCATCGGATGAAGCGCTTTACGTCTCGAAACGAGCGGGTCGTAATCGCACGACGGTGTATGCATCGACGCAGCGGTTGCCGAATTCCAAGGCGGCACACGCGGCGTGATTGGAACGAGCGAGTGAATTCTGAGACGGTCTCTTTCACCCGTGCCAAGTTGCAATGGCAGGATTACGGGCCTTTTCACCGTGTCCGTTTGTCCACGCTTGTTGTACGAATACGTTTTCACGCCGTCGGGACTCACCACGGAACGCAACTTTCCAATGCCGTGCGGCGCTGTATCCCAGGTCCACGACGTTGTTGGGACTTGCGCTCCGTATTTGTCCATGCGTGTTTCAACGCGGCCGAGTGCGTCCACGTAAAACGTCACGACGCGGCCGAGCGCATCCGTCGAGGTGACCAGATCGCCGCGCCGCTCAATCTGGTTCCGTGCGTTGAGGTCCCATGGGCAAGAAATCGTGGTCCTTCCAGCGTTCGAGCCCTCGTCTCATCGCTTCCAGATCCTCAGGCTCCGGGTATTGCCATACGGTCTCGGCGTGCAGCCATTCGGCGATTCGCTGAAACTCTCGCCGATACACGGCCACGAAGGCCACGTTGTGGTAGTCACTATGCTCGGGTTTCCACAAATCGTAAAAGTGGTCGGGCTCGGGCGGCCGGTCCTCTTCCTCCATGCGGTAAGACCCATCCTCGTTACGGTAGTACGCATCCTCCATGCGGTGATACGCATCTTTTTCCTTTTCGATGCGTGCAGCTATCGCATCGTCGGCGAGCCAAACGTTCCTGGCCCTCGCATACGCAGCGTATCCCATTGCGCCGCAGGTTCCTGAAGTCAGGGA
>JANORL010000058.1:0-2047 GCA_031415295.1 Polyangiaceae bacterium | reverse complement strand
ATGACGACCTTCCTCTGTCGGTTTACCGTCAGCAATGGCTTGCTCCGCAAAACCTGCGTGACCGCGGTCTGGCTGCTTCTATCCGCCGCCGTTCTCGATTGCGGCTCTGTCCCCGAGGCGTACGTCCCGTCGCCCCCATCTCAATCAATACCCATGGACGGGACAACGTACGAATGGATCGGCAGGCACGCGCTTGCTCAATACGGCTACGAAGAAATCATCAAACGCGGGGTGCAGGCTGGGTTTCTCCGCTATCCCGATTCCGAACAGACAAACACCCAAAACTTCGTCGGACAAACGATGGCCGAGGCAGCCAGACAAGCTTGGCCCGTCTTCACGCAAGGGGCCGTGATGGCGCTTCTCACGTCGCAGTTGGATTCGCCAGCCCCGGGGATTGCCGACGTCGTTGCACTTGGCATGCTCGTCGTAGCAATTGCCAAGGCTGGCTCCGTCGCAACGATGGTGTTGACGTCGTCGACCACGGCGACCGCGCCCCCCACCGCCATACCCGTCCCGACTGCCACAGCGGTCCCGACCGCAACCGCCACGACGACAACGACGTCTCCACCGATTGCCTTACCGCGCCGGTGCCTACCCTGCCTTCCTGTGCCTGTTGGAGGGTACGGGTATGAGTACCACAGCACAGCAGTGGGCAATGATATACACTACGGCATGGCGAATCATACACACCACTTCAAAATGCGACAAAGCCCGCCAGCACACGGCTGCCGCTGCTCCTGGAAACGAGACTTCAGCAAGCCGACCCCTGAATTTTCGCCGTTGCCCGGAGCAGTACCCGTTTCTCCGCATGGCGGAGGGGGGATAGCGCCATGAAATACAGGAGCGGTCTCGAAGTAATGGAAGGAGACGTCGTTGCGGTCTATCACGATAGTGGATCCGTTGAGGGTGTCGTTCTCAAGGTGATCCTTCCCAATACACCGGACGCAGAGGAATGGGAATCGCCCAGCGGTGGCGTCCTGATTGAAGGAGGTGGCCTGGGTCTCTTCGTCACCGAATCCCTGGAAGACGACGAAGAAATTTTCTTAGCGCGAAGATCTCACCAGGGGCATCACGTGGTGTGACGCGCTCAAGCTGGTGAATTGCGCACCTGGTCACCCGATGTCAGGTCTATAGTCATGAGCGCCAATCTACACCGTGCGGTCCGGGACCACGACCTCGATACCCTCGCGCGGCTGCTCGTGGCGGGAGATGATCCCAACGTGCTCCACGGAGAGTTTGCACCCCTTCATGACGCCGTCGGCGAAATCGAAGGTGGCGGCGACATCGAAGCCGTCGCGCTACTTCTTCGGCATGGGGCCGACTCAAATATCTGGACCGCCCATCACAGTGCGACACCGCTCCTGACGGCTTTTTTCTACAAGCAATCTGATGCCGCGCTGCTGCTCCTCGCCGCGGGAGCCGACCCCAACGTCAGGGGCGACGAGGGGGAGATACCGCTTTGCATCTGCGTGGAGCGAGGGGACCTGAAAATGGCCGCGACGCTCCTGCGTGCAGGGGCGACGAAGTCGATGGGGGAGTCGACAAGTCCGACAGGGATGAACGCCCTCGGGCATGCCGCGGATCGCCTCGACATCGAGATGATCCGGCTGCTGCTCGCCTGGGGCGCTTCCCTAACCGTGCGCGACGTAGATCGTCACACAGCACAGGAACGCCTCCCCGAGCGCACCGAGGAGAACGCTGAGAAATGGGACCTCGCCTTCAAGCTGCTTTCGCCAACGTTATGAGCACCTCGGTCCACCAGCGCGAAGTCAACGAGCTTGGACTCACCGTCATTGGTTGGTCTGCGCGGGCGCTCGATGGAGTCGCTTCGGCAGATCCGCACCGTGTTGTAGGGCGTATCGTTTCCAAGCTCGAAGACGGGGCCATCGTGCTTCTTCACGATGCAGCGGAGCGCGATGATCACACGCCCGCAAGCATCGAAGCGTTGCCCAAGATTCTCGATGCGATGGACAGGAAAAACCTGGTCGGCGTGACCGTCACGTCGTTGATGGCGCAGTCGGAAGCGTAAAGACAAACCGCGCTCCAG
>JANORL010000057.1:0-3205 GCA_031415295.1 Polyangiaceae bacterium | reverse complement strand
TCACAAGCATTTCGCTGCGTTCGCGGCCCCGAGCCTCGAGTGCAAAAGGTCATGTGCAAATGGACCGGGCGCGCGGAATGTGTGCGAGAATGAAAACCGTGGCGCGCAAGATTTCCCCTGGAAGTCCCGCGATGACGACGGATGATGCAATTGCGGCGGCACTGCCTTCTCAACGTTCGAGCCGATCCGCTTTTCAAGGTGCCGCCAACAAACCCAAGACCCGATTCATCACACCGTTTGGCGCGGCATTACGTTGTCGCGAAATTCTTCCTTTCGCACCACCATCACCGAAACACCATAAGCTCCTGCCGCCACGACCGTTGCCGTAAGCGAATGTGGAGCATCAGCGACGACGCGCAGGGAAGTCCAAAAGGAGTCTCGACATGCATAAAACAAGACGATGAGCATCGTCGTTCGTCCGAGTTCGGCAAGAAAAAGCCCCTGCGCAGCAAATACCCTGAGTCGAGGCGAAAGCGGAACGAGCACCGCCGCAATGACACCCACGCGTGCCAGACCGTGTTTGTAGACGAGCGCTGCGGCGATGCGAACAAGAGATGTGCCTTGTTGACGAAACGAGCCAGCGCCAAAATCGAAATGCCCGAAATCCAATCCGAGTTCAACGCCCACTCGTTGGACATACGTCCACGAAAACAGAAACGTCACGATGCCGAGAACCAACGACGGAGTTATGCGTCCATTTCCCTCAACACGTAGGCTTTCACCAACCTCCACTGCAATGGCATAGGTGGCAAGCAACAGGGGCAGTTCTGCATCGCGTGACACCCACGCATAAGACGTGAGCGCAACGAGCTCGATGTACGCACGCACGCGCCTACCTGGCGCAATAAAAGCCAAAAAGACGAGCACGATCGCACTTCCGAACCAGCCGACGAGGCATAAGGGGGCGGGCGCAACTCGCCGCAAAAAGAGACATAGGCATGCGAGGGCGCCAAGTGCAGCGACGACGAATAGGTTTGGCGGGGCGTTGACTTCAGGTCGGCGTCGGAGCGAAACGAAGAGCACAAAAAGGCCAATACTGACCATTGCGAGTGCGAATGTGGCGTCGGGCGATGTCTCGACTGCGCGCGGCAAATACCCCGCCTCGCGAAATGCTAAGGGCAGTAGCCCGACGAAAAGAAGTGCCACAAGTGCGATGCGTGGCCAGGAAGAGCGTTGAAAAGAAATGATCGGCGCTTCCAAGGTTCGAGGCAAACCGACCACGAGCGCCAAAAACGAAAAAACGGTCGCTAGCACGAATGCCTCGGGCTGCGTCGTTTTCGTTTCAGAGACGACGACGAGCCCAGGCAGAAGCGCCGCGCCAATGAAAGGGTACTTGTCGAAAAACTCAGCCGATGCGCGACGACGCACGACCCCCACGAGCAGCGCAGCATTGAGCGTGATATAGCCGAACGCTCGCACGATATCGGGCCAACGCCAAGGCAGTCGCTCAATCGCATAGATGACCGTGACGGAAAAGGCGATGAGACCCAGACCCAACGCGGTTGCCTTGCCAAACCTCACGCCGCCGCGGAATGCAACCCTACCGAGCGCGAGCGCTGCAATGACCACGAACAGCGGTGCCAGCAACGCGAATCTACCCGTGATATGCGCGTCGCTAATGGCTTGATCGAGCGTGTGAGCGGCCGCAGCCGCGGCCGTGATCCGACGATGCGGATCCTTGACGGCGCAAGCCGATTCCACGATCGTCGGGTCCAACGGTTCCGTAAGCGTTGCTCGCGCGAAAGCAGATAAACGAACGAGGTCCGCACACGCCATCTTCGCGCGTTGCCCATCATCGACGTCGAGCCAATCGACCAGCAAATGCCCTCGGCCGTGTGCAGGAGCAGGCACGCCAATCAGGGCAGCAAGCGTCCCTGCAAGATCGATTTGATGGAGCACACCACCATCGCCCGATTTTTTAGCGATTCCCGGCCCAAAAGCATAAATCGGTGAACGCCGCTGAATCGCGGTATCTGTGCCGTGTGTACCCGACGGCGTCGCACCGTGATCGCTCGTGACGATGACGGTCCATTCTGGCGGGACTTCAGCGAGCAACGCAGCAAAATCTCTATCGAAGCCGCGGATATGCGCCTTATAGCGGTCAGAGAAGATGCCATACGCATGGCCCTGATGATCGGGCGTCACGAAATGGAGGACAAATAGGTTTGGCCGGGGTTCTCCCGTGAGAAATGTGCGAGCGGCAGCGAATATTTCCGCGTTGTAATCGACATCAATGGCGACGCCATACGGATCGGGGTGCGATAGGGTCCATCGATTTGGATACAGCTTGAACCACGTCCTGTCTCCAACACACGCTGTGACGAGGCCAGCGTCTCGCGCATGGGAAATGAAGTCGTCGTGCGACACAGGAGTGCCCGAGTGGTTCTTGATGATTTGCTCGACCTCGCCGTGCTGTCCCGTTCCGTAGGTCAAGATAGCCGCCGACGTCATTGAAACGACGCCAGCCCATATCTCTGCGCTTCGACGCTCGGCCATGCGTTGGGCGAACGCGGGCATCAACGTGGGATCGGTGGCCACGTCATAACGAAGTCCGTCGACGACGACGAAGAGAAGGCGGTGCGTCAGCGGTGGTCCAAGCGGTGCTGGTATCGGAACGGCAACGGGAATCGGCGGCGGAAGCGCGAACCGCACGATCATGAAAAGGACGGCGGCTGCGAAAGCAAGCACCGCAAAGAAAAAACCTGCGGCGCCGCGTCTTGACATCATCGTCGTAATCTATCCTCAACGACTGACGTCGGACAATACAGATTCGCACCAGGATCTCCATCCACTCCCACCCTCACGCGCGACCACGATCAAGTTTCGGTCGTACCCCACAGAGAGCCCGCGCACCGTACTTCCCAAACGCCGCGTTATACGCAACTTTTCTACCCCATTTTTGCACAAATCACCATGCGGACGCCTGTGCGGACATTTTGCAACGCCCGGATCACCCTGCGGACGTTCGTGCGGCGATCCTGGCGTGCGCCAATCAACCCACGGGTTCCCAAGGGGGATTTGTGCATGTCAGAATCGTCGCGTAGAAAGCTGCGGGGACTTTATGGTTAGACCGCTCGAACATCTTGGCATTTCGCTGCGTTCGCGGCCCCGAGCCTCGAGTGCAAAAGGTCATGTGCAAATGGACCGGGCGCGCGGAATGTGTGCGAGAATGAAAACCGGGGCGCGCAAGATTTCCCATGGAAGT
>JANORL010000056.1:0-23707 GCA_031415295.1 Polyangiaceae bacterium | reverse complement strand
CTACCCAGTTGACGATGGGGCTGCCGCCCCAAACCCCGCCGGATGAGAGAATTGAGGGCAATGTATGTCTAAGTTAGCGCTGATGCCCCCATACCCCCGATAAGACATCTTCCCCATCGGCGTCCCCGCGAGATGAACGTTTTCCAAACGGGAACGCACTAATTCCCCGGCCGAATTCCCAGAATCCCGCACCCCAAATCGGCCAACGCAAAAACGGCTGCACCATACATACTGGCTTGGTCTGAACTAGCATTGCCTTGCAAGCTGCGCTTGTAGACGCCTTGGGCAATCGCTGCCAATCGAAAGATGCCAAAGGCCATGAAGTATGGCCAATGCTCGAGGTTGCCCCGTCCGGTCAAGCGGCAATAAGTTTCGACGATTTCGTTTTCGTTTGGAATGCCCAACGCTTTCAGATCGCACCCCACAAGGCTCCCGCGACCTGGCAATGCCAAATGATATCCCATGCACCAATATGCCAAATCGCTTATCGGATGCCCAAGCGTCGACAATTCCCAATCGATGATTGCCAGTGCTTTGGGTGCATCCGGAGCAATGATGACGTTATCTAGGCGATAATCACCATGAACGAGCGTCGTTTCATCGTCTCGAGGCACGTGGTTGCCCAAGTAAACGAGCAAGGCTTCCATCGCTGGAACGTCCGCAGTTCGTGATGCTTGGTATTGTTGGGACCAACGCGTGACCTGGCGACCGATGAATCCACCGACTTTCCCATAGTCACCAAGTCCCACTGCGGCGTAGTCGACTCGATGCAATGCGGCGAGAGCGCTCACGAGATCCGCATAAATGGCGCTGCGTTCATCGGAAGTGGCGACTTCTGGCAGGCGCGGATCCCAAAAAATTCGACCCAATACGTGATTCATCACAAAAAATGATGTCCCAATCACCGCCGGATCTTCACAAACAGCTATCGCTTGCGGAACGGGTACGCCCACTTCCCCCAGCGCTCGAATGATTCGATATTCACGTTCGACCGCATGGGCCGAAGGAAGCAGCTGCCCGGGTGGTTTTTTGCGAAGAACGAATTCACATTCGAATCCATCGTTCCCAGAAAAACCCACCCAATACGTCGGATTCGACTGACCACCTTTGAATTGAAGTGCCGTGACTTGTCCGCCTCCGCGGCACCGATCAACGTGCTCTTCAAGCCATCGAGCAAGCTTCGCCTCGTCGATACGGTGCGCGTCACGCGGTGGACGAGCAGCGGCGGGAGCGGCAAGAACCATGATCGCTCGTATAACACAACCGATTGTGATTCGTACAGGCGGAATTTCGACAACCCGCAGGCGAATCAACGACCGACCAACTTCGACGAACACATTGAGGTAACGCTTGACGTGAGCGCGTGTTCGTACGAAGAATGAACATCGTACGTTGCATCGATTGCCCATGGCCGAGCACCCCATTTTCAACATTCTCAGCCTGTTTCTTGCAGGATCCCTCGTCGCATGTGGGCCCATCCCCGTGCGCCCTGCGCCTGTTCCGACGGCGCTGCCGCTTGCGCCGGCCGCGTCATCTTGCGTCGTAAATTCCCCGCAACGGCAGCCCATTGATGTGCGTAAAGTCGAGTGGACCGGACACGCTGGTGATCGCACGTGGGTCCTCGCAAAATCCGGAACGCATCGGGTCCTCCTGCGCCTCACCGGCGAAAATGTCGAACCATTCGTTTTACCAATTGCATTCGATACCGGGTTTGTTTCCGTGCACGTGCGTGAACACTTCTTATGGGTGTTGCGTACCGGCGCCGATAAACCCATTTCGGGTGCTGCGTGGGTGCTCGTCGACGTACACAATCCGGACAAACCTCAGCTGAACCGTATCGAATTGCTCGATCCAGTTCCGGCGGAGGAACCAAACCGATTTGCAGTGTGGGCTGATCGAGCGCTGTTTTTTCTGGGCTCACCCGGCGAGTTCGCGATGTGGAGCCTGAGCACCCGTCTTGCGGTGGGAACTCGCGTCAAGCCAAACGCGAAAGCATCGGACGTACCTTGGCTTCATTGTAGTGAATCGAGCTGTTTGTCGATCATGCCCGAGGGACTCGAGGACAATCGCCACATGGTGCTGAGACGAATCGACAAAAAGGGTGTAGAAACGAAGGAAGACGTTGGTCCTGGCGTCGTGGCCGAATCCATGAATTTTCTTTGGAACGATCGAATCATCACCGCGTGGTCGCGATTTGATGCCAAGGGCCTTTGGGCGCGCCAAATCGACGCAAAATCGGGTGGATTTAATGGGGCAACGTATGCGGTGAGCGGAGTCGAACCGGATATCCAAGATCCTCAAGCCATTCGTTCTCGCAATGGTCTTTTGCTTGCTTGGCAAGCCGCCCGCGTCGGCTGGCGTTTGGGGAAACTCGATGACGACGGCATTGCAGTAACCGATGTCTTCACGCTGCCTGCACCGGGATCCTTTTTATCCGCGGCGACCACGGACGACGGCATCGTAGCCGCGATTTATTCGGCGGGGCAAGACGAAGAACGTGGGGGAAACGAATGGTACAGCAGCGTGCGAGCGTTGTTCATTCCGTTCGGAAAAACGCCTACGGAATCGGACGTCGTAACGTTGATCAATGACGAACACGGGCACGGGCACGGTGGATTTGGTGGATATGCATTGGCCGCTCCGAATGCCGCGGCAGTCCTCGTCACACCCGAGGGCAATGCGCAGGGCGAATCGTTCGTGATGATGTTACGAAAGCCCTGCGCCAAAAAGTAAAGGGTCGTCAGCGTTTCGAAAACGCCGCAAACGCGATATCGCGATCTGCGTGCACTTGCGCCACCGCCGGACGAAGCTTTATCATTTCGAGATATTCTGCGGCCTTGGGGATTTGAGCCAGAAAGTCTTCGCCTAATGCCATCCGGCTCGCGAGCGACAAGACGGGAAAGTGAATCGCCGCGGCGCAATCGATCAAGGTGAATTCCGAGCCGGCTACAAAGGGATCGAATTGGGCCAAGTGATTAAAGGCCCGAATGCCTTTCGACAAATCTTTGCGAATGTCGGCCTTCGCTTCGTCCGTTAGACTGCCGCCGAAAAACACCGCTCCAAAGGTCCGGCGAATGACGAGTTCGATGTGGAGTTCGAGCACCTGAATCAGTTCGCGCACTTTCGCCCGCGCAAATGGATCCCGCGGCATGAGCGGTTTCTCCGGGTACGCATCTTCGATGTATTCGCAGATGACGGCCGATTCGCAAATGACTCCGTTCGGCGTCTCGAGGAAGGGAGCTTTGCCCATGGGTGTGCGTTGCAAGAACTCGGGCTTTTGCGAAGGAAAACACGTTTGATCTTCGTCGTGTTCGATGCCTTTTTCGAGGAGTACGACGCGGACTTTGTTGTGATAATTGCTGACGCGAAAACCGCAGAGTTTCATGGTAGATTTTCCCCTTGTCGACATTTTTTGCTCGACGGAGCAGATGATGCATCGGAACGGAAGGATTGTATAGAAAATTTTTGAGCCGCTACGGCACGACGAACGCTCGATATTCTGCGGGATTCATCATTGAGCGAACTTTGGCTGAAGCACCCACGAAGACATGGCGCGTCAGCACACGGCCAATGAGTCGTTCGGGGTTCCCCCTGCATTTCAGCCCCATCGCGCCGAACTCGATGACGGGTGCGGCACCGAATTCGGTGGAGTCGGATTTGCCCACGCGAGATCGATTTCTTCCCACGCATATCCGTGCGCGTCGAGAGGATAAGGCATCGGATACATACCATCGGGATCCGCTCGATATACGCGTGGTGCCCAACCCACTTCCCAACGTGCCCGCAAAAAATTCCAGCGCAACGCACCCCAGGCATAACCGTGGTCTCGTTCCGACGGTGAACCGTGCGCGGCACCTGCCACACAACGAACGGATCGTAATGACGCACCGAATCGTTTTACGGCGCGTGCCGAGGCATCATGCACATGTCCGCACAAATGAATATGAGTTTTTCGGGACAAAGCGCTCGACAACGTATCCATCGACACGCGATGATACCATTCGGGTGGATGGTGCGTGAGCAAGAAAAGTAATTCCTCGTCGGAAGTAGCATCGATTTTGCTACGAATTTGCGCCGGCCCGAGCACCATGTTGGGCACGAATGGTTCAGAAGCGTGTGGGGATTCGCGACCGTCGGAAGCATCGCTGCACCAAACGGAAGAAAGCCCCACGAGCCGAATGGAATACCCATAAGGTTCAATGCGTTGTGACTCGGTCCAATCGATGTCCAGTTGTCCTCGTCTGCGTGCCGCCGCTCCATATTTTTTCGCGAATGCGGCATATGCTTCGAGCTTCAGGGTCAATGCTTTGCGCGCATCTTCGTCACCCAAGCGTTCATCGAGGTCCTCGGGATTCGACCGCACGCGTGCATGGATATCGCTGACGAGCAACTTGGCGGCCTTGCTGCGATCGATGTCGTGATTACCGGGGACGAGGCGAATTCGTTCCCGGGCCATGCTGAGCAATTTGGCCAATTCGTCGAACCAAAGCCCGGCATCTTTGTATTGTGCGGGTTTGGCACTGTAGGCGATGTCGCCCGTCACGAAAACGAAATTCGGATTTTTGGGACCATTCGCTTCGATATCCCGCAAAATAGCTCGAGAGACGGCTTTCTGGTCGAATCGATGCGCGATGTTTCCTGCGCCGAAATGCAAATCTGACAAGTGAATCCACGAAAAAACCGTGACATTTTGCAATTCAGGGAGTGGTGTTTTTCGTGCAGTTTGCGAAATCCGGGGTTCCCAATTGAGTTTTTCAGGGTCGAACGGTAATCCAGGCCCGATCGCCTGCCCTTTCACCGGCTGAATATGAAAAGGATCGCCATACAGAACCGGGTGAACCAGATAATAATCGGCATTCAAAGGAATTTGCGCCGACGTGCTTTCGTCTGGACGAAGGAATCGTTGCACGAGGTCCGGTTGGTTCGCATCCGGGACGGGGAAGCCCAAAAGACCGAGCGTGACGAGAGCACTCAAGGGCGCTGTCACCGCAGGATCCTGACCGACGCGCTCGGCGAATTCACGATTGATCCGAGCTTGTTCGAATTGGGGGATGATGTTGTAACGAATATAGCGACGAATGAATGATTTTAATGACGCGTCGTCGCCTTGCCACGGCCAACGACTTTCGCATTCCGCAAGGTATCCATCGCGAATCACGCGACTCGCCGCATTGACTCCATCACGGATGCGCCGCGCACGACTTTCCCCCACAGCTATCGGCGAACGCAACCTTTCCAGAATCTCATTGCCAATGACGATGAGATCTCTTGGACGTCGAAGCGTATGCCGCAACAAATAACTGTCCACACGTTCATGAATGGGTTCGTCCTTTTCCAGGTTCACGGTGCGAATCGCGATTTTTCCGGTCTTCGAATCAACAAGTTCGTCTCCGAAAAAAGCATGCAAGGGATCAGATTGGGCCAATTCCGGCCGCGCCAACAAGCTACGGTGCAAGTAAGAAGCACGAATGCGGAAAAGCGCCATGAGTTCATGGTCCTCCCACGCAATTTGAAAAATATCACGCGACCATTTCGGAAAATGCTGGCTTTCGCGCAAACGCCAAATGACTTCAGGGCGTAACGTGAGCATGAAATGAAGACGGCGATTCGTCATTGCATGCAATTCTTGAATGGCCAAGAATGCACCATACGCCGATGCGACCCAATATTCCGGAGCTTCCTCGAAAGCATCGTCGTGGTTGTCAATAAAAACATACGTCGGCGGATATTCATCCGCGTGGCGCACGACAAAACTACGCAATTCGGACAAGAGGTCCGGCACGAGCGCCCTACCCCGGCGCTTGTTGAGTCCCGTATCGAGTTCGTGCAAGTAATCGAACACCAGCTCGAATGGATCGTGGCGACGATCGACAATGAGCTCCGCCATGGTCTCCATGCGAGGCGTCTTCTCTTTTTGCGTAAGTCGTTCATGTTCGTACCATCCGGCAATGATGGTCCGACAAAGTGCCCACGACCAAAGGCTTCCCCACAAGTGCATGACGGGTTTGTCATCCTTGAACAGATGCCAAAACGGCGCCGTAGAAAAATCGAGTGCGGGACTGTATGCCTTGACGGGATGATGCGGCAGAACGATGACGCCGGGCTGCATACGGGCGTGTAACAATCGCTTGAAAAGAAGAAGACTCTTGCCACTTCCTTTGGGTCCAGCAATGAACGGTCGCGTTGGAGTACGTGTCAAAAAATCGCGAATTGCATCGGTCTGGATGAAGAATTCGTCGATGACGTCGTTTGTCCACGCGAGGTCGTTCGAGGCTGTTTCGTGACCGAAGTCGAAATACTTGCTGTCGTCCGATGAACCGCGCATCCGGAAAAGCTCTCCGCTGTTAGAGGGTGTTGAACAGGCGTTGCGAGCGTTGAGAAGCTACGGAGGACGACGAAAGCGTGCATTTGCACGCTGAGTAAGTCCGACCGACGATTCGCGACGCATAGCAACCTGTTCAACACCCTCTTAGGGCGGGTAGGATATTAGACGAACCTGGTTTGGACAAGAAAACAGTCGTGTGGACGTTTAGAAACGCTCGCCCTCGCGTAACTCCGCCAACCTCATCCGCAAACTCACGGTTGAAACGAGCTGAAATCGCGATACCATGAACGTCTCGAGCATGCTTTTCCGCGCGAATCCTTTGGTTACCCTCGCCGTCATGCTCTTGGGCATGACATGCAACGACAGTTCCATGATGGACATGAACGTTGCGCCACTTGTCGCCGTCGCAGCTCCGCCTGTGTCACTCGTGACAACCACCGAAACAAAGATTGTCGCGCCAAACGGCAAGGCCAGCGACCTTTTTGGTTTTTCGGTGGCCATGGACGGCGACACAATCATCATCGGCACTCCCTACGAAGATTCGGTCGCTCAAGACGCTGGAGCTGCATACGTGTACGTCAGGACAAATGGGACGTGGACATTCGAGCAAAAAATCGTGGCGCCTGATTTCGGTTCTGGACGCTGGTTCGGATATTCCGTAGCGATTGATGGAAACAAGGCGATCATCGGATCACCACAAGCAAATGGCAATACGCTCAACGCCGGCGCCGCGTATGTCTTTTTGAGGACCAACGGCACCTGGATCCCGCTTCCCAAGCTCAATGCGGCGGACGGCAAACCCGGAGATATGTTTGGCCAAACGGTGGACGTTTCGGATAATTCGCTCATTGTGGGTTGCCCCAGGTCCGATGCCAAAGGAGCGGATGCCGGTGCCGCATATGTTTACGCGTGGAATGGAAGCGTGTACATCGAGCAAAAGAAACTTTTCCCGACGGATTCCAACGCCGGAGACCATTTCGGAGGCGCGGTGGCCATGAACGGAGAAACGGCAATCGTGGGCGCGCCGGAAGCTGACGTGTTCGGATTGGATTCGGGTTCAGCGTACATATTTTTCCGCCAGGGCACGCTTTGGAGTCAGCAGAAAAAACTCATTAGTCCCAACGGCGCTGCGGGCGATGGTTTTGGTTGGGCTGTCGATATCGAACTCGATACAGCGGTCGTCGGATCGCCTTTGGACGATAAGGCAAGCTCGGACGCAGGCGCGGCCTATGCGTTTCGACGAACTGTGATTAATTGGAGTCCTGGCGAATATTTGTCACCGCAAGGGTTGGCGTCGGATGACCGTTTTGGCTCCAGCGTCGCATTGAGTGGCTCGTCAATCCTGGTGGGAGCTTTGCTGGACGATACGGCCGACATGAACGCCGGAGCGGCATACATTTTCAAGCACAATGGTTTTTCTTGGTACCAAACCCTCGAAGTGCTGGCAAGTGACGCGGCCATTGGTGATGCCTATGGTTTTGCCTCGGCGATCTCAGGGCAAACGATGGTTGTGAGCGCGTATCTCGACGACGATCAAGGCACGAGTTCAGGCTCGACGTATGTCTATGACTTGAAAAGCGAACGTGGCGAATCATGCGTGACGGGTGCCGAATGTTTATCGGGATTTTGCGCGGATGGGCTTTGTTGCGACAGCGCTTGTGATCAAGGTCCGTGCGATGCATGCTCGGTCCCCGCGGGCGCAAAGTTTGCCGGCGTGTGCGCAGTACTCGATGGGACGACGTGCGACGACGCCAATGCGTGCACGCAAACGGATACTTGTTTGGCCGGGCAATGTATTGGTGCGGATCCGGAGATGTGTTTCACGAGCGCTACGTGTGCTGGCACATCGATGTGTGATCCCACGACGGGGATGTGCGTGGGGCTATTGACGCCCGATGGCGCGACGTGCGACGACGCCAATGCGTGCACAGGGAGCGACGTTTGTCAGGGCGGTGTTTGTCAGGGTGTGAACGAAGTCTTCTGTCAGACGGCGGATGCGTGTCATGCGGACGGGACCTGTGACCCTTCGACGCGAGAGTGTTCGACGCCCGTTTTATTGAATGGAACCGTTTGTCCGGATGGCGTTTGTCAGGCGGGCATATGCGTACCGAACCGCGAAACTATTTTGGTGACGGGTGGCGGATGTGTTTGTCGCGCCGCACCACACCAGGATGGAGCTTCAAGCGGTTGGGGAATGGGGGCGATGGTGGGAGCGTGGGTAATCATGCGTAGGCGGCGAGCGGGGCAACAACGTCGATACCTCACCGCATGAATGCGGCGAGACTCGGCGGCGCCATTAGCCGGCACAGGTTCGAGATGGCGATGGCGGTCGCTCGAGAAGGCGCCACGACTGTTTACAACATGCCGCGGGCGACGATTGCATTGCGAAATGCTTGGATACTTGGACCGAGCTGTGTTCCGAGATGAAGGGCCCAAAATGTATCGGAACGGCGGGTCGCTTGCTCGATTTCGGTGCAAAGCTGTTGTAATGCTCCCGCGCCAAGATAGCCGCTGGCAGACTTGAGCTTATGCGCCAACTTGTTTAACGAAGCAGTGTCGCCATTACGAACGGCCACAATAGAATCAAGAATACTGTTTTCGGCGTCGACGAAAAAAATTCGCAACAATTCGCGTAGCCCGTCATCGTCGCAATCCATCAATTCACGCGCATTGTTGAGACTCGAAATGTCGAGCGGCGGCATGAGCCAACGTTTTACAACAGCTTCGAGTTTCTGGGGATCGACAGGCTTGGTTAGATAGTCATCCATGCCGGAACCAATGCAAGCTTCTCGCGCACCTGGCAATGCATTCGCGGTCATGGCAACGATGGGCAATTTGAAACCGCGATCGCGAAGTTCTCGAGTTGCTTGATAACCGTCCATTTCGGGCATCATGCAATCCATGAGGACCAATTGATAATCGTGCGTCGCGACGGCTTCCATGGCTTCGAGTCCGTGCTGCACAATATCGTACGTACACCCAATGCGTTCCAATAATTTTCCCGTGAGGCGTTGATTCACAGGATTGTCTTCGGCGACCAGAATTTGTGCCTGCTGCGTACGTAATCGTGGCGGGGTTGCGACCATCGTCCGCGGCGGCGGCGGCAGCGTCACTTGTCTTGATTCAGAACCGTCGTCACCATGACGCGCGCGCTTGATCGCTTGCTCGAGGCTTTGGCATCGGATGGGTTTGGGTACGATGGCGTCCACGCCTGCGTCGCGCAATTCGTCGGCGCTCACACCCCGCCCCAAACTCCCCATCCAAATTTTGGAAATTCGATCAAAATGGCGATCAGCACGTAATGCGCGCGTGATATCGAGTCCTGAAAGTCCCGGCAGGTGTTGGTCGAGAAGCACCATATCGAACTGGCGTTCCTTCTTGGAATTCGCCAATGCAACAAATGCTTGCATGCCAGATTCGACAGCTACGGCGTGCATGCCCCACTCGTTTAACGTGTCGACGAGACTGGCGCGCGATGAAGCGTTGTCGTCGACCACGAGCACGCGCAAATCCCGAAATGAAGTGGGTGGGTGCGAGGCCTGCTCCGACAATTGAACCGGGAATTGCCCAGTAAACCAGAATTCGCTACCATTACCCGGCGTGCTGGTCACGCCGACTGCGCCTCGCATCAATTCGACGATCTGCTTCGATATGGCCAGACCAAGCCCTGTGCCTCCAAAACGACGCGTCGTTGAACCGTCCGCCTGTGAAAATGGCGTAAACAGCCGCGACATCGCTTCGTCGTTCATGCCAATACCCGTATCACGCACGACGAACCGTACTTCTGCGACATCATTGACGAGCGACTGAACCTGCACGAAAACGGTCACTTCACCGTGCTGAGTAAATTTCATCGCGTTGCTGACAAAATTGAGCAGCACCTGGCGCAGGCGATTGGGATCCCCGATCATTTGCCGCGGTACTGCCGAAGACACGTGACCCACCAATTCGACTTCCGGCCCCGCGCCACGATCGGAAAACATCTGCAAAACTTCGTCGAGCACTACTCGAACGTCAAATGTGACGCTTTCCAACTCCAACCGACCAGCCTCGATTTTAGATAAGTCGAGAATGGTATTGAGCAAACTCAAGAGGTGTTCCCCAGAGTTTTTGACGATGGCAGCGTATTCTTGTTGTTCCTCGTTGAGTGACGTATGGAGCAACAAACCGGTCATGCCGAGAACCGCATTCATAGGTGTGCGAATTTCGTGGCTCATGTTGGCCAAAAATTCGCTTTTCATACGACTTGCAGCTTCCGCTTCGGCACGAGCTCGCTCTAGTTGCTCCTCGGCACGTTTGCGCGTCGTCATATCATGAAAAATGAGGACAAACCCAGTTATCTCCTGCTCCTTGTAGATGGGCGTGAGGGCGTAAGAGACGTGAATGGGGCCCGATTGACAATGAGCAAACTGAGCGCTTTCATTGCGGTAGGCATGCCCCTGCGCAATCGCAACTTCCAATGCTGAATCGAGGACCACGTGATCGTTCGAGACAACCTCAGCGAGCCGTCGGTTCTCGAGCACGGATTCATCCCACCCGAGCATCATGGCGCCGGCGGGATTGATGGATTCAATGATCCCGCGACTGTCGACCGTCACCAAACCGTCGCCCATTGCGGAAATGATGGCTTTTAGTTTGTCACGTTCCACCGCCAAGGCGTTCTCGGAAGCGCGCCGCAAACTCTCATTGAGCTGCTGCATCTCAGCAGAAACTTTGTCGAGCGAACGCTCGAGCAAATAACGATCAGCCTCGGCCTCCTTGTAGCTTCGTTCGACGCGCTCGAGAAAATCATGCCAACCACGCTCGTCCGGAGGACGATCCACGCTCGCCCCCACCTTGGCGACCTGACGTAAAAGCAAGCGTGTTTCAATCATGTCTCACCGATGGCGGTCAGCGTCATCGTTTGATTGTGCAAGTCACAGCGCCCAGTGGCATAGGGCGACAACTCACCATACGAATAAAATCCGATTTGGCGGATGTTGGACGCCAATGCCTCGACCACAGCTTCGACTTCTTCTTCGGCCCGTTCTCCCAAAACGAGCCGCCGGCCAACGCAAGATACAGCAATACATAACGTTGGCCCACTGCTATTCAACATACCACGAAGTTCGGATGCCGCCCCAGCGGCTCCATCGACGAGGCGATCAAAATTGGCGCGCATGAGCTGCGCCAAATGTCCGGTCGGCACATTGCCAGCAAACGTCAAGCTCTTTTCGGCATCATCAACGGAAAGCACCGTGCGCACCACTCGATTGGCGTCGCCTCGATTGGCCCGAATCGACAACGGGAACAACAATGCCGCAGCAGGAAGCTCGGCAGCCCGCTCCCCTAGATACTCCTTATAAAGGTCGAGCGCCGGGCGCCCGTCCAATTCGTAAAGCACGTTGTCCTTCGATCGAGTAACGACACGCTCAGGACCAAAAAAGTCCCAACCACCTTTCGAACCATGAGCAATGTTTAGACGCTCGCCATAAAGTCCCACCGCAGTCACAATACCCTCGCGCGGTTCACCTTGATCAAGCACCCACGTCTTGCCAAATGCAGTACCGTCCCCCGCAAGTCCTCCGGTAACCACGATATCCGGGGACAAACCACTATTGATGCCATCCACAAGGTGGCTGCCATTCACTCGACTGCCATCAGAAAGCACAAACACCGCACGTAACCCTGGTCCCGAAAGCGCTTGTGCAAGCGACGCCCCCGCCGCTGCTGAATCTTCCGCCCGCGAGACAGACGCACACGCCGTGCGCAACTGGGTATGCTCGAAGCGTAGGACCGCCACTGCAATCGAGTTGTCAAAGATCTCTGTCCCGTGAATCTCACCAGCTGTAGAACAACCAAGCAGCTGAGACCGTGGATACAATCGCCGCAGCTCGGAAAGCGTTGTGTCGGTGCCTCCGAAAGTCGGCGAGAAGAACGCCAGGACCAGCGTGTTCTCGGAATCTAATTCCGGAAACCCATTCGCACTCCATCGCCCATTTTGGTAGCTGTACATTTCGAGTTGCATCGGGGCAATTCTCCTCTGGTGGTACTACGTGCGGCACAAAGCATCGATGTATGCGTGCGCGGCATCGACGTGATCACGTATATGCGTACACGATTTATTATGCAAGTACGATAAGGGGCCCGAATGAATAATGGATTTCTGTGGTTTGTGTATAACGACTTACGCGTTCCAGCATGCTGCATCATCGTTGTTATGCACACCGCGTCACCTGTGGTGCATAGCGTCGTGGGATGTTGGCAGCAGTGGCTTTCCTTTTGACGATGTATCTGTTAACGTACCAGCCGTGAATGCTCAACGGCTATCCATTCCCGTTTCCGAAGACGTACGCGCCGCAGCGATGAGGCTCGTCAACAAGGTGTTACGCACTCCGGTGCTGCGTATTCCGGCCATTGACGCAGCGGCGAACGCCGAAGTGTACCTCAAAGCGGAGAACATGCAGCTTATTGGAGCATTCAAAGCGCGCGGCGCTTTACACGCCGTGGGGAGACTGGATCCGGCAATTCGCGCGCGAGGCATCATTACGTACAGTTCAGGCAATCACGCTCAAGCCGTGGCTTTGGCAGCCAAGGAATACGGAATATCAGCCGACATTGCCATGCCCGTGGACGCGCCAGCCATTAAAGTGGAAGGCGTGCGGTCCCTTGGGGCCAACATCGTGTTTGCCGGAACGACGTCAACAGAAAGACGTAATGCCGCACTGACAATTCGTGAACGCACGGGCGGGACGATCATCGAACCATTCGACGACGCGGATATCATTACCGGCCAAGGTACGGCAACCCTCGAACTCTTGGAAGAAGTTGCAATTCAAACGAATGGGCAATCACTGGATGCTTTGTTTGTCCCCGTAGGAGGAGGAGGACTGATTGCGGGAGCATGCTTGGCCGCGGCAGAAACATCGACGCGCGTGTATAGCGTGGAGCCGGCAGGATGTGATGCAATGGCGCAATCGCTGGAAGCGGGGCGACGTGTCGAAGTTCATCCAGGACCAACCTTGGCGGATGGTTTGAAACCGGTCATGGTGGGCGAGCGGAATTTTATTATTGCGCAAAAATACGTAGCTGGTTCGTATCGCGTACACGACGACGAAATTTGCAACGCAATGCATTTGCTACTTTTTGCAGGCAAGATTTTAGCGGAACCATCAGGGGCGGCGGCACTTGCGGCAGCGTTACGAAATGGTTTGCCCGAGCGTCCGAAACGAATTGGCGTCATCATTTCGGGTGGAAACGTGGATCAACGCGTGCTGATCGAGGTGTTGGCGAAAGCGGCGGCTTAAGACCACGATCGATTGATACTCGTCGCATCAATCCGCACGTTGGGCCGTCACGACCCAACACGCCGAAGGAATACAAACGCCCTGCGGTGTGTCGAACGGTGTTATGGCGTCACGAATGGACGCACGAACGGCATCGATGAGCTCCGGGCCCGCTTTGGCTTCGCGCAAAGCCGCACCGGCCGGACCGAGCCGGATAAGTAGAGACACGGCTGCGTCGAGCGGCTCGCCGCCGGCAACTTGCAACGATTCGTCAACAGGTTCATGATTTATTTGAACGAACCCGGCACGTTCGAGAATACCGCGCACACGCGCAGCGTCCGCAAACGCAAAAGGCCCTGGTGCATTGGGTTCCGGTCGCTTGACCGGAAGGTGATTCGCTGCAGCCATTGCGGGCAGCGCCATCCAAAGGTTTTCCGCGAGCGCACGCCAACAAACGAATGCAACGCGCCCTCCAGGACGCAATGCACGACGCAAATTCGAGAACGCGCTTTCGGGATCGGCAAAGAACATGATCCCAAACCGCGAAAATACACCGTCGAACGAATTCGCCTCGAATGCTTCGATTTGTGCGTCGGCTACACGAATCTCGACGTGAGTCATTCCCGACGTCGCCCGACGCGCACGCTCGGCAAGTTGCTCGGAAATGTCAATGCCAACAGCCCGTCCGCTTGGACCAACTCGACACGCGATCTCCGCCGTGGTTTCCCCACCTCCACAACCAACATCCAACACGCGTTCGCCGGGACGAACCTCGAGACGTTCGAGCGCCCGAAGACCAAGGGGACGAATTTGAGCAGACAAGACGTCATCGACCGCCGCCCATTGCGGCCCCATGACTTCATTCCAATAACGAATTTGTTCGGCGTTCGGACCTTCGTAAGCAATCATAGGCAGTTCCTTTGTGACCTCAGCGTGGATTGTGTCGAGTTTACATCCAGGCTTGATTTCCGCAAGGTCGCAAACGTCTTAATTTGCGCTTGCTTCGGTCTTAGAATCGACGGATTGGGTGGGACGAACACGCTTCGGGGAAAACGCGGGTGACGTTATTGACAAGGTGGTAATGGAAGCGAAGCAATCCATTCAGAAATGACTTTGATTCCTGCTTTGTCGGGCAAGAGATTCGGAATTTCGGGCATTTTGATTTCCGGATCCGTGGAGTTCATGCGATAGATCATAATGCTTTCTTCAGGCTTACCTGGTACGACATCATAATCGAGCGACCCGGTTCCCGACCCTGCGGCGACGGAACCTTTGCAAACTCCAATCTTTGTCGAATTCGTTTCCCATTGCAAGAGTACCAGCCCCGACGACCCCCCTCCTCCTCCGGGACGGTGACAATGTGAGCAATTCGCATGCAGATACGATCGCGCACGCGCGTCGAGCGAATCTAATCCCGAAGGTCGGCTGAGGGCCGGCAATGTCGTGAGATTCGGCAAGGGAGCATCGAATATGCCTGCGTCTTCGAGCCTCGCCAACTGATTTTTCATGGCGCCACCGTCATCGAGATCGAAATTCACTTGTAAAGTGACGAGGCCGAGAGATTCATAGACATCGTTACGTTCGTGGCAATTGCCGCATTGGTTCGTGTTGGGAATGATGTATTCTTGCGACGCGGCAGCTCCAGCTTCATCAATGAAATCGATGGTTACGTGTTTGCCGGCGACTTTGCGAACAGCTTCGGTTTGTTCTTCGTTCCAAACGTACGTATGCGCCGTAAAACCCTCGGGTACCGATGTGTCGCGGATCAATAATCGCGTTTCGACATGTTGCAAGGCCCCGTTCGGATCACGTTTGTCGCGCGGAAAAGCGAAGTGCTTGACGATGATGGCATCATTTGGAAAACTCCACGTTTCTTCAGCACCAAATGTCACCTTTTGCCCTTCAGGCAACACAAGAAACCGCTGCTTGTTGGCACCGTCGGACCACAGAGGTGATACGACGTCATAAGGAATCACCCCGACTGCGGGGATGACGTCGGACAATTGGCCCGCGAAAATTCCGTATTCACTCAGCGTCTCATAAGGGATGGCGGCGGGAGGAGGAGACGGCGGCAGTGGCGGTTGGTTTGGGGACTCACCGCCGCAGCCAAGGGCGGCTGATACGAGTATCAGGGCAATGACGCGCCGAAACGCAGCACGAGCGACCTTCGGAGCACCGCCGCGATAAAGCATCAACCAGGTATGCCATGGCTCTAGAAACGATGTCAACAAGCAACCGCATTTCGGCTGCTTACAACATCTTGGATACCGTCATGTATGAATGTTTTCAAGGTGACGGCACGCAACAAAAGATTCCAACGACGCGTTGCACGCGGTTGAGAATTCGTGCGTGTACGGTCCGAAAATCCAGAACATGCCCAACTCATCGACGCGTGGACTGCAGGTATCAATCGACGTATCGGAGAAGTCTTCAATGGCGCCTTACCGAGGCCGTTCGGCACGCGACCCACCGTGGGAACAGCGCCGAACCCGACAGTCCGCATTTCGATGACCAAAATCAACCCTGAGCTGATGCCGTTTATCAAAAGTTAGCGTTCCGGAAGACGGAAGTCGAAGCTCGCGAAACCCTTCGTTCCACTGTTCCCGCGACGCCATGATCGGTCCAAATAGGCCACACCGTCGCGTCGCGAATTTGCCGTAACCCCAACTACCTGTTTTTCTCGGGTCGTATGACTCGACATTTCAATTTTACCGGCCAGACTTTCGTCTATTCTACAAGGACCACGCGCCCCACGCAGTGGCCTTAACCAAAGGAAAAAGCCATGCGACGAGGGTTTGGATTTACATTGGTCGGGCTGTTGGGCCTTTCGGTTCAAATTGCAGCATGCGCCGAAGGCTCGACCCTGCCGCCGGATAAAGGCAATGCGGGTGGCGATGCCACAGGTGGTGGAGGCAATGGGGGCACCGGCAACCTGGGTGGAGGCGGAGCGGGTGGCGACGCCTGCACGACCGAAGTGTGCGACGGCGTCGACAACGATTGCGATGGCATGACGGACGAAGGTTGCGAGTGCATTCCGGGACAAACGGAAGCTTGTTATACTGGAGCCGCCGATACGGCCAACGTGGGAACATGCAAACCGGGCTCGCGTTCATGTGATCCGGCGACGAATAAATTCGGCGCTTGTTTGGGGGAAGTCCTGCCGAGCATGGAAACGTGTAATGGATTCGACGATGATTGTAATGGTGTAGCCGACGAGGGCATCCCGGACATCATGTGTGGAGTAGGCGCGTGTATGGCCATAACACCCGGATGCGTAGGTGGTGCACCGGGCGTATGCGTCGCGGGACTACCCATGCCCGAGTTATGCGACGGGCTCGACAACGATTGCGATCAGCTCACCGACGAAACATTTCCGGAAAAGGGGCAAATGTGCGTTACGGGCCAACCTGGCGTATGTGCCGGCGGAATGAGTCAATGCGTCGTGGGCGTCTTGACGTGCGTGCCAATGAACATGCCGAGCATGGAGTTATGCGACGGAATCGATAACGATTGCAGCGGGGTGGTCGACGACAACATCCCCGGCATAGGTTCGGCGTGTTCAACGGGTCAATCAGGGGTTTGCGGTATGGGAACGCTTGCTTGTCAGGGAGGGGTCGTCGATTGTTTTCCGATTGTCTCCGCGTCCCCGGAAGTCTGCGATGGGCTCGACAACGATTGCGACGGCATGGTCGACAACAACAGCATGGACGTTGGCGTTACGTGTAATACGGGGCAACTCGGCGCGTGCGCGGAAGGAAAACAAACGTGCGTGGGCGGAACGATCATGTGCGCTCAGAATACGCAGTCGAAGCCGGAAACGTGCAATACGATCGACGACGATTGTAATGGGCAGACGGACGAGGGTGATCCTGGTGGTGGTGCTATGTGTTCTTGTGGTGGAACGTTGACTTGCATGGGCGGAACGGTCGCTTGTCTGGGTTGCACGAAAGAAGTCAATTGCAACAACACCGTCGATGACGACGGAGACACCAATGCCGATTGTCAAGACACCAATTGTGCACTGGGCTGCGCGGCGAACGTTGGTCCGTGTGCGGCGGGGCAAACGCTTCTCGTCCTTTCATCGACCGACATACCCAAGCCAATTCCGGACAACGGGAGCACAACGAGCACAATCGTGTTTTCCGAGGCGATGACGATCAAACGCGTCGTTTTGCAGGTCAATATTGCCCATGTGTGGGTTTCGGACATGTGGGTCAGGTTGACGTCACCAGGCAACACGACGTTGACGATGACCAACGGCAACGGTGGCCAGGGTGACCACTATACGAATACGATTTTCAACTCGAGTTGTCCCACGCCCATTACGTCGGGTGCACCTCCCTTTAATGGGTGTTATGCGCCTGAGCAATCAATGACTGGTTTCAACAACCAGCCATTGAAGGGCACGTGGACGCTGACGGTGACTGACAAAGCGCAATTGGTCGCAGGGGCGTTGAACTCGTGGACGCTCGCGATGTGCGTGCAATAATCGGCGGGAGTATCAGGAACCAGGCAGCTTGAAGCTTTCGATGGTTTTTCGGAAGTCAGCTTCGACTTTGCTGAAGGATCGGGCGGTCGAGAACGCTACGACTTGAAACGCATGCGGTCCGTCGGCAAACACTCCATACAGGTATTCGTAAGGCGTCCCTTCGACGGTAGCTTTGGCGTGCAGAATTCGACCGATTTTCGGCTGAGACTTCACAGGTTCGCGCGAGATCACGTCACCGGACAAACCGGTCTTGATGTTCGTCGCAATCGCGTCGGCGAATTTCTCGATATCAATGACGGCGCCCGGTGCGTCTTCAGCAATGACGAGAATGTGTGCGCCCTTGTCGGGAAGCGCGATCCATCGATCCGCCAATGAATTGTCTTTTTTCGCCGCCTGGTCCGTACGCAAAAACCATCCTTCGCCCGGCGCTGTGAGAACGTACTTTTGCCCGATTCCCTCGACACTCGTCACCGCCGTCGGCTCGCAATCCGAAGGTGCACCCACTCGTTCGTCCGTCGGCGGTTTGAACGATTCTACGATACTCCGCAATTCCGCCTCGACGCCAGCAAACGATGCCCGACGAGCAAATGCCACGACTTGAAATCCATGCTCGTAATATCCGACGACTCCCACGAGTGATTCGATGGCCATTCCGTTGACTGTCGATTGCGTATGCAGCATTCGTCCGTCCTCCGGATTCGTGCGCAACGGCTGGCGATCGATCAATTTGAATTCCGTCGACAATTTTTTCGCGTTCTCGATAACAGCATCCGTCAACGCGTCAGGAAGTATTGTACCTCCAGGTATTTTTTCAGGAATGACGATGACATGGGCATCGACATCGGGTCGCGTAAGCCACCGATCAGCAAGCGGATTGTCTTTCTGAGCCGCTTCACGCGTACGCAAACGCCATTTGTCCGAGGGCGTCGTCAACTGATAATGCGAGGCGTCGCCAGTAACGTTACGCGCCGGTTGTGCTTCAATTTGTCCCGACGCACCCTGAATGAACGACGCTAGCGGGTTCTGCCCCGTCAATTCGGCGCCAATCCCCACCAAGCTGAGAAGTCCGTAAACGCCAAAGAGAGCGCCTCCGACGGCAATGCGAGGTTTGCTCGCGTCACCAATGAGCAATAGGAGCAACGAACCACTAACGGCAATTTGCATGACCGCGAGAAACGCGTCACCTTGCACCACTCGAACGGCAACGAAAATCACGAGCCCAAGAGCGGCGCGAAAGATTGCCCAGGGCACGACTTTCTTGTTTTTCGACAGAAGGTATACGCCAATAATTACGTCAATGAGCGCCGGAACGACTGAACGCCCGGATGAGCTAAAAGGATCTTTCAACGTGGGGTCGGGTGTCATGAGGAGCATTTCGAGCCCCACGATGGCCGCGTTGGCAATGAGCAACGCACCCGCAATCCGTTGCCCCAGAGTCGCCTCGAAGGGGACAATCGGCGGCGGGCGCTCCTGCATGGGCGCGGTGGGCGGAGCGTAAGCGTTCGCTTGAAATGGGTTTTCGGAGTTTGGATCGGGGTTCGTCATGGCACGTGGACGCGATGATACGCGATCGAGCGGACGGAATCGAGTCATAAATGCAGGACTGCCACTGCCGCAATGATAAAAAACCGACAAGCTGATGACGCAGATCCGTACAGGATACGTACGTACGGAAACGATGACGCCTCATTCCATTCGATCATTGATTTGACTTCCTGGAACGTCGATTCCGTGCGATCGTACTCGGATGAACCGGTTTCCAATTTTGCTTGCAGTTCTGTGTGTTTCGGCATCGACCATGAGCGCCTGTTTGCTTGCCGGTTACACGCTTCCCACCGTAGATCCCGACCTCGCCCTCAATGGTGGCGCGGGTGGCGCAGGTGGCGCCAAAGCTGGCGGAAATGGCGGAGCAACCATTGGTTCAGGCGCGGGCACTGGAATGGCAACAACAACGGCAGGCACAGGCGGCCAAGCAGGTGCGGCGAATGACGGCGCAGGTGGACAAGGTGGACAAGGCGGAATGGGCAATGGAGGCGCTGGTGGCCAAGGTGGAATGGCCCCGACCGCATTTTGCGATAAGAATGATGCGACATTGCTCGCTTGTTTTCGATTTAATGGGAATTTCGACGATGAATCGGGCGCGCCCAACTTCGTAACCAACAGTGGTCTGTCGCTCGTTGCCGGAATGGAAGGCCAAGCCGCAGATTTTCAAGTGAGTGGGACGAGCAGTCTATACATCGCGGACGCACCCCATTGGGACGTTACCGAGTTCACCGCGGAATTATGGGTCTCCCTGCGCAGTTATCCCACGAATTCGCCACGTATGGGCCTATTCGATAGCGACGGACGTTATGGATTGTTCATTTATCCCAGCGACGAAGTTCGCTGCACACGTGGCGACTCCGTTGTAAAGTGGACCGGACTCAAACTCAATACGTGGACGCATGTAGCGTGTGTTCTGGATGCGGATGTATTGCGACTTTATATCAATGGGAATCAAGTGGCCGAAGCCGGCGGCGCAGTCCCCCCCGCTCCATTTGACGGAATCAATGCCCTCGGCAGCAATGCCCCCAGCGGCGACAGCATTGACGGAATCATTGACAACTTTCGGGTGTGGAACGTGCCCCGATCGGCTAAACAGATTTGTGAAGCCGCTGGAAATAGCGGCTGCTAAGTCACTTCCCCGCCACACGACTATCGTCCGTATCCCGCTTCGTAACGCCTTCTCGATCGAATAATTCGAGCAGCGGAATCGTTTGCCTCCGCCCCAATCCCGACAATTCCTTGAAGTCGGCAATCGTCATTCGCCCTTGTTTTTCCAAGAGCGTTTTGACCTTGTCCCGCAAATCGTCGATGTCTTTGCGGTAAAACCACAATTCACCCGCGTGAATGGATTGTCCTTCGCGAACCAATTTCGCCAATATCGCCTTGACGTCTTTGACCGCCGCCCCCGTCGCTTCTTTCACCATGAATTCAGTGAGGCCCTTCAACCCGGCCTTTTCCAGCGCATCAAGCGCTGCGCCCACAGGGCCTTCACCGCCACGACGCGCAGGAGCCGCCGCAGCCGACGGAGATCGCACGATATCACCGTCAATCACCAAAGGTTCCCCCGCCACCGTCGTACTCGACGATGCCGCCATTTTGATGATTTCTTCCGCCGCTTCCGCTCCCGCAATGTCCGCAAGTCGCGTCCGTAATGTTTCTTTGACCAATCCGCGATCAAGTGGCGACTTGCGATGATGATCCACGACCCACGCCCGCGCCTTCGTCGCCAATTCAATCAGCGCCGTGCGTAACATGAATCCGTATTTTTTAACGCGCACAAGTTCGCCCTTGTCGCCAAGTTTGTCCCCGGCCTTTTCCAGATCCACCGCCGATATCGAAAATCGTGACGGCAATTCTTGACGAGGAAATGGCATCGGCGCCGATTCGCTCGTCAGTGCACGAATGACTTCTTGCGGATCACGCGCCTGCACCAATCCCTCGAGTACCGCGCGCCGCAAAACCCGAGGCCGTTTTCGTGGAGGTCGCGCATCCAGTACGATACCTCCTCCCAATACCGCCCCCGAAGGACCATCGATATCCGAACCGCGAATGACGAATCGATCGCCTCCCACGACCGCCAAGGCATCGGTCAACCGCAAACGCGCCAAATATCGGCCATCTTCGATTGGATCGCCAAGAATATCCAGTTTTCCCGACGAACGCGCCGTGCCCACATACACCGAAATGGTCATTCCGTGACGAACCGGAGCCACCGTTTTTAAGGAAACATCAATTCGACGCGTAGGTACGACCGTCGCATCGTCCGTAACCAGATCACCTCGATGGACAGACTCCACGGGCAAACCCGCCAGGTTGAGCGCGAGCCGCGTCGGAGCCTCGGCAATATCCACGGGTTTGTCGTGTACGTGAAGCCCACGAGCCGCCGTCTTGTGCACTTCACCTTCGGCACTTCGCTCGCCAGCTCGACCCGTACCAACTACGAAAAGCGGCGCGCCCATGCTCATGCGCCCAGCCACGAGTGTCCCCGTCACGACCGTCCCCGCACCTCGAACCGAGAACACACGATCGACACTCAAACGCGCCCGAAGAGCAGCCGCAGGCGGAGGCAATTCGAGGAGCGCACGACGCACGATCGCCCGCACTTTGTCGAGCCCGTCGCCCGTGCGTGCAGAGCAAAGAACGACATCCGTTTGCATACGTCCCGCAAGCAGTTCGACCGCTTCTTCACCCGCAAGTTGCGCGAGCTCTTCACCAACACGATCCATCTTCGTCACGACGACGATCACGCGACGAATGCCGAGCAATTCACACGCCGCCACGTGTTCGCGCGTCTGTGGCATGACGCCTTCATCGGCGGCAACGACGAGCAGCACGAGTTCCATGCCCACTGCGCCCGCAATCATCGTGTGCACAAAACGACGATGACCGGGCACGTCGATGATGCTGACCTCGATCGATTCGTCCAGATGCCAGGGCGCGAAACCTAATTCGATCGTGATGCCACGGCGTTTTTCTTCCGGAAGACGATCGGTGTCAATCCCCGTGAGCGCTCGAACGAGCGTGGTTTTCCCATGGTCGACATGTCCAGCTGTACCGACAACGAAACGGCGCACGCGGCGAGATTAGCGCGGATTTCTCAACGAACGCGACGTGATGGAATTTTGCAACGAACGCAGGTAGAACAGCAAGTGGAAGCACTCGGTTGGCTGGTGCCACCCCCGGTCTTCAAAATCGGTGCGAGGCAGTTCCGCTGTCTTGGGCAGGTTCGATTCCTGTGCGCTTCCGTTGCTGCAAGTTCGCTGAGACAAACCCAACGGTTTGGCTTTCGGATTCCGAACGTTTTACGACGATTCCGTGATGCTTCAGGTACGTACGAACGTGCGTACGCTCCACATCTGCACGACGCACATCGACTTCACGACAAGACAAACGTCCGACACTCTTGATCCGACACTCGCACACCGCGCTAAGAAATTGTGGTTGCACTTCGAGCGTGCTTGTTGCCGTTCGAGGTCATGAGCGACGACGGCGAGTTGGGAGCACAGATCGGACGTGGGTTTGTCTGCGTGCAAAATCGCACGATTCGTTGGAGAGCAAAACATCTCTCTCGTTTACGTTCGTACGATCGATGCGGGCCTTGGCACCCTCTCGGTGGCAAGTGCATCGAGTGTGTGCGCAAAGATTCAGCGGCGATCCACGCAACACCGCTTGAACTTCTTTCCGCTACCGCAGGGACATGGTGAGTTTCGCCCAACTGCCGAAAAAGGATTGCTGCTGGGAACTCTCGGTTTCGCAGGCACCCCATCTGACGAATCTAAGTATTGCACGCGCGATGAACATCCCTCGCGTAACAATGTACGAATCAATAATGTGGGGTCAAAATAGCCGTCTACGTCACGTCGCAGCCTCGCAGATAGTTCCGCCGCAAAAGCGTCTACCAGAGCTGCAGTCGGCACCCCAAGAGGTAATACCGCTCCACTTGTATTCGAGAATCCGTCGTGAGGCAGCAGCCGCGTGGCGAAAACCAAGCCCGGTTGAGCGTTCATTCCCTAGATTATATCGAGGACTAACAAGTTTTTAGTCGAAAGCATGTACATTAGGTTGACCCCAATACCCCGTTCG
>JANORL010000055.1:0-1505 GCA_031415295.1 Polyangiaceae bacterium | reverse complement strand
TGGACGGCGCCCAGCCTCAAGGCGGCGCTCGACCCGCTCCTCACGGAATCGCTCGAGGAGTCAGTCATTGATGCGTCCACCCAATCATATCTGCGAGTGGTGAGTGGTTGCCGCCGATTTATGCTGGGCATTCTAGCTGATGATGTGCCCATTGCGCCGCTATACAAACCGTGGCTCGATCGCATTCCGTTATTACGAGCGCTTCTCGTATCGCCCATTTCCGGTGCGCATGCAGAAAAATCATTACGATATGTTGTCGGGTTTTCATTAAATAATTTGGAGCAATTGCGGCAGCTCTATCGTCAGGATAGAGCTGCGATCGAACGCCGCCTGTTGGATTTGGACCTCGAAACCCTGAACGAATGCGCTGGCCCCGACATCTCGCGGGCCATGTTGCTCGTCTCCGCACTGCTGGAAGCTCTTGACCGTGAAATACCCGCCGAGCGCGGTCGCGAACTCGCACGTCTTGCGGTGCGACATGCAGCGAGAGCGGCGGATGGCTTGCGCCGACAAGGAGTTCAATACGACGAGCTTGCTACCGAAAATCTCCCTAATGAGGAGCGCGAAGACCGATATCTCGACGCCGCAGCCGAACTTGTCTTTGCAGGGCGGTATGACGTCATGCGTGAATTGGGAGTGCACCCCTCGCCCATAACGTACGCTAAGCTGGAGGCATTGCTCGGGCTCAGAATACTTCCCGGCGCGTCTTCTCCAGTTCCTCGTATTCGACGATTCGTTGCAAACATCGCCTGCGTCGCATTTCGACCGGCCCCAGCCATCTTATTCGAGGGCGACTTTACTTGGTATCCCGCCACCGTCAAATTCGTCGAGCGTGCCGTTTCGCTGCGTGAGCAGCCCGTCCTCGCGACACTTCTTACGGGCGCACAGCCTCGCCTGCTTCGTGTCGATCCCGCGGACAAACCCCCCACGTCCGACGAATCCGTTCGTACGCGTGACATGCTTCAAGATTGGGACGAGCTGCTGGAACGGCTTGCCAAATGAATGGGCACGAAGTTGGGTTTCCGCTCGTCAACGTCGAGCGTGTCATCGAGCTTCATGCGGCAGCTATCGCTTCAAAGGGCGGAGCACCGGGACTCCGTGATCCAGGTCTTCTGCATGGAGCAATCGAGGGCGCGCTGACCGCCGCGATGTACGCATCCGATGATGGCCAACCGGATCCGCTGCAAATAGCAGATCATCTTCTGTACTACATCAGCCGAGCACATCCCTTCGTAGATGGTAACAAACGAGCCGCATGGCTTGCGTGCGAAGACCAACTGCGCTGCCTTGGAATCAAGGTGATTGCGGCGACGGACGATGCGGAAAACATGGTTTTGGCAGTCACCACGGGGAGGTGTAGCGTCGCAGTGCTCGTGGAGTGGATGTCTGTTTGGTTGGACGACTACGAGCCATCAACTACGGAGGCTTGAGCGTGATTCTCCCCTCAAAGCTTTCGCGTAGACCGAGACCGACATGTACAGCATGTCGACATCAAGGCAAACGGG
>JANORL010000054.1:0-3141 GCA_031415295.1 Polyangiaceae bacterium | reverse complement strand
GCCGTGCAAACCACGTTGCCCATCGTCGGGGCGATCCTGTTCCCCGTTGGTTTCGTCATGATCGTGCTTCTCCAACTGGAGCTCGTCACGGGCAATTTTGCATTGGTCACGATGGCGCTCGTCGACGGTCGCTGCACTGTGGGGCAAATGTTGCGAAACTTTGGGGTCGTTTTTATTGCGAACCTGGCGGGAAGCTTGTTTTATGCGTTTTTGTTATGGGTGTCGTTGACGGCTGCTGGCAATGTCCCGCCCGATGCCGTGGCGCAAAAAATCATCGCGATCGCACAGGCGAAAACGCTGTACCCGTCCTCGTGGGGCATTGCGCCTATCGTTGTTCGCAGCATTCTGTGCAATTGGATGGTCTGTCTCGGGGTCGTCATGGCCATGACGTCGACGTCGACGGTCGGAAAAATCGTGGCGTCCTGGTTGCCCATTCTGGTGTTTTTCGCGCACGGTTACGAACATTCCGTGGTGAATATGTTCTTGATTCCTTGCGGTATGCTTCTGGGCGCGAACGTGACGTTTGGCGATTGGTGGCTAAAGAATCAGGTCATCGTGACCCTTGGTAATTTCGCCGGTGGCGCTTTCTTTACCGGGTTGGCGCTTTATTACACCTACCAGCGCAACAATGCAGGGCCACCCACGCAAGCGTCGATCATCGACCGAGCGGCGAACAGGGACATCACGAGGAGATAGCCGCAGGCTCGGCGCTGCAAGGGCATTCGTCGTTGTCAGGTGCGAGCGGCTTCGGGGTTCCAATCGTTTTTCGTTATCACGTACACCACTGATTCGCGTAAATCGCCCTCAGGTTCACGTTCGGACACCGTGCGCGCAAGTTTGCCGCCGAGCTTTTCCATCGCCCCGCGGGAACGGAAATTCTTGATACCCACGAAGAATTCGACGGTATCCACGTGCTGAAATGCGTGCGCCAACATGAGCGTCTTGAGTTCGCGGTTTGCTCCCGTGCTCCAATGGGTTCGTACGAGAAACGTATAACCAATTTCTACGGTTCGTTTGGAAGGATCAAACGCTGTAAATCGCGACGAACCCACAATGCTGCCGGATGCTCGATCTTCGACGATGAGCGCCCCACCAGAAGCGATACCCGTTCGAAAATAGATTTCGAACTTGGGTTGCGTGTAGCGATCGCGAATCGGATGTAATTCCCATATCGCCGGATCCGATGCCGCGGCGAAAAGGGCATCAAAATCCGCTTCCTGAAGGGGCCTCGCCATCAAATGTGGGCCTTCGAGTCTTGGTTGCCAGTTAGGGGTCGCAATGGTTCGTTCGGTCTCGTTCATCGTTGCCTCCTACCAATGGGTCTGTCCCGGCACATCATTCCGCACGATTCGATCAAGGTTTCCCCAGAGCACCGATGATGGCAGCGGCTGCGGTCATCAGGAACATCAACGCAAAGATCACCACCGCGATAATACAACCCGCAGGATTCGCCCGCGCTTGCATTCGTTGCTCCATTCCGCTGCCGAATTGCACGCTCGCGCCAAGGCCCGCGAGTCCTCCGCCGCTGACTGTGAGTGCATCTTCGTCGCGAATAATGGCTTGCGGTATGAGTTCCGCTGAATGAGGTGCGATATTATCGAGTTTTCTTAGTGCCGTACCTGACCCAATGAGTTCAATCAGTCCCGGCGCGAGTTCCCGAATTTGCAATCGATTGCCAACGACACGTTCCGCTCCGAGCGCTTGGGCTTCGTGCCGAATGAGCTGAAGACAATTCTCTCGTGCATGATAGATGAGCCGCGTGAGTTCTTCGAGTTCACCTCGAACAAACCCTGAAAACATTGTCCCAATGCCTCCCATGAGACCAATCGAATAGACGCTCGTCGCCATGACCAGTTCCACGGGGGCATATCCAAGGCGCGCGAGGTTCCATAATTCGGGGCCCGAGAGTTCGCTCGTCACGACTTGTTGGGGCGGCACGGGTCCTTGTGAAAAACGCGGGTGAAACGATGCGGTTCCGGTCATCAAAAGTTCGACGACGCCTGGGCCAAACGGACGAATTTCGATTTTGACATCGACCACGGCATTGGCCCCGAGGCGCGAGGCTTCTTCTTTCATTCTCCACAAGGCCAAGTGACGAATTCGGTTGTACATTTCGGAATATTCTTTCACTTCACCTTTGGCCATCGTGCGAAAGCCGCCAATGACTCCGCGACCAATTCCGAGGGCATACGCGACGTTGCCCATCACGAATTGCATCGGGTGATACCCTGCGTCGAGGTGGCAATAGAGTTCCTGACCCGATGCTGATGACGTGAAGAATGGCATTTGCCCTTGGGCGCCGATGGACGTCCCTTGCGAAAGAAACTCCATGTACCCGGACAAGGTCTTGAGTTCGCTCGTGACGCCACTGACACCCGTTGCGCCATGTCGTTGCGCTTCTTCCGCCATGCGTTGGATGGCTGCGTGGCGCCCTTCCGAGATCATGAGGGTGATGTTTTCAATTTCGCCGCCGGCCAGTGTTTTGAGTGAAGAACCCACCGATCCCGCAAAGCCTAAGGATCGGACACTGTTGCCGACGGTGATTTCTCCCGGGGCAAACCCTTTGATGGACAAACAATATATCTCATTGCCAGAGAGTCCCGAGATGATCATGCGGCGAACGTACTCCGTGTTCGGTTTGGGCACAAGTCATTCGTGATGCACAAGCGCGGACGATGAACCGGGAATGTTGTCGCGCCGCAAGTAATTTGTTGATGGAGGGCCGTGGCTGGTGGTACCATGGGTGAGCGACGAGTTTTTGTGAAGGCGCAAAGTGCGAGCGCTGCGGTCGAACGCCCAAAGGTTGAACGTTATGAGTGCTAGTGGAATTGAAGCGCAACCGTCACCGTGGCATGCTGGGGAGCGAGCCATCCAGGAGCGTCTTGGCGTTGCCGAGCGAATGGAGGCAGCGGGGCGTCGCGTCATTCGCGATTTCATGCCCGATCAGCATCGGACTTTTTATAAACAGCTCCCGTTTGTTTTGATTGGTACAGTCGACGCCGAAGGAGCCGTTTGGGCGACGATGCTCGAAGGGTCACCGGGGTTTGTTTCTTCCCTGGACCCGCGGCATCTTTGTATTGAGGCGCGGCCCGATTCACATGATCCCGCGGCCTTCGGTATCGACATGGGTGCCGCGGTGGG
>JANORL010000053.1:0-6242 GCA_031415295.1 Polyangiaceae bacterium | reverse complement strand
GCGCCGCTGGCTGGCGTGGATCAACGCGCCAAAAATGTCCGACAGCCGTGACGTGATACTTGGCAGCCAGTGTCGCGAGCTGATCTTCTGTCGCGAAACGGCTACTCGCAAGATACGGTTTGTCTTTACCACCAACTGCGGGCGCTGGCAGCGGACGGTTCATCTGTACAACACGACCACCCAACGCCCAGGTTTGCGACCAGTTCGGGTGCATGCTCTCATGCATCTCCACGATGGCGCTCCTAGACAAACCCTGCGCAAGGTCCTGAAGAAGCGCGACTTTGTCGCCATCGGAAGCGATGGGCAAACCCTTTTCGTTAAAACGACCGCCTGTGCGTCGCGCGTACACAACGGCTGGCACAGCATCGCGCAGAGCCGCCAAGAAGACGGGACTGATAAACAAAAATGCCAGAATTCCGCTCCAAACCCAGTCGACATGGTCCTTCGCCAAACCACGTCGACGACGAACGATCGTCCGGACAAGGTCGATGAACGAAGCAAGCGTCGCGACGACGGCACCCATCGCCAACGCGAAATAGGCGCCGAATGGCTGCGGCCAGAACACGTGAATGTCGGCGCCTTGTTTAAACACGACATACTGAAACGAGGCCATGCCCAAAAGAGCGAGGGGAAATATTTCGGCGTCGTAGCGTAAGACGACGAGTCGCAAGACACTCACGATCGCGGCGATTTTCCCGAGCACGATCACGATCGGCGTAAACGACAACTCGATCCAATACCGGCGACTCGCAAGCACAGCCGGCAACGAAAGACTGTTCCCGGACGAACGCGACCCGTAGATCGCCAAGAGATCGCCAAGTTTGCCCGCCTTTTGAAACATGGCCAGGTAAAACACTCCCGAAAGAACCGACAACGTCGCCCAGAGGATCCACGTTTCGGCAAACCTTCGTTCGTGTACGGGCCCGAAGAATTTTCGCCCGCCCAAGTACCCTCGAAATAGCCAAAAACCAAGGACAATTCCGGAAAATACGTACGCTGGCCAGTCCGAGTGCAGTGCCATCACGAGCCCGAAGGCCGTGGTCGCGAGGTACCGAGTGCGGTTTGTCTGGGATAAACGTACAGCGCCCCAGATGGCCAGAAGCGTCCAAAACATGAGGGGCACTTCGAGCACGTTGAAGTTGGCGAAAGCGAGCGTGATGGGCAGAACGACAAACCCCACTGCTGCTGCGGCGCCCGATGCCGGACGCCAGATCGCGCGACCGATCGCGTACAAAATTGTCGGAGTGAGGGTGGACAGGACAATCGCGGGAAGCCGACAAACCACATCGTGTCGGCCAAACACTTTCATGAAGAGCGTCGTGACCCAAAAGATGCCCCAGGGGTGATGGCAATAAAACATCTCCGGTCCGGGCTTCGTTGCAGTGTATTCCCAAACGGGACCGATGACGCCCCAGCGCAGCATGTTCTCCGCGATGATGCCCATGCTCGCCGCAGCTGCCCAATGGCCGGCGAGCACGGGGCCAAACATCTCCCACGACGAAATAAGCGCCATCCAAAGCGTCGCGAACGCGGCCACGAGACGCGCGATACGGGCTTCGAGCAAGCTCGAGCGAGGCAAACCGTCGGAACCTCGGGGCAAACGCAACGTCGAGCGCAGACTCATCCGAGGCGTGAGGGTAGCCGATGGCATCGCCTCGTGCCGTGGTAAGTTGCGCTGGTGATTCTCCTCGATCGGCTCAAACGCGCAGTACGGCGTCACCCTGTCGAAGCAGGGCTCGTAATCGTCGCGATCGCGGCCAGTTTGTATGTGATCGCGTTTCCTTTCACGGTCACGCGGTACGTCCCCATGACGGATCTGCCGTTTCACGCGGCAAACACTGGGCTTTTGCGCCACTATTTCGATTCCGATCATCACGTACGCGAACAATTCAAAATCGCACCCATTGGCGTGCCCTACATGTCGACGTACGTGCTCGGTGCGATTTTCATGCTCGTGGTGCCCGCGTGGGTCGCGGTAAAAATGGCAGCCGCAGTGATGCTCGCCATGCTTCCCGTAGGGCTTGGCGTGATGTTTCACGGTATGAAGAAAAGTCCGCTGCTTGGTTTGGCCGGGCTACCTTTTGTTTGGAATTTTTTGACGCATTGGGGTTTTTTGAATTACGTTGGAGCCATCGGTCTTTTCTGTATGGCCATGGGTCTCACATTATTGGTACTCGACAAACCCACGTTTCAACGTCAATGGCAACTTTCTGCAGTACTCGTGATTCTGTTTTTTACGCACATCTTTCGATTTCCGTTTGCCCTGCTTGGGGTGGTCGGCACGGCCGTGGTCATGTATCCCGCGACGCGTCGATTTTGGCCCATCGTTCCGCCGCTTGGTGTACCGCTGGCGCTTTTATTGGCTTGGATGCGAGCTCGACCGGCGACGCTGGCCACGCGTCTGCAATGGGCCAAACTGGATTTCGCACGCTGGAAAGAATTTACGAATTATTTACTCGACGGTGGTTTCCAAGATCCAACGGAAGCTCGGGCGGTCGTGACAGCGTATCGATTTCTTGGGATCGTCGCAATTTTGCTGGTATTTTTTGCCGTGGTCGACGGGCGGCTTGCTCGCCGAACGAAACGCGAATGGTTATGGTTTGGCGGCATCTCGCTCGTAACGGTCGGATGCACGGGCGCGTTTTTCCTTCTCTTCATGAAGCTGCCTATGGAGATGGGGCTTTGGTGGTACATTTACCCGCGAGAATCCATTGCAACGGCGCTGCTCGGGCTGGGATTCTTACCAGATTTACCTCGACTGAGCGTATTGCGAGTACCAATCGTTCTGTTGCTAGCGAACGGACCGCTGGACCTGACTCGTTCGGTATCCGCCAATTATCGAGATTTTGAACGCGTCACGGAAGATTTTCATCAAATAATCAGAAAGATTCCAGTTGGTCCGAAACTCATGTATTTGATTTTTGATCACAGCGGTACAAAAAAGAAAAATACGCCATTCATTCACCTGCCCGCCTACATTCAAGCAGAAAAAGGTGGATGGCTTGGATTTCATTTTTCGGTGTTCGGCGCTTCGCCTCTTGTTTATCGCGATCCGAAGGAGCCTGGAGCGATCGTCCCGCCGCCCGTTCCGCTGCGTTGGGAATGGACTCCGCAACGTTTTCAAGTGCTCGAGAACGGCCGCTTTTTCGATTGGTTTCTGGTCCGCAATGCGACATCACCGACACAGTTGTTTCGCGCCGATGGGGCAATCGTGCCCGTAGACCACGTCGGCTCGTGGTGGCTCTACCGACGGGTAAAAACACCGGCTCTGCCGGATTGACGGTCGGCTGTGGCGCATTAGAGAAGCGTCTGTGCATCGCTTTCGACTCGTGCGGTGCCACGCGTATGGCCGATGACAAAATCTAGTGGTGAACGAAGCGTCGACGATCCGTTGGCAATGACGACGGAGGCACGATTGCGCACGCTCGTAGAAGCTTCGCCGGACCCCGTATTCATGAAAGACGGGCAAGGCCGGTGGCTCGAGGTCAACCGTGCGGGACTCGAATTGTTCCAATTGGAACACGTTGATTACCGCGGAAAAACGGAAGAAGAGCTGGCGGAATTTACTCCATTTTACAAGGAAGCGTTGCTTTATTGTCGCACCACCGACGCGAGTGCCTGGTTAAAAGGCGGATTGTCTCGGAATGAAGAGCGAATTCCGCGCCCGAATGGGCAGATTCGCACCTACGATGTTCTTAAGATTCCTCTTTTTCATGAGGATGGGAGCCGCAAAGACCTGTTGGTCCTCGGTCGAGACATTACCGAACGCAAGATTGCCGAAGAAGAGCGTGATCGACTTTTGGAAAAGGAGCAAGCAGCCCGAGCGGCTGCCGAGCGAGCGGAGCGTCAATCATCTTTTTTGGCCAAAACAAGTCAAGTTCTCGCCGAAACGCTCGATTGTAAGGATACGGCGAGTCGTCTTGCTCATTTATGTGCAGCATTTGTTGGCGATTGGTGCGCGGTGTGGATATCCCGAGACGAAGGCCAATTGCAACTTGCTGCCATTGCGACAACGAATCCCCTGCCCGACCCAATCCAACGAAAGTTGCAACCGCGGCAATTCGATCATCGCGTTTCTGGAGGTCTGGCCACGGCATTTCCTCCGGGACGACCAACGTTGCTGGACATGCTTTCCGACGCACCCGCAAGCGCCCGTTTGGCCACGATCGGATCGACAAATTCTGACGATTTGCCCATTGTCGATACCCTCGGCTTGGGCTCGTTCATTGCCGTCCCATTGTTCATTCACGGCCGCCCCCTTGGTGTATTGACGCTTGGGCGGGGCACCCATTCGACGCCGCTAACGACAATGGATCTCGCGCTTGTTGAAAACGTCGCTCGACATGCGGGGCTCGCGTTATCCAATGCGCGCCTTTACGAGCAGTCGCAGGCGGCAATCGTGGCTAGGGACGACTTCTTGTCGATTGCATCGCACGAGTTGCGCACGCCGTGTACGTCTTTGCGGCTTGGGATCGAAGTGTTATTGCGCCATTCTCAACAAGCATCGGCCACGTGTCCGGTGCCGGCATTTCTCGAACGAATGCTGTTGACGACCGATCGACAAAGCAAACACCTGCTCTATCTCATTGACCGGTTGCTCGATGTGTCCCGATTCGATAGTGGGCAACTCGATATGAATTTTGACGAGGCAGACCTATCGACCATCGCGTACGAGAGTGTCAACGAATTGCGAGAGGAGGCAACGCGTGCGGGCTCGGACGTGTCGGTTCACGTGGCGAGTCGTTCGCGCGGCATGTGGGATCGGACGCGTATTGCGCAAGTTTGCACGAATTTGCTGACCAATGCCATCAAATATGGAGCGGGCAAACCCATTGTACTGCGTATTTGGTCGAATGGTCTCCAAGCTTATTTGAGCGTCGAAGACCATGGTATTGGCATTCCGTCGGATCAGCAAAAACGTATCTTTGGTCGATTCGAGCGTGCAGTATCCCATCGCCATTACGGTGGCCTGGGACTCGGACTCTACATATGTCGACAAATCGTGGAAGCGCATGGTGGAGCCATTGAGCTCACCAGCAACGACGGCGGCGGGACGACATTTACGGTGACGCTGCCTAGAATGAGACCCGACACGGCGGGCTGAATGCAGCGCTCAAGAATTCGCGAGCACGATCACCTTGTCGCCTGCCTCGAATTCGATCATCTGCATTTTGCTCGGATTAAGGCGCACTCCATAAGACTTGTCCGCATTGGACGCGTCTTTGGCTTTGCGGTATCCCATTGCCGTTTCATTGCGGCGTCGCGCCGATTCAATGACCGTAGCAAACGAAATGCTCTTGCCCACGTCCACGTAATTGACGGCCGGTTTGAGGTAAATTTCGGCACCGTCGGGATCAAAAAGATCCCGAAACACTTCCCCGAGTTCCGGGGTTTCGGCTATTTGCGTCATCATGAGGGACACGAGCTTGTCGCTGACAATGAAATCGTCGGCACGCGTGACTTCCGCAAGTTTTTGATTCCGCACGTCGAGCATTTCGCTCACAATCGAAAAGGACCGTCCTGTCTTGGTGCCTATGTCACGCAAATGCAATAACGTCACGAGCGTACGCGCATCGGCATCTTGCGGCCCCAAATCATTCGACGGAGCCAAGGTAATCACGTGATCGTATACGCGCTCGGTCACGCGATCCAGCGTCTTGCGGCTACGCGTATCGCCGACCTCGAAAGTAACCGTGAGATTCGTCAGTGTCGCCCCAATTTCGTCGATTGCGCTGCGTACCGTTTGGTCCCCATTGACGACAGCAACTCGAGAACCTTTGGCCACGTAACGATCGAGTTCACTCAAGATAGCCGACCCGCGATCGTTCCATCCCAACACCAAGATTTGCTCAACTTGCTCTAATACCTCGGGCTTTGGCTTGATGGCTGCAACGTCGACGCTCGCATTCGCGTTGGTAACCGTGCGAATTTTGCTGTCGTCTTCGGCAATGACGACAACCGATTCACCTTTTTCGACCACTGCATCCATCGACGGATTTAGCTCGACGCGACCGTTTTTCTTGACCAAACCCAAGAGTGTCGACCCTTCATACAAGAAAAGCGCTTCGCCAAATGTTTTTCCGATGGCCGCAGGAGCGGCAGCCGTCACGTAAATCTCGTCGCCCCCGAAATCCAGCAATTCGGTATACACTTGTGACAGGCCCGATTGCCGACACGTTTGTACCGTAATGCTCGCAATAAGCTGCGAAACAGGCAAAATTTGCGCTTCGTCACCGGCACCG
>JANORL010000052.1:0-12943 GCA_031415295.1 Polyangiaceae bacterium | reverse complement strand
ACTGCAAGCGGTGGACAATCAGCGATTTCGATACACTCGAGGCACTTTCCGTCGGATGCGCAAATTCCGCTTCCGTCTGCCAAGCAAGGAGCACCGACATTGATCGGCGTGTAGGTGGGTTTACCCGCCGAGCAGGCGTCTTTGGTACAAAGAATCGTGTCATTCGGCAAATCGGCGTCGTCGGCAATCGCCTCGCTCTTACCATTGACGCAAATTTGCTGCGAACAGTCCCCCATGATGGGCAGGTAATCCGGCGTCGGCAAACCATCGAGCACGGCAAAGGAGCACACGCCCGTGCCCGCATTGCAAGTGTCCTCGGTACAGGGATTTCCGTCATTACAAGGTTTTTCTGGACCGCATTCGACTGTGCATTTGCCAGCCTTGCACAATCCAGCAGCAACGCCCGATGTGCAGGAAGCTGCATCGGCAAGTTCTTTATGCACCGCCGCACCATTGGCGCATGTGTCGGTCGTGCATGATTCGAGGTCGTCCGGCAGATCCATGTCATCGGGGTTTTGCGTGAAAACACCTTTCGCGCAAAACCCCTGCTGACAATCTCCAGCTTTCTGTTCGGCGGCGAGCCCGTCCACCGGCGCGAACTCGCACGTTTTATTCGCCCCACACAGATTCACCGTGCATTGATCTTTGTCATCGCACGTCGCGTCGACGTTGCACGCCTTCGGCAGGTCGCCTGGCTCTACCGTGCCATCCGTATCGAGTACCGGGAAACAGCTTGCGCCCACAAGCACAATGCTCAACCAAGCCAACATATGCTTACGCATCAGAATGCTCCTTCGACGCCAATCTGCACCGCCGTCGGACCAACGGTCGTCCTCACATTAACTGCTGTTTTCGCACCGCCTGAACCTCGATACGCCACCACGAGCAACGTAGCGCCGACGGACGCCAAGACTCCACCAGCAATAAACGTCGCTGTGCTGATGTTGCCAACGGTCTGAAATCGGTCGACTGCCGCAAGTCCTTCTTTGTCACAACGACGTTCGCCATTACAATGGTCGTCGACGATTACTTTTTCTTTGAGCGCCGTCCAGCCAGTCACAGATCCGGCAACGAGACCCGCAACACCGAGCCCGAGTCCGACAAACCCACCAATTTTCGAAGAATCAACAGGGTTGGACGCTTTGGGCTTTGGTTTGCCCACGCCCGATTTCACGTTGATCGTCTTTTGTGGACCCTTCAATGCTTCGATGGCACTCTCCGACAACGGCGAAAGGTCCACGACCGTGGATCCACCCCTGGACAAAATGACCGTTCGTTTGCGCTCGGGTTCTCCCGGCAATTTGACGATGATCTCGTGCGTTCCTGGTTCGAGAGGCAATTTGCCATCCAGCGTCATGGCCGGAAATTCAACGCCGTCGACGACAATTTTCGTATCCGCGGGCGGTTTCTCTGCCCAAACGAATTGCACCATGGGGACGAGCGGCCCGAGTTCTTTGATGCGCGCTTCCGCAATGGATGCTCGCGGCGCATGTGATTGCCGCTGCGCGCCAGTCATGCGGGCAAACGTACGCAAATATGCGTCGTAAAGCCCGACTGCCGCGGAAATTTTCCCTTCGCGATCGCGACAATCCGCACGGGCGTAAAGAATCCCGTCTTTCGCATCCAATTGGTACGCTCTATCGAGCAGCGAACACGCCGCAGCAACGTCGCCTGCATCATTGTAACGCTTGGCTTCGTCGAGGAGCTTCTGGGCAACGTCGGCGGCTTGGGCATACGCCGATGCGGAAAAGAAAACCGGAACGGCCAACGCGACTAGGGCCATAGGCCGAAATGCAGTATTCGTCGAGTGGAAGCTTTTCATGAATTCATCCTTGAAACGCCCTAGATGCACATGCCCGCTCCGTCGCAGACCAATACGTTTAAACATTCATTCTCAGGGTCGGTGCCCGCGGAAATGAATCCGCAAACGCCATCGACTCCTGATGCCTTGATTGCAGCGGAACACGCTAGGCACGTGCCCATACATGCCGTATTGCAGCAATACCCGTCGACGCAGAAGCCGCTCAGACAATTCGCGCCATTGGAGCACAAGGTGCCGAGTTCCGACTTGCACGCGCCCGTTCCATCGCACGATTGGGTCGTCCCTGAACAAGTCCCCACGTCGTCTTGTCCAGCGACGACATTCGAGCACGTGCCTAAACTACCACTAAGATTGCAGGATTGGCACGTCGCCGTGCAGGCGCTGTTGCAGCACACGTCATCAATGCAGAAACCGCTGAGGCATTCGGCATTGCCTACACAACCCTGGGCGATCTCTTTCTTGCATACGCCTGCACCATCGCAAGATTGGCTCGATCCGGAACACGATGGAACACCGTTGATATCGTCTTGACCCGATGCAACGTTCGAGCAAATGCCCACCAATCCCGCAATATTGCAAGACTTGCATGTACCGCCGCACGTTACGTTGCAACAGACTCCGTCGAAGCATTGACCGCTGGCACATTGCGTGCCGAGAAGGCAGCTCTGGCTATTTTTCAGTTTGCAGGTGCCCGACGAATCGCACGTATTCGTCGCTGTGCAAACGTTGGCGGGGAAATTGTCGTCTCCGGATGTGATGTTCGTGCACGTTCCAACCGCGCCGATCATATTGCACGCACGGCATGCCGTCGTGCACGCGGTCGAGCAGCATACTCCATCGGCGCAAAAATTACTGACGCATTCAGTGGCGCTGGCGCACCCCTGCGCATCATCCTTTTTGCATGTGCCTGTTCCATCGCACGAATTCGCCCCCGTACAACCGGGCGCGTCTTCACCGGCTTTGGGCACATTGACGCAGGTACCGACGCTACCGGGAACATTACACGATCTACACGTCATCCCGCACATGCTATTACAACACACACCGTCGACGCAAAAACCAGTCAAACAATCTCCAGCAGCCACACACGTGGCGCCAAGTGTCTTTTTACACGCGCCGGCACCATTACAAGCGGTTCCGCCGTTTTGACTGCACGGAGTATTAACCGCTTCAAATGGATTGGATGGCACGCCTTGCCCATTACAAATATCTTGCGTGCATTGATTTCCGTCGACGGGTTTGTCGGCTATATCGACCGACGTCACGATGTTGCCAGAACCATCACATTCCAACACTTTGCAATCGAGAGCGGTTTGCCCAATGGGCAGATTCGTACCAACAGGGGTGTAATTGTACCCGCATTCTTGGCTGATGCACGTACGGGCTTTGCAAAAGTCGTCCATTCCCGGACAAACGCTAGCGGCGAGACAACCAGTGCACAAGCCGACTTGATTACATACGAAACCATTGCCGCAAACGAATCCCGGCATTTCACTAGGATTCGACGGTGAACCGGAAATACAAATATCTTGAGTACACGGATTGTTGTCTTCTGGTAAATCCGTGTCGAAATTCTCGGTAATGGTTCCGCCGAACCCATTACACACAACCCGCTTGCAGTCCCCTAACGTCTGCAACTGCATCGATCCCGCTGTGCCCACCGGGGCAAACGTTTGACCACAAACGTTATTGGTACACACTCGTTGTTGGCATTCGTCATCGGTCGGCAGCAATACGCAATCTGCCGCCACGTTGCATTGGACGCAGGCGCCCTGACCATCACAAACGTCAGGTTCTCCCATCACGCAAGGCGTACCGGTAGAAACACCGGGATTCGACCCCACACCTCCAATACAGACATCTTGGGTGCAGGAATTCAGGTCGTCGGGAACGTCGGCGTCATCGTCGAGCGCTACGTCCATGCCATTGGCACAAATGTGCAATTTGCAATCACCAACCGGCTCTTGATACCCTGGCGTCGGAATACCCTCGAGTGCTGTAAATGTACACGCTCCAATACCCACATTACACGAGTCGTCCGTGCACGGATTCCCATCTTTGCATTGCGTATCCGCACTGCATTTGACGGCGCAAATGCCCATCGAACAAATGCCCGTCGCTTCGGACAAAACACAACTGGTTCCGTCAACGGCAGGTGTATGCGTGGGGCTTCCGTCCGAACACGAATCCGTTGTGCATAGCTCGCTATCGTCCGCAATATCGGCGTCGTCGTTCGTCAAAAAAACTTCGCCCTCCAAACATTCGTCACGCTTGCAATCGGCTACAGTTTGTATGGGCAAGAGGCCGTTGGGGCTAGCCGTGTGCAAACAGGTGTTATCAGCAAGGCACTCATCAATTGAGCACGGATTCGCGTCGTCGCAGTCGATATCAATCGTGCACATCGGCTGATAATCGTACGCGCCGTCGAGCACCTGCACACAACTTGCCGCCGCGATGACCAGCGCAAGCCCCACCCACTTCCCAAACTTCACGAGGTCTCTTGTTCGCGTAAAAGGTTTCATGGTGGTTCCTCGTTCGATCTTCGCGGCTCTTTTTCGGCGCGCTCGCACGCCCAATCGATACGTCTAACGTCGAGATGGTCACGGAGTCAATCGAAAAGCGACGAGCTTCGATGCTGCCGTAGGTACTCGTGCAATTCGCGCGGAAAGTCATTCGGACCCACGCCATGGGACTGCACCGACTGCGTATTGTGTGAATTCCAAAAATACACAGTCTTTTTTTCCAAGCGTCGAGCATCCGCAATAAGCGCCGCCATTGCTTTGGCCGTATAGGTCGGTTCGAGCGAATACCTTTGCGCTTCTTCGACAAGCTTCATCGCCGCGATGCCCGCGCGCGTGGGAAAACCATAACCACCACCAAGCTGGTGGGTCTGAAAACGTACACGTCGGCGATCCAGCCGCAATGAGGGAAACGTAGGATCCAAACTTCGGGCATACGCAATGGTTTCTTTCACCAGGGCAAAGAATCGCGTTTCACTCGAAGTTGCCGCGCTCGATGCTCGCACGGCCACGACTTCGATTCCGAGTTCCATGAGCTGGAGACCTATCGCCAACCCGACGGCACTGCCCATGGTACCCATGGCCAAATAAATGCAATCTGGCAAGGGGCATCGTCCCGCATGAATTTGTTCGGCGAGTTCCATTGCGGCATTCACGAAAGCCAAATTCCCAAGCGGCGAAGAACCACCCGGCGGAATGAGATACGCCCCCTTCCCTCCATTACGTTCAACGTTCTCCTTCGCGCGCAGCTCTGCAGCCCCCACGCCGTCACGAACGACTTCAATCGTGGCGCCTGCCCGACGCATGACCAACAAGTTTTTCTCGACGTACGGACTCGGCATTTGCGGCGCAAGCAATAGCTTCACGGCAAATCCATTAGCCTTGCCCCAAAGCGCTGTCGCCACCGCTTGGTTCGATCCATAACCGCCAAATGTAATGACTTCCCTTGCCCCATTGGCGCGCGCTTCCCCGAAGTAAAACTCTAACTTTCGAGTTTTCCCGCCTCCATACTGTGCACCAGAAATGTCGTCCCGTTTGATCCACAAGTTTGGTACGCCAATCAAAGCACCAAGCTTTTCGGCGCGTTCCACGGGCGTTGGAAACTCGCCCAACGGCATTCGTACAACGCGAGCGGCAAGCGCCGGATAAGCACGAAAAAGCGGCAATACAACGTTTGCCGGCGTCGCAACCAGAGGCTCGATGGGCGCGACAAGCGTCGGCTCGGCGGATGCTTGCAAAACGGGCGACGCTTGTGGCAAACCTCGAGCGGTATCGTCGCAACCCAACAATGACCCTATCGCCAACGATGAAAAAGCTCGGCGAGACAAACGTAGGACCATGTCTTCTGAAGAACGCTCGAGCATGACGGATTCATTCCACCACCAAACCACCAAATCTCATGCGTCGTTCCCCATTCCCTTCACTTCTTCCCGTCGAGCCACGCATCAATGAGTTTTCGGGCCACCGAAATTGGCGGTGGTAACATCGGCAAGTCATTGCGATGGAAAAAACGCGCATCTTCGAGTTCTTCCGTCTGGACACGTAATTCGCCGCCGCATTTACGGGCGAAAAATGCGACCATGATTTGATGCGGAAACGGCCAAGGTTGACTCGCAAAATAACGAATGTCGTCGACTTCGATGCCGGTCTCTTCCCGCACTTCACGCGCCACACATTCTTCGAGCGTTTCGCCAGGTTCGAGAAATCCCGCAACCAATGCATACATGCCAGGAGGTAATCGCGAATGACGCGCCATAAGCAGCGTGTCGCCATCCTCGACCAGGACAATCATCGCCGGCGCGACCTTGGGAAAATAATCGATTTTGCATTTCGTGCATAACTTGCTGCGACTGTCAGGACGGTATTCGAGGACGTTCGCGCAAGCTCCGCATACTTGATGCGTTTTGTCCCAATATTGGACCTGATACGCCGTTCCCGCAACGTCGAAAACCGCCTGTTCCATTCGGCCAAACAAACGTCGTAGTGAATACGTAACAAACCCGGGCGGAAGTTCCACCGAAACATCGATTTCCGCCGAACATACGGGGCGACCATCGAAATGGCCAAGCACTTGCGAACGAATGGCTTCAACGCCTAATTCGGACACCTGACGCAAAACGGGAACATCTACAAACGAACCGTCATTGGGATCCCGCACGACAAGGTCGTGGCCGCGAAAAACAAACCACGTGATTTCGCCATCGTAACCAGGTGGCAAGGCGAGACTCGGTACAAAGCGAGGAGGCATGAACGATCCAATCTCAATTACGAGGTTTTCTTCAATTTGCGTTGCAAGGTGCGGCGATCGATACCCAAAAGTTTTGCAGCCACTGCAATGATCCCACCGGAATCCTTTAATGCTGCGTTGATGGTGTCGCGTTCGACTTCATCCAGCTTGTAGGACATGCGCGAGCCCGAAGCTTGTGGCGTGGGAGCCTTGGGAACGTCGAAAAACACTGTCGCTTCACGAAGCAAACGGTCAGCATCGATGGGTTTTGTCAACAACGTATCGGCACCTTCGCGCACCGCCGCCACCGCTAAAGGAATATCGCCAAATCCGGTCAACATGATGATGGCCGCATCGGGGCAAAGCCTGCGAAAACGATGCAATGAAGACAAACCATCACTACGCGGCATTCGATAATCGACAATGACCAGATCCACTGGCGCATCCTCGAGCGAAACGAGGCCTTCATCCACAGTCGCTGCCGTCCGAGCCTGGACCGCTCGACGCCGAAGCGCTCCCTGAAGCGTCGTCCGAAATGCATCGTCATCATCAACAACCAGCGCGGTCTCAATCTTACGCGGCACGCGTCAACCCTCCGAATCGCCGGACGAAATGTCCCGCGCCAAACGAATGACCACTCGAGCTCCCCCGTTTTCCGCATTGCTTACACAGAGCACTCCATTCATTCTATCAAGCAATACCGAACTAACATACAGCCCCAATCCCATTCCCCCTTGCTCGTCTTTCGTCGTCTGAAATGGTTCACCCACGCGCGATACCATTTCAGAACGAAACCCCGGGCCGTTGTCCTCCACGATAATTTCGGCAAATTCTGGTTTTTCTCGGACCGTCATCAGGACCCGCGGATGCGCCGTCGTGACCATAGCTTCCGCCGCATTTGTGAGCACATTCAACAGCACCTGCAAAAGTCCGGCAGCAAGGACCGTCACCCGAACGGGATCCTGCGCGTCGATGTGCAAAACACCTCGATACTCGAGACGTCGCAATTCACGCGTCGCCACGTCGGACACGAACTTGCCAAGCTCGATTTCTTCACGACGTTGGTCCGGACGAATGTATCCACGCACAAGACCAATGATGTCACTCGCTCGCTGCGCTTCCCCCGCAATCACCCGCGCCAAATCGGCCGCTTCCGATGGTCCATCCTTGGTGATTTCGGACAACTCACGACCCGCCAAGAGAATCGTCGCCAAAGGCGTGGACAATTCGTGCGACATGCCACCAACGACTCGACCCAACATGGCTAGTTTTTCATTCCGAACTGCACGTTGTCGTAGTTCGTCCAGGCGTCGAGCGTGCACGAAAACAAATAGACCCAAAAAACCACTCAGCGAAGCGACCGATACGAACGCACTCAAATGGTGAATCCGTTCCTTGCCGAGCGGCGCCGAAGTGAGCGGCAAAGGTTCGGCAAACGAAACCAACGCGGCAATGACCATCGTCAGCGCGGCGATACCCAAGGTTGGTCGTCCTCCACAAAGCACACCGGCCAACGCAATTTGAAAAACGAGAAACGCTGCAAATGGATTGCCGGTGCCTCCTGATTGCCAAAGCACTGCCCCCAGGGCGATGACGTCGAACGCGATCTGCGTCGCGACAAGCCTTCGTTCGTGCCGCAATACGCGCCCGACGACGAGGGCAAACAGTCCATTGACGAGAGCGAGTGCGGCGAGCAGCGTGAAGATCGGAAACGTATCGAGCGCCGGAACGAGAAGTTTTGCCGTTGCCGTCGTCGCCGACATGCCGACGATTGCCGCCCATCGCAAGGTGATGAGCCAGCGCTCTGCTGTGCCTTCGGGGATAGGATCGACGCTGGTGAGAAACGCTTGAACCGATGTTTGATCGGTCGTCGCTGGTTCACCAAGAACGCGTCCCGCACCAGGTTCGATCATGGAAGCAGGGGGAAGTGAGACGCGAGTCGCCATGTGGTCGGAAGACTATGGCGACGAAGCAGGGTGTGTCGAGAGAATCGATGCGGTGAGAAGATCAGTGTGCAGCAGAAACGGCTGGTGCTGCTGATGGAGCGGCGGCGGGCATTGCAGCGGGAGCTGCTGGTGCTGCTGCTGCGGGCGTTGCCACAGGCTTGACGGGTGCGAAGTCACCCTTGGTTTGTCCGGCTCCGAAAGGATCCTTGATGTCCACCGGGTGTTCGTTCTCCATGCTGTCGAGTTCGCCGCGGAACTGCGTGTCACTCATCACGATGCCGATGAAGACCGCGAGGAAGATCAGGCTGGAGAGGAAGATGATCGTGTGAAACTTGTGGTCCCACTTGAGGTGCATGAAGATCATGGCGACGACAGAGGCTTTGATCGTGGCAATGAGAAGAGCAACGATGAGGTTGCCCGTATGGCCAAGATTGACGTAACTGGCGCCCACGGTGATGACCGTGAGAGCGAGCAACGTGCCCCACGTGGCGATGTACATGCTGAAGGGCAAGACGTGCGGATGATGATCGCCGCCGGCGCTTCCGTGTTCGTGCTCTGCGTGTGAGGTGCTCATGATGGGTAAGCTCCGGTTTCAACATTTGGGGCTTCGGGTCGCTTTCGGCGCCCTTCGCCCCAAACCCCAGGTTCAGCCGACGAGGTAGAGCAGCGGAAAGAGGTAGATCCAAACAAGGTCGACGAGATGCCAATAAAGGCCGACGTTCTCGACGGGTGCGTAATACCGTTGCGAGAACTCACTCTTCATGTTGCGCAGCATGATCCACATGATCAGAGCCATGCCGATGACGACATGGAGACCGTGGATGCCCGTCATCATGAAGTAGATGGAGAAGAAGGTCCCGGCGTGGCCAGACTCGAAGCCTGTCGCACTGAAGTACTTACCGGGCAACAAGCCATCGTGGAACTTATGGCCGTACTCGAAGTACTTGACCACGAGGAATGCGGCGGCACATGCGAGCGTGATCGAGAGCAGGACGGTGGTTTTCTTGGTCTCGTTCTTTTGAGCAGAACGAACGGCAAGAGCCATCGTGAAGCTCGAGCAGATGAGGACGATGGTATTGATACCACCCATCACGCGATCGAGATGATGGTGTGCCTCGACAAACGACGGGAAGTACTTGCTCCTAAAGATGGCAAACGCGCAGAAGAGGCCGCCGAAGAGCAGGATTTCCGTGACGAGGAAGAGCCACACGCCCATGCGACCGGCGTCGAATTGGTGCGTGGCTGTGTCGAAGTGGTGGGCGACGTGGAATTGCGGCGAGAGTTTCGACGTGTCCACGTGATCCACGGCGTCAGCCTTGGCGCTCATCAGTGGGTCTCCTGACCGGGTCGCTCATACGCGTCCAGGGTAACGATGATGGGGTGGTCGAAGTTTTCAGTGATCGGGGGCGAAGCCGTGTGCGTCCACTCGAGCGTCGCGCCCTTCCAGGGATCAGCCGGTGCGGGAGCACCGCTTTTTAGCGAGCGGATCAAACTGATGCCCATGACGAGGAAACCCAATCCGAGGACCCACGAGCCAACGGTGGAGAAGGCATGCAGCGGCTGGTACTGGTCGAGGTAGTTGTAGTAACGGCGCGGCATTCCGCGGGTTCCAAGGATGAACTGGGTAAAGAACGTCCAGTTGAACCCGATGAATGTGAGGGCAAAGGCGATACGACCGAGTTTTTCCGAGTACATACGCCCGGTCATCTTCGGCCACCAATGATACAGGCCGCCGAAGAAGGCGATCGCAGTGCTTCCCATCATGACGTAGTGGAAGTGAGCGACGACGAAGTATGTGTCGTGCAGGTGCAAGTCGACGCTGACCATTCCGAGGAACAGGCCGGTGAGTCCACCAATCGCGAAGAGGAAGAGGAAGCCGAGACCATAAAGCATCGGCACATTCAACTTGATCGAGCCGCCCCAGAGGGTGCCGAGCCAGTTGAACATCTTGATGCCGCTGGGAATCGCGACGAAGAACGTGAGGAACGAGAAGATCGCCGACGACAATTCGCTTTGACCTGCAACGAACATGTGGTGTCCCCACACGACGAAGGACACGAGCGCAATGGCGACGCTGGAGAACGCAATGGCCTTGTAGCCGAAGATGCGACGCTGCGAATGCGTAGCAAGAATCTCGGTGGCGACACCCATGCCCGGCAGAATCATGATGTACACGGCCGGGTGGCTGTAGAACCAGAAGAAGTGCTGGAACAGAACTGGGTCACCGCCGAGGGTCGGATCGAAGATGCCTACATGAAAGGCGCGTTCGAAGATGAGCAACAGCAGCGTGATGGCGAGAACCGGGGTCGCGAGAATTTGGATGATGCTCGTGGCGTAGAGTGACCAGAGCACGAGGGGCATACGATAGAAACCCATGCCCGGTGCACGTAGCTTGTGCAGCGTGACAATGAAGTTCATGCCCGTCAGGATGCTCGAGAAACCCATGACGATGACGCCGAAGGTCGCGAGAATGACTGACGTCGTCGAGACGCCCGACGCATAGGGGACGTAGAACGTCCAGCCCGTATCAACGCCACCGGTCAGGATTGCGGCAAGCATGAAGCATGCGCCAATCCAGAAGACGTACAAGCTCATTAAATTGAGCTTTGGGAATGCGACGTCCTTCGCACCGATCATGATCGGCAGGATGAAGTTACCCAACGACGCAGGAATCGACGGAATGATGAAAAGAAACACCATCGCCGCGCCATGCAGAGTAAACGCTTGGTTGTACTGCTGGGCGGTCATGATGGTTTTACCGGGCGTGAGCAATTCGAGTCGCACCAGAAGTGCGAAGATGCCGCCCAGCGTAAAACCAGTGAGCACCGTGATCAGGTACATGATCCCGATGCGCTTATGATCGACGGTCGTCAGCCAAGAGACGATGCCCGTCGTCTGGTTTAGGTAGTTCTTGCCGGAAGTCTCAGGGACGTGCCCGACTTCGTCAGCTGTGGCCACTTTCGCCATGCTCGTGCCTCCTACTCCTACTGGACCGTCTTGATGTACGCGATAATCGCGTCGATTTCAGCTTCTTTGAGCAAACCCTTGTAGGTCGGCATGACCGCAGGGTAGCTTTCGACGATTTTCTTCTGCGGCTCGAGAAGACTCTCGCGAATGTAGTTTTCGTCGGCCTTTTGCGACGAACCATCCGTGAATTTCTCCGTCCTGCCAAACAAGCCTTTGAAGGTCGGGCCTTGAACACGCGAGCCGTCCAGCGAATGGCAGGTGACGCAGCTCTTGGACGTGAAGAGTTTCTTGCCGAGTTCGGCGGGGGCAAGGATTGGCTCGCCGGGTTTACGCCCCGTTTCGAGCCAATCTTCGTAATCTTTCTGCTCCAAGACGATTACTTTGGACATCATTTCGGAATGACCAACGCCACAATACTCGGTGCAAAACAGCACAGTCTCGCGCGTCGCATTCGCCTCGAACCAAAGCGTCGTGTACGTTCCCGGAATGACGTCCTGCTTCACGCGGAACTCTGGAACGAAAAAGCTGTGCAGAACATCCTTCGAACTCATCAAGAGCTTGACGGGTTTGTCCTTTGGTACCACTAGCTCGTTCAACGTCGTGGTGCCGTTCGGGTACGTGAACGTCCACATATACATCTCGGCCGTCGTCCGAATCTCCATTGCATTCGCCGGCGCTACGGAGGCTTGGAGATAGCCACGCAGACCAACGAAGAAGAGACTGATGACCAAGATTGAAGGCACGACGGTCCAACTGATTTCCAGTGCCGTACTGTGCGTGATGCTACTCACCTTGTCATTGTCAGTTCGCCGCCTGTAACGGCGAATGAAGTAGAACATCGGGATCATCAGACCGAAGAACATGAGTATGTCGAAATAATAAACGACGTACCATGCCCAATCGATTTCTGACGCAATCGTCGACGACTGCCTCGGGAACCAAAAATCCCCAAGTTCAACGGGATCCAACGTCATGCTACAGCTCCGTCCACGGGCTTTGCTGCCTGCCGTCGCCGTTCCGACCGCCAATAACTCGCAAGCAATCCTGCAAGTCCAATGACGGTCACAACGCCGCCAGCCTTCATCAGGCGCCTCGTTGCGAGGACATACCTGTTTTCCGATACAGAATAGTGAAAACAGAACAAGAGCACTTGGTTCATCGTCGAACCAATCTTACCCTCGGCTGCTTCGAGCAACGCAAGTTTCACATCTTTCGACGGAAACGCGATGCCATACAGCGTTCGAGACAATGTGGCATTTGGTGACGCCACGAAAATCCCGGCCGCATGAGCGAATTGTTGCGTGGGTTCGTCCCAGCGATACTTGAAGCCAATCGTGTCTGCGACTCGCTTCACGTCCGCTTGGTCCGCTACGAGAAAATCCCAACCTCGATCCGCAACTGGGCGACCATACGAAGTAACGTACGTGTCCCGCTTCTTCTTCGCCGTTTCTGGCGTATCTCG
>JANORL010000051.1:0-5777 GCA_031415295.1 Polyangiaceae bacterium | reverse complement strand
GACGCGACCGGCGTTCCGGCTGCTGTATTCGTGAAACCACAGACGCCAGTATTGCAAGCTCGCGCTTGACACTCCGTATCGACGCCAGGGCAATCGCTCGCCACAAGACAACCAACACATTGACCACCCGCGTTGCAAAGCCCATTCGCTCCGCACATCGTACCTGACATCACCGGTGGATTCGATGGGACTCCGGCCGTACAAACATCGCCCGTACAAGTATTGCCATCGACAGGGACATCGGCATTGTCGGAAACGATCACGACGATTCCATTACCGTCGCATTGGTTCTTCTTGCAATCTCCCGACATTTGCGCTGTCGTCGGCGTCCCCGCAGGCGTATTCGTGAAACCACACGTGCCTGCATTACAAGCTCGCACTTGACATTCGGTGTCTTGTCCGGGGCAGGTCGTCGCGCTGATACACTGCACGCACGCGCCCGTACCATTACAAACCGTGCCGCCGCCCTGACTGCACATCACGCCCGAGTTGACGGGTGGATTCGATGACGTACCCGCCGCACACACGTCATCGGTGCACGTGTTGTTATCGTTCGGCAAGTCCGTCGCACTTGGCGCCACGATCGAGTTGCCCATGCCGTCGCACACATTGGCCTTGCAATCGCCGGCCGTCGGATCGACGTCGAGCGTGCCCGCCGTCGTAAAGCTCTCGCCGCAAACACCCGCCATACACGTTCGCGTCTTGCAATTCGTGTCCGCGCCGGCGCAATCCATCGGATCGTTACAACCAATGCACGCACCTTGTCCGTCGCACACCAAGTCCATGTTCGCACCACACGTCGCGCCCATCGCGAGCACCGGGTTCGACGGTGTCCCGTTCGAACAAACGTTGGAGGTGCAATCATTCGTATCGTCGGGCAAGTCATTGTCATCAACGACAGTCGTCACTTTGCCCGCGCCATCGCATTGATCGACTTGACAATCGCCAATCGTTTGAGCAGCAACGATTGTTCCCGCAGTCTTCGGTGCCGTACCACAGACATTTCCGATGCACGTCGCATCGAGGCACGGATTGCCGGTCGGACCGCAATCCACGGGCATTTGACACACAGTGCCGCCACCGCTGCCGCCAGCTCCACCCGCGCCACCGATGCCGCCAACTCCGCCAGTTCCGGCTTCCCCGCCAGCGCCGCCCATTCCGCCGTTGCCAGCTCCGCTCGAACTCGAGCTGGTGCTCGTGCTCGAACTGCTGACACTCACAGCGCCACCTTTGCCGCCCGTACCTTCGTCGATTTGACTGCGATCGATGCTCGTAATCAGCTCGCAACCCGCGGCGCTCGACATCAACGCGGCAGCTATTCCAGCTGCTCTCATGGTCTTCTTCATAGGTTTTTCCTCAATAGTCGACTTGACGCCTAACACGGACGACTTCAGGCGGGGTGATTTTTCTGGTTCGTCACGGCGTTGTCACGATGGCGTCGTTTTTCGCAGTCGAGCCAGTTGGGGCGTGCATGCCATTTAGGTCGAAAGAACGGTGATAGAAAGCTCGTCACCACCGGGACTGGATGCCAAACGATATTTGCCCTCGAGGCCCGACGCTCACATGAAACACGGGGAAATGCGGCGCTTCCGTGGATACTGCACGTTTGGTCAATTGGTGGATCACAAGCCCTGTACCAATCGCCACCAAAGCACCGCTCGAGATTCCCATCACCACGGGAAAGGCGACCTGCGAAAACGGAGCCGATGTGCCATTGGTGTTTTTACCGTAAAGGGGTTCGAATACGTTGATCGCACCGTGGTCACTCAACGCGCGAAAGCCGAATGCAGATAATATGCCAACGGTACCAGTCGATAACAATGCCCATCCCACTTCCCAATGGCCAACCAAAGGCGTATTGGGGCGGCGATTCTTGCTGGAAAGCCACGTCATGGTGTCGAAGGATCGCGAAGCCCCACCTTTTGAGCTCGGCAATGATTGCGGCACGCGACGCACGATCGAAGTATCGGGCGGTGGCTCGTCCGCGTGCACCGACGCCACGACCAACATGCAGACACCACCAAGCAACCGCGAAATGTTTCGACTGTATGAGATCATGGCAATTCTACATACACATTGACACGGGATGGCGATCTCCAAAAATCGCTCGTTTCGACGTGTGCCAGTAAAACATTGATTCGTCGATACCACCAAAGTACCATGGTCAAACGGCCGACTTGACTTGATGTGATCGGGGCCTTTCGCAACGCCAAACACGGACGACTTCGGGCGGGGTGATTTTTCTGGTTCGTCACGGCGTTGTGACGATGGCGTCGTTTTTCGCAGTCGAGAATGTGCGTCTTGCGCCGACTTGACGGGGTTTCACCCCGACCCCCCCAACGTTAATCTGGGCATTGATCACATCTCCATTTCAGCAGACATAGCCCTGGGAAGTAGGCCAATTCTCCGCGTTCGCGGGGAGTCCCCGCTGTTTGAGCCCGCCTTGGGCGGGCGAGTTCGGGGTGCCGCGGGCGCTGAGAATTGGTCTGCTCCCGGGCGGCCCACACAAAAGATCGCGGTTTTCAAGAAAAATATGTGACCAATGCTCAGCTTGACGATGGGGCTGGCGCCCCAAACCCCGCCGGAATAGAGAATTGAGGGCGATGCAGGTCTAAGTTAGCGCTTATGGGGTTGAGAGTGGCTCGTTTTTCCTGTCAAAACACGCGCGTTTCGTGCGAATACAACGTAAAGCGCCCATTACGCACGAAAGCCGCAAGCGTCACCCCCGCCGCACGAGCCGTTTCAATAGCCAGCGAACTCGGCGCCGAAACACTCGCCACGCACAAAAAGCCGGCCATCGCTGCTTTCTGCACAATCTCGAAACTCGCCCGACCACTCACCGCCAAAATTCGCGCCGACTCCTGCGTCTTGTTGTAACGCGGTACGTTTCGCGCATAGAATAACTTGCCAACGACCTTGTCCACGGCATTGTGTCGCCCAACATCTTCCGCGTGCGCCACGACGCGACCATTCGCGGCAATGGCACACGCTGCGTGAAGCCCACCGGTACGCGCAAAATTATCCTGATTTTCTGCCAATAATTCCGGTACACGGGTCAACAAATTCATTTCGATACGCTCGGACGATTCCAACACCGGAATACGTTCTAACAAATCATCGATGTTGTCGCGCCCGCACACGCCGCAGGAGCTTTGTGTAATTCCTACACGTTTGGTCCGCGCCAGAATGTCCACATCAAGGCTCACTCCAGGACCCGGCACGACTTCAATGGCATTTCCATAGTGCGGTTCTTCCATACGACCGCAATGTTGCACACTGCCGACATCGTCAAGGTCGCGCAAAACGCCTTCGGCAAACAAAAACCCCAGCGCCAAGAAACGATCATCTCCTGGCGTACGCATCGTCGTGGCCAAACAATCGCCGGCGACACGAATCTCGAGCGGTTCTTCAATGACGATATCGTCCATTTGGCGAACGACGGCGCCATCACGCACGACGACGACTTCGACGCTGCGAATCCCCTTGTGAATCTTCACGCGCGCGCCTCGATACGCACGAATGTCTTGACGAGTCCCAAAGCGGATAAACTCACACGTTTGGCACCGGTGGAACGAACGGGCACGAGCTTATCGGGCATCGAGTCAGAGAATACGCGAGGTCGTCATGGGTTGGCAAGAGCAACCCACAGGTTTGCTGTCGTTTTACCGCCACTCAGTACGTGCCTTCGTCATCGAATTGGAGGCGCTCGAGCTCGACGTCCGCCGGTTCGACGCCGCGCACTTCGAACACCATTTCGACGATTCCTGAATCGAAAGCCCCGGGCGAAATCGCCAAGACCCGCGGCTCCTGCAAGTCGGGACCGATTTCTGTTTCGCCAATCCAGGTCACGCCAGCTGTTTGTCCAAAACCAACCCGGAGGTATCCAGGCTTTGAACTACGCACACGCAGCGTCAATTTCGTCGCGTACGGCCATTCCGCGGCAAAAATCGCGCGCGCTCGGCTCGTCCTTAGCCGAGCTCCATGCTTGACCTTTGTTAGTCCGTCGACAACGAGGTTTGGATCGTGGAACGAAAATCCTTGCGCATGAAAAACGAGGGTTCGGAAGTCGCGTACGTAGAATCGAGATTGGGACGCGTCACGAAATCGATTGGGGGCCAATCGATAACGAGCGGCGAACACGAGCGAAGCTGGTAGGACGGCCAAATCACCGATTTCCGCATCGACTGCGGACCAAATCGCCTTCGTGCCTTCTCCATAAAGCTCGGCTTGCGAAGCGCCACGACAACAAGGAATCGTCCCACGCGCTTGACCGAGCATCATTCCCTGCGTAAGCGCCCCCATGGGCACGACGACAGCGAGCGATAAAGCGACGAGCGCCCGCTTTGGTCGAGCTTCGAGCCAGCTGGCAAGCTTGTCGAGAAAAACGGCAGCGAGGACAACGAACAGGGGCGTGAGCGACGTCAATCGGCGCGCGCCAAACGTACCTGCACCATGCCAATCGAGCCCCGCAGAATACAGATAACCTTCCAATGCACCGGCAACGAGCAGCGGCAGGATAAAACAACGCCATTGGGCATTTCGCAGCGTTACGTAAAGTCCAGCGACGGCAACCCACACGACCGGTGTCACGTAGAAAAGTCCGCCATGCGGCGCAAAAAGCAATAAGAACGGATGCGCATGCGTCAAATGCAAATAGGGCCCGTGTATGGGACTCGTCCAATAACTTCCATAAACATTTTTGTAATGCAACAGCAGCGGAACGACGCCTAATACGCAGCCCGACGCCAACAGAAATGTAATGCGGGCAAAGAGCGGACGCTCACCACGAAATCGCCAAACAGCTACGCCAAATGGAACGATGACATAAAGCAGTTGTGGAGGTCGTTGCCACGTGCCCAGGGCAATGGCCAGCGCAACTGCGCCCCAACGCCATAACGATGCACTTTTCTCCATGGCCCGCAGCGTCGTCAACGCCACGAGCGCCACGCCAAACGTGCTGAAAACATGCGAATAATTGGGCCACAATCCGGAATACGCAGCCAAAAGTCCGCTCCAACCGAAAAGTGCCGCCGCGACCGCTGCTACCCCGTCCGTCGTAAAACGACGAGCCATCCGATAGGCAAAAAAAAGCGAAATGGCTCCGAGCAAACAACCGACACCCATGGAAGCGCCGGCAATGGGTCCGCGACATGCCGCCACCACATCGGGCGATGCTCCCGCAGACACGGGCAGAATGGCGCGAAACAAAACAAGTGCGGGCGCCAAGAAAAGAGTCGGGCCAACGTAATAAGGATTGTCGGGATGGTGTGTTCCGTACGTTTTTCCAAGTCGAAATGGATCGCCACACAATCGATAATCGTTGGTAAAATCAAAATCGTGATCGTATACGAGCGACCGGGCATACATCCAGATGTAATGCGGATCCGCATTACCCGGCATGTCTTTCATTCGTACCGTTACGTAAAACGAGACATACAGTACGAACGCCACGAAACAAACTGCGAGTCCTGCCGGCTGTTCCGCAACGAATCGAAACGCGCCGGTTTCCCGCAATTTCGCGATTCTTCTCCGGAAAACAGCCCAGCGAGTTCCCCCACGTGGGTCATTCTCGCGTTCTTCGGAGGAAAAGGATTCATTCGACATTGTACATGCAATAATCGGCCGAGCAACCCTCCGTCATGCACGCCATCATGTTGCGTCGATTTTTCGTCGTTACAGAAAACATGAGCATTTGACAATCACGCATTTACAATCTACCACCACATGTACGAACGAACTGCGTACACACGACTTGTGTTGAAAATTCGATACAAACT
>JANORL010000050.1:0-2584 GCA_031415295.1 Polyangiaceae bacterium | reverse complement strand
GCCACGGATGCCCCTGCCCCAATCTATAGATTTCCGCGATTGCTTCAGGCAAAAACCGCTGACCTGTCTTTTCCGTATGTTGCGTCAAAAGCTCGGCTACGTCGGTTTTGGTAAATGTGACAATGGTCATCGCCTCGGCCGTAATGTTGAAGGGCGATGTCGTACCCAGCCACGAAAGCACCCGGCGGTCTTCTTCGCGTAATGCATAATCACGCACTTGACGCTGCCCGACGAGAATGACGCTGGAGGGGAAGGGGTCGGTGTCGCGTTGAATGTAACCCGCACGGAGCTGGGTCAAAAAGGAGACCATCGCTTTGCCGACGAGTCCATCCGCCTCGTCGAAAAGCACGACCCAACGACGAGCGTCTTGCTGGACCAGCCACGAAAGCGCTCGCTCGATGCAGGTGGATGGATCCGAGAGCCACGCCTCGCGTTCTGAAGCCGTAGGTCTCACGAGGTCGGGCAACGTGCGCCTCAGAGCTTGATCGAAACAATTGAGCACCGTTCGAAACGCCGTCGTCGGATCTGGTTCTTCGCGCGCTTCTTGAATGTCCACCCAAAGAGCGCGCCACCCTTCGGTCGCGTTCAAATGCCGCACGATCCAACGCGCTGACGTCGTCTTGCCTGTCTGTCGACCCGCCGTCAGCGTGAAAAACTTCTGCTCGTCGATGAGCTGCATCACGCCGTCCAATCGACGCTCTGGCGGCAGCATGTAGTGTTCGCCGGGAATACAAGGACCTGCGGTGTTGAACGACGGACGCATGTCGCGAGTCTACTCGGGCAAACGGCAAGAGGCGAGGGATTTAAATTGGGTGCGCACAAGATGCATGCACCTTGGTCGACGTGCGTGATTTGCATGAAGCACCTTTGCCGCAAGAGCTTCATTCACCGCCTATGTCCTGCGCCAAACCTCCCATATCTTCTCAATCACCTCTGCGCTGGTGCATCACCAGAGCGTCGTGTTGGTTTTTGGCTCCCAATCAACGGGACGAATCCCCCAACCCTCAACACACCACAACGCGTGCAGCTCGTTCAAAAACGGCGATGAGAGACATCAGAACTTGGGTAGAGATGCGGAAAGCTGGGAGCTCTTCGCGACGCGCTTAACACGCTAAGTTCAAAAATGGCAGTTTGTTTGCCCTTAGCGCTTAGCGCTAGACATACGGAAAGCTGGGATCTCTCCGAGACCCATTGACACGCCAAGTTCGAAAATGGCATTTTGTTTGTCCTTAGCGCGTCGACCCAATCGGCGCGCAATACTCGCGTCACAAGTGGATGCGGATTGGCGTCTGGCGATGGTAACGCGAGCATTGCTGGGGAAAGGCTGCGCGAAGCGTGGCAGTGACGTCCGGCAATTCCGTCGCGAGTTGCGCGCACAATTGGGTTTCGATATCCGTTTCTGGGCGATGAAGATGAAGGTGACGTGCGAGCACGGCGGCCTTAACAACCTTGGGCGTCGTAGATCGTGCCAGAATCGTTGCATCGTCAGCCGTCAGCGGCGCGCGCTGATTCAGCTTTTCAATGGAAAGCATGACGTCATCCATGCGTGACGATCTTTACCATTGCTGCAGCGGTGCTCAGCGGCTACATCCGCGCAGTGCTTCAGCGAGCCGGTTTTCGTCGTGACGAGCGACGAATCATTCACCTGCTGATGCCTGCCCTCGCGAATGATAAACTCCACTTTCGTTATCGCGACGTATTGGAACAGGCCGTTCATGCAGAGCTTCCAAATGTCGAGATCGAGACTCTTTCCGAACCCGAAATGATTCTCGAGTTCTTCAGGCTCATCAAAAACCAACTCAAAATAAAACTCGGCGCAAATGGCATTTTCCTCGTTGTTGATTCAGGTGCATCGACGACAAGCTTCACGATTGTCATGTCGACGCGCGGCGGACAAATAACCGAAGCTAGCGAAAATCGACGAAAGCATAATCTACGTCCCATTTCGTACGACGCGGCATTGATTGCAGGGCGCGCCATCGACGATCATTTGCTTGAAATTCTGATGCCAGAATCGACAAAGGTCGAAGACCAAAACCGTGATGAACTACTCGAACGTATCGAGCGCGCAAAAGTGCAGGTCGCCAAAACTGGCGCAGGCATTCCCATTTCGTCGTCAACAGGACGCCAAGTGCTCCTGACTTTCGAGGTTCTCCGTAATACGTCAAAATGGCTCTGGAAAAAACTTCAGGATAGCTACCTTCATGTAGCCGCAATTCTGATCGAACAACTGCAAAAGGGTGCCGGTCAGCAGCTCTATGGCCCAATGTTAGCGGAGCGAAAAATAGCGTCCTCCACGGACGTAGCTCGACTGTTTGATGCCGTATTCGTCGCCGGAGGGAATTCGCTTTTACCGGGTTTCATAACCGAGCTACAAGAAGCGCTCCGCCTACCCAAGAACACACCGATTCACACAATCGGTGGGGCTTATCCAGTCGCTGCGCTTTACCGCTCACGAAAATTGACCCACCTCTGCTCACGAGAACGGACCCACCTGCCACGCGACTGCTAAGCACAAGTGTAATGTGATTCGCGTTGTTTGAACGGCTGCGGGTTTGGCCCGGCGTGAGGAAGTGGGGACGAT
>JANORL010000049.1:0-5383 GCA_031415295.1 Polyangiaceae bacterium | reverse complement strand
CGCCATCAAGAGCAGCGCGCGCCAAGAGCACGCAGGATGCGAAGAGTGAGTTACTGGCCAAGAAACCGTCCCGTCCCGCAGGCGCTGCAAATCCTAGGCACGTTGTCCAGGGATGCAGGGCAGCCTTGTCGCCAAGAGGACTCTCCTCTGCCGCACAGAAAACCACTAACTGACGCGGCTCTGCTTGAACTGCCGTGTCAAATCCGCGAAGTATATCGGTGTTGCGTCCACTCGCGCTGACCAGCCATACCGAAGCCTGTTGGTCCACGGGCAAGACGGACTCGAGCTGCAATGGGGTTGATGTATGTGCCAGAGCGCGAAACGCATTTCGGTGCAAATAGGCCAGCCATGCCGCGGTTGTCATGGACCCACCCGAGCCCACTGCTACGAGCGACATCGTCGACGCTTTCATGACAGCGTTGCGAATTGCCGTGATGTCGTGCTTCTGCGCCCACGCATATGTCTGCGCAAGCAAGGACATTTCTTCGGCGTAGGGGCGGCCCATGGGACCCGCGGACCTTAGCACCACTCGACCGTGCTCAGGGCAAAAAAAACTTCCTCGCAGACAAACTCACTGGGATCCATATTTTCCAATGAAGTCGGTGTATCGCGTCACGTCTTGTGGAATCGCGTCAGGTTTCCAGAGCGAGCATCCGTATCGAGCGCAAGGGCCAGCAGTTCGGATTGGCCACCTTGTTGAGTTGCTCCATAACCCAACGTGAGGTCGACAGCTACACGTACCCTTTGTCAACCTCCCCAATCAACCTCCCCACCGCTTCACGCACGACCCTCGCCTACTGTCGTCTGGCTCCCTCGCCCGTACGCCTCGCCATTGCTCTCCTCTCCATTTCCGCAGACATAGCCCTGGGAGTAGGCCAATTCTTGGCGCGCGCGGGGGGACCCCGCTGTTTGAGCCCGAGCTTTGGCGGGCGAGTTCGGGGTCCCGCGGGCGCCAAGAAATGGTCTGCTCCCGGGCGGCTCACCTTGTCGCCCCCAAATCAACCTTGTCGAACGGCCCCCAAAGCACGCTCGCTCACGCGACAACGTCCGCGCGCCACGCCGCTGGCCATCCCAAATGCACCGCAAAGCGATCCAACCGACGTCACACGCATCCAAAACGCCAGACAGACGCTCGAATACGTGGCCAAACCTGTCGAGACAAGCCCCAAAGCTCCCAAAGTCATCCGACAAGCTTCGTGAACGCCCGACAAGCTTCGCGAACGCCCGACAAGCTTCAGGAAGTGTGCCTCGAATTAAAAAATGAACACAGATGAATTTTCCTGAAGGCGCAGCAACAGACCCATTTGAGGTCGATAAGACGACCGAAGGAGGAATCCATGAATGACGCGAACTCGTACAGTCGGCAAACGCTCGAAGAAACGCCTACGCGGGTGATTTCGTTTTTGCGTGGCGTGGGTACGTCGAGCGTGATTCGCGGAGCATTGGGTGCGCGAGGGTATGCGCCCGAGGATCATACGCAAGGTTGGGAATTGTTACACAAAGTAGCGGGATACGGTGGCGCCAAAGATACGTCGATGCAGTCGGAATCGGTCCGCAATGCAATCGTCGAGATCGATGCTTGGGACGAACCAACGTTTCGTATTGCCAGCGCAGCGCTTGAACGATTGCATCCCGAACAAGCCGCGTTCGTATTTGCAAACCTGGAACCCGCGACGGGTGCAGCCGCAGTTTTGACCGTGAAAACATTTCTCGAACGATTGACCGAATTGGAAAATGGCGCCGATCGGCAATCGACTCGCGATGCAGACCACGCGGCATTGGATACGTTGGCGCGGCGAGGTATTACGAAAGCGGAGCGGCAACGTATGCAAACGTTGCTCAATTTGGCGCAAGCACTGGAAAGCGGCGCGCCGCCAGTGGATCCGACGGCAGACGCGCGATATGCAGATTTGATGGCCTTGCGCGCTTGGTTCGATGATTGGTCGGAAACTGCGCGTGCCGCCATCACGCGGCGAGACCATTTGATTCGGCTTGGCCTGGCCAAACGCAAAATCAAGGCGAAAACTCTGGCCGCGGAAAAGAATAACGAAACGTGAACGTGACGAGCGCTCGAAATGGGCGCTCGTTCGTCTCTGCGAACCATATCGGTGGGACGAACCATATCGGTGCGACGAACCTGCCTATGTCACGCCCTCGAAAAATGTTCCGATAACAATGGTCCCACTTGACTTGTCGTATGGACTGGGACAACACTGCCGCCCATGGCGCGATGGTTCAACGTAGCTGGTCCCAACGACATCCGGAGAAATTACACGCTTCCGGCGCTTCATCGTTTACCCCGCGCGCGGGGACTGGTGGAGCAGGAGCAGTACTTCGTGGTACATGCGCCGCGGCAGGTTGGCAAGACGACGGCGTTGCGCACGTTTGCCCTGGAACTGACCGAGTCGGGCAAATACACGGCGCTGCTGGTGTCGATGGAACAAGGTGCGGCGTTCCTTGATGACGTTGGCGCCGCGGAACTCGCGATGCTCGATGGATGGCGCGCGGCTGCCGAGGTGGATCTGCCAAAGGCCCTTCAGCCGCCGGCGTGGCCCGATGCACCGGAGGGGTCACGTATTGGTGCGGCGCTTCGTGCATGGGCGAAGGCATCTGCGCGACCTTTGGTGGTTTTCTTGGACGAAATCGATGCGCTCGAAGGGCCGTTGCTGCTGTCCGTACTGCGGCAAGTTCGAAATGGATATCGCCTGCGGCCCGAAGGTTTTCCCATTTCACTCGCGCTGATCGGTATGCGGAATGTACGCGATTACAAGTTGGCTTCCGGCGGTGCGGACCGCTCGCATTCTGCAAGTCCATTCAACATCGCGGCGGAAGCGTTGACGCTCCGAAATTTCACCCACGACGAAGTGGGTGAACTTTATGCGCAACACACGGCGGAAACTGGACACGTGTTTTTGCCGGAAGCAACGGACCGTGCCTTTTATTGGTCACAAGGTCAACCGTGGCTGGTCAATGCGCTTGCGCGCCAACTCGTATCGGTCGTGGTGAACGATCGAGCGGAGTCGATTACGGCAGCGCATGTCGATCAAGCGAAGGACATCTTGATCGAACGTCAAGACACGCATTTGGATAGTTTGGCGGAACGACTTCGTGAACCGCGAGTGAAAGCAGTCATTGAACCGATGTTGACCGGTGGATTGATGGGCGACGTTCCTGCCGACGATCAACGATTCGTTGCGGACCTGGGGCTGATTCGATTTGAATCAGGCACGAATGCAGTCATTGCGAACCCTATCTACGAAGAGATCTTCATTCGCATGTTGTCCGGTGCAATTCGTATGTCGATTCCGCCGATTCGTCCAACATGGCAAAAGCCGGACGGCCGTATCGACTTTGACAAACTTCTGGAGACATTTTTGATATTTTGGCGCCAACACGGCTGGCCGTTGCTCGGTTCGACTCCGTATCATGAATTGGCTCCGCACCTGGTGTTGATGTCGTTCTTGCATCGGATCGTCAATGGTGGGGGCACCGTCGAACGAGAAGTCGCCATTGGTCGTGGGCGGATGGATTTACTGGTTCGCCGCGGACCAGATGTGTTTGCGATTGAAATAAAAGTATGGCGAATCGATGGCGATGCAGACCCGCTAGCCGAAGGTCTCACGCAAATCGAAGAATACCTGTCCGGCTTGGATTTGAATTCCGGGTGGTTGATGATTTTCGATCGGCGTCCAAGCGCTCTACCGTTATCGCAACGGCTTGGTTCGTCCAAAACGATGACCGCGCGCGGACGCGAAATTACCGTCGTACGGGCGTGAGTGCTTCACTACCGAGACAAACTCAGCTCGTCTTTGGGATCACGTTTTCGTGAATCCAATCAATGATCGTCTTGAGTGGCGTGCCGGGTGTAAATACGCCTTTCACCCCAGCCGCCTGAAGTCGCGTCACGTCCTCGTCCGGAATGATGCCTCCACCAAACACGAGCATGTCGTCCGCACCGCGCGCCCGAAGCGCTTCCATCACTGCCGGGAACAAAGTGTTGTGCGCCCCCGACATGATCGATAACCCAACCGCGTCCACGTCCTCCTGCACCGCTGCGTTCGCAATCATGTCCGGCGTCTGATGCAAGCCCGTGTAAATCACTTCGAATCCAGCATCACGCAGCGCCCGAGCCACGACTTTGGCACCTCGATCGTGTCCATCGAGCCCAGGTTTCGCGACGAGTATCCGCAAAGGTCGACCAGCCATGACTCTCGATAGCGAACCATGAACCGAAAATCAAAGTTTGCTCGCGATATTTCACGCGATCGCGCCCTCCGAGCTACCGCGTCACTGCGCGGCAAACACAAAAGGCACGTTTACCGGCGTCGATGAAGCCGACGGCGGAAACTTCCACGCCCGTATCTGCCCCGCTATGCAACTCGATAAACCAGGATAGTCGTTCTCCGCACCACTGGCACTCGCCGATTGTACGGCTCCAGATGGTCCAACCGTAAACGACGTGTTGACTCGTGCCGATCCGCCCATCCCTTGCCGCGCAGCTACCTCAGGTTGCCAACAACGACGCTTGATCAATGGTCTGTTGCGCTCGACAACTCCGCTGATCTCGCCCGAACTAAGCTCACCCTTCGCGAGCACTTGATCGCTCGGCGATAAACCATCACCCGAGTTTGCCCCGGCAAACCCTGGTACATCAGCCTTCGAAGTTGTTCGTGCTCCAACGGTCGACGTTTTCGTCGATTTGGCGCTTGGCGCCGTCGAAACAACAGCAACAGGTACAGATGCCGAATTCGTTGGAGCTGCAACGGTTCGGGCAGAAACCGACGCGGATGCCGCCGCCACCGGAGTTTCTTTGGATGAACCGTGGCGAAGTGCAAAATATCCCGCGGTTCCTCCAAGAACTGCGCCGAGAAAAACCAACACGAACGCTCCAGCATGGAGCCCTCGTTTGCGTCCCAAAACCGCATCTTCATCAAAATCAGGCGCTATATCGTGAGCATGATCCAGTTCGTCGTTCGTTGATGAAGCAACCGGAGCGCCCGTCAATCGAGCAACAACAGGGGCTTCGTCAAACGCCGAGTGCGTTGCTTCGTGGGCCAAATCTGCCGCAGATTCGCGGGAAAAAAACGCATCGTCGAGGGGGTCGGGCGATGTCTGGGGAGGCTTGCCGTCGTTGGTCATGAAAGCCGGAGTGGTTGACGGAAGCTTGCAAGGTTACTCGATGACGTGCTCGTCGAGGAGGGATTTGCGCCTCACCCCCCGGTCCCCTAAAAAGAAATTCGACTTGTTGCCCGGTTGAACGCTTCGCGTTCAACCTCAGTCAGGAAAACATGCCGACAAGCCGCTGCGCGGCTTTCGGCAGTTTCCCTCAACCCTGTCTACGATGGGGGCTGCGCCCCCAAACCCCCAATTTCATGCGGTGCAG
>JANORL010000048.1:0-4316 GCA_031415295.1 Polyangiaceae bacterium | reverse complement strand
AAGGCGCGAAAAACCCGAGCCATTCCGCCTTGGCCGACGAAGGCTTCGAGGCGAAAGCGTCCGCCCAGGACCTGCCCGATCTGCATGCGGGGGGCAGTATCGTTGGAAACGGAGTCGAAGGTCTACAGGGGAAATGAGGTGGGTGGGAAGTGCGTGGTTGGTTTGGAAGAGTGGATGGTCAAGGGCTCACGCGGGCCGCGAAAAGATCCGAGCCACCTGTTGACGGGATCGATTGCATGGGGGGCACTTCGAGTTCCGTATAGAATCCGCCTCCGACCAAAGCACTTCCGTCACCCGAGACAGCGGCGCCCCAGCCATATTGGTTTCCAACGTTGCCATATTGGCGCGTCCACACGGGTTTCCAATCCGCTGATTGGAGTTTTACGAGGAACGTATCATAGGTCGAAGTGGACGCGATAACTTGTTGTCCACCGAAATCGATCGCGCCATTAAAGTGACCGAATACGGTGACGTTTCCAGCGGCGTCTGCACCAATCGACGTTCCCACCGATGTGCCCCCTTTTCCACCTTGCGCATGCGCGAGATAGTTGCCCGTCAGGCCATCGAGTTTGGCGACGTAAACGTCGGAAGTACCGATGGCGGACATCGTCGTGCCGGATTTCCAATCGATTGTGCCCTCGAATCCACCCGTGATCAAAACGTTGCCATCGGGGCTCATGGCCACATCGCGTCCGACCTGATCGAAGGCCTTGCCAAACAATTTGCTCCATTGGTGGTTGCCATCAGCGCCAGAATATCGTGTGACGAAAATGTCTAGATTGCCGCCTTTTGGAATGGTTCCGCCGCCGAGGTTGGTGTCATCACTCGTGTCTCCAATAATGACGACGTCGCCGTTTGCTGTCGTCGTAATAGCTCTGCCGAGTTGCGCACCAGCATTCACGTAGAGTTTGCTCCAGCGATACGTGTTCGTCGGCGTGTAACTGGCGACAAATACATCGTGACTCGACGGCTGCATGCTTGCGGCGCCGCTACCGAAATCAAGTGGATCTTCGGTCGAACCGGTAATGTAAATATTGGCATTGTCGTCGACGCTGACACCGAAGATATTTTGGTCTTTGGTGGTTACGAAGACCCGTGACCACAATGCAGTCCCCGCCGGGTTGAGTTTGACCATGAAGCCGTCGATGGTATTCGACACGGTGTTCATGCCTGTCAGCATCGTGTCGCCGAAAAATGTACCGACGACGATGACGTTGCCGTCCTTGTCGACTGCGACACCTCGAGCGACGGCATTGGAGGCCGCGGCGTACTTCTTCTCCCATATTACGGTTTTGTTTGCATCGAGTTTCGCGACATACGCTTTACCGGCAGTAACACCATATCCATCAGCACCGATCGTACCGTCGACGACGCCGGCAATCACATAGCCACCATCGGGCGTTGCGGCCACGGAGAATATCGCATCGTCATTCGGTATTGCCGATCCGCCCACTGGTGCGTACGTCCATTTTGGATCACCCGAACACGCCACATGTGCCATGCCGTCACAATCGTCGTCGTCCGGCGTCGCGCAGTTTTCCGGTGACGGTAAGTTGTTCTGAACGCACGAATCAATCGACCTTCCATCCTCAGCGCAAATGCCCGTTCCCGTGGCGCAAACACCGAGCAAGCCTGTATCGCAAGATGTCTTAAATCTGGGCGTGGTGCATTTGCATTCGCTGTCTTCTAGATCCAAGAAACCGTCGCAATCTTCGTCGCCAGCTGCGACGCAATTCTCGAGTACGGGCATGACTTCGCCAAAGCACGCACCATAACCCGTTCCATCCGCCAAACACGTTTGCGTTCCTGGTTTGCACGTGCCGATGTTGGGCGTATTGCCCGGACCCGAATAACACGGCTCTTTGCTTCCAGTCGTGCAGACCATTCCACCGCCGGCGCCTCCCGCGCCTCCACTGCTTGCCGAGCCGCCACCTTGACCACCTGAGCCCGAAGCTCCGGCGCTCCCGTTCGGATCACCCAACGTCGGTTCTTCGATGCCTGCGATCTGCACGCACGCGCTGAGTCCAGTCAGTACGCACAGTGCCGTGAGCGATCTCTTGGCCCAACGAATGTTTGCAGTTGTTCTTGCGGGTGCTTTCGCCATGGCGTTTCTCCTCTTACGTCAACGTGTTGCTTGCGCGACTTTACACGATTTTCCGCGCACACCGCAATCCCAGCTCGCGCCTGAAACGGCATGGTTATCGTCGGTTTCACATCGATCTTGCAACGCGCATGAACGTTCTGGTACGCTGCTTCATGATCTCCGTTGCCCCTTTGGACGACGGTAGATGCAGTGGATCCTGGGGATGATTTTCATGCAATCCACCGTGCAAACAGGCGAAATTTTGCTGGGCAAATACCGCGTCGAGCGAGTGCTCGGCCAAGGCGGCATGGGTATCGTCGTTGCCGCGCGTCACGTGCAGCTTGGCGAATTGTTTGCCATCAAGATGTTGCTTCCCGACGCGCTTTCGCACGACGAGGCGGTTGAGCGATTTTTGCGCGAAGCACGTGCTTCGGCAAAGCTCAAGGGTGAACATGTAGCCCGGGTGCACGATGTTGGCAGCCTCGATAACGGCTCGCCGTACATGGTGATGGAGCACCTCGATGGTCACGATTTAAAGCAAGTCGTCAAGAGTCGTGGTGGATTGCCGCTCGATGAAGCGGTTCTTTATGGATATCAGGCTTGCGAAGCCGTTGCGGAAGCGCATGCAAATGGAATCGTGCATCGGGACCTCAAGCCGGCAAACCTATTTTTGATTCGACGTCCCAATGGCACACCTTGTGTTAAAGTGCTCGATTTCGGTATTTCGAAAGAACTTGATCCGACAAACAGCGTCGGTCCAGATTTGACGCGAACGGGCGCCTTCATGGGTTCGCCGCTCTACATGTCGCCCGAGCAAATGGCGAATATCAAGGCCACCGATACACGTTCCGACATTTGGGCATTGGGCGTGATTCTTTATGAACTTGTCGTTGGCAAAGTGCCCTTTACGGCGCAAGCCGTCACGGAACTCGTGACAAAAGTGTTAACGACGTCCCCAGTTCCTCCGAGCCACGTGCGTCCGGACATACCTCCTGCATTCGACGCCATCGTGCTGCGATGTCTCGAAAAACGTCCCGAACATCGATTTCAATCGGTGGCAGAACTCATGAATCATTTGCTGCCTTATGCACAAGGAAGTGTGCAATCGCTAGCACCGGCTCGACCCGCGATGGCGTCCGTGGCGGCCTTTGCCGCAGCATCAGCGCAACCGATAACGCAACCGCGGCCTGAAATGGCACCGCTTCCGACGACGTTGGTTATGGGGGCGGCGCCTGTGGCGGTGGCGAATCAACCCTTGTCGCAATCGAATTCGGGATCGGCGCAAAGTGTTGTGGTTGGACAAAGTGGGGTGACTGCGGGGGCTTGGGGCAATACGAGTAAAATACCCGAGCGCAAGGACAAGAAGGGTCTCCTGCTGGGTGGCGTGGCCATTGGGCTCGTGGTATTGATTGGCGTCGCTTTCGTCGCGACGAGATCGAATACACAAATACCGGCGTCCGCTGCGGAAACGACGAATACGGCTGTGCCGACTGTCGCGCCATTGCCGTCCGCCGTGATGCCTCCGACCGAGCCGATTCCTGCGGTGACTCCGACGGCGACAAACCAAGACATAAATCAGGCGCAAACAGGCAAGCCACCGGCAACGACGGAGCCGAAGGTGACGAGTACGACGTCCGAAAAAACAGCGAAATCATCGCCAACGACTTTGCCGGCACCGGCGAAGCCGGCGACGACGGCGACGAAAAAGACTTCGATTGCTGATTTTAATGATTGATGGTTGTGCAAGGCGTGATGGAATGGTTATGAATCGACGAAGTTCAGGTTTTGTTTTCGCGCTGTTGGTGGGTTTGTCGACGCCCGCTGTGTTTGCGCAACCGACGGACGCGGCGAAGCAAGAGGCGCAGAAATTGTATCAAGACGCGGCGAAGGACATCGAAACGCGAGCGTACGGGCAAGCTTGTCCGAAACTCGAAGCGGCACGCAAGATCTTGCCTGACCATGTACGCACGGCGATGTCGCTTGCGGAATGTTACGATAAACTTGGGGAACCAGCGACGTCGCTTGATGTTTTCATCGCGGCGAGAAAGCTGGCCCATGCTCAAAAAAATACGGACAAGCTTGCCGAGATCGATGTCAAAATGGCGGCGCTTCGTTTGAGTACGCCGCATTTGACGATTTCGGTGCCAAATGGGATTGCAGCATTGGCCGGTCTTACCATTTCACGCAACGGCACACCGATTCCAGTGGCGCAATGGGGAACGGCGGTAGCAGT
>JANORL010000047.1:0-3290 GCA_031415295.1 Polyangiaceae bacterium | reverse complement strand
TAACCTGTCCGTATCACTGAACCTTTTTCTTCATTCTTCTTCTGTAGCTGTACTTCTTCTGCTCGAAGCTCTCGTCACGTCCGGAAGTGGGTGGGTCCGTACTCGTGAGCAGACCCGGGTCAATTCTCGTGAGCGGTGAAGTGGTGGGCCAAAGGTGAACAAATCACTGAAGACCGGCTGCTGGCCATGTTGTCGAAGGAAGAAGATTTTCGCAACATCAAGCTGCATGCGCCACCAGGATCGAGCCAGCAATTGGACGATCCGACGCGAAAGTGGATTAAGGCCTTCAAGTTTCCGCAATGGTTCGTCTGTCAGAACGAAGACTGCTGGGAAGAAGGCGGATTGCTGCCTCGCAAAGACTTTGCCAAACCGAGGCGGCTGCTGCGCATCAATCAGCTCAATGGAACGGGGCACAAATGTAAAGACGGCAAAGGAAAAACGCAAAAGGTGCAACCGGTGCGTTTTACGCGTGCGTGTCGGTTGGGGCATATCGACGATATCGATTGGCCGACGTTTGCGCATTTGCGGCGCAAGGATCCCGAAGCTTGTCGGCGGCCCATTTTGTGGATGGACGAAGCTGCGGCGAGCGGCGATTTGGATGACGTACGCCTGTCGTGCACTGGATGTGGTGCGAGCATTCGCATGAGTTTTGCGGCACGAAAACGAGTCGACGACAAACCGCCTCTCGGGTATTGTCCGGGCAAACGCCCATGGCTCGGGGACGACGAGGGCCAAGCTTGTGAAGAATCGGTGCGTTTTCTATTGCGTTCGGCGTCGCATGCGTATTTTTCGGTCACGGCGAGCGTGATTCACTTGCCGGATCGGGATGGCGTTATGCGGGACAAAGTAACGAGCGTGTACGAGACGATTAAAAATGCCCCGAATACAGCAATGTTGACGATGTTACGTCAATACGTCGATCCCGTTCGTATTGCACTCGATGGAATGACGGACGCGGAGGTTTTTGCGGAAGTTCAGCGGCGACGCGATGGCCATACGCTGGCGCGAAAAAAGATCAAGGAAGCCGAGTTGGACGTGCTTTTGGCGGGTGACGATAGTCAAAACAGCGATCGGTTTTCTTTGAAGAACGTGCCTCTGCCGAAAAAGCGTAGTGGCGTCATGAGCAAGATTGGCAAAGTGGTGTTGTTGCCGCGCTTGACCGAGGTACGCGCACTTTGCGGATTCACGCGGTTCGAACAGCGCACGACGGATATCGACGGAGAATTGGACATCGGGGCCGAAGTGGCGCGAATGGATGAGCCGACGACGTGGCTGCCCGCTGTGGAAAACCCAGGGGAAGGATTCTTTTTTTCGATTGACGAAGGGGCTTTGATCGAATGGTTGCGGGACAAACCCGGCGTACAAACGCGGGAACGGTTGTTCAAAGCGGGTTTCAAGCAGTGGCAAGATCAACGCGAAGACCGTAAAGCAGCCAAAGACGATTTTGCGCATGCGCGATACGTTTTGCTACATTCATTGTCGCATTTGCTCATCACGGCGGTATCGTTGGAATGCGGCTACACGGCGAGCTCGATTCGGGAGCGTATTTATGCGGGTGCGGGAGGTGCGGGCATTATGTTGTATACGGCTTCGCCGGGGGCCGAAGGGTCGCTTGGGGGGCTCGTGGAGGTGGGCCGGCATCTCGAGCGGTATTTGCAACAGGCGCTCGATTTGGGCCGTTTGTGCGCGAACGATCCGGTATGCGCCGCGCATGTACCGGACCATGAAGTTGGCGGAGGCGATCGGTACCTCGAAGGCGCTTCTTGCCACGGATGTTTGCTGATTTCGGAACCGTCGTGCGAACGAATGAATACGTATCTCGATCGGACGCTGGTGGTCGGCACGGTCGAATCATCGGCCGCTGCTTTCTTTGAGGGTCCGTGATGAAATTCGACGCGTGGCTCGAACGAGCAACGGCGTCGGATCTTTCCGCGCTTGCGTCGTGCCTAATGGATGGGCGAATCCCATTTCCTGCACGTGCAGGAGCCATTCAACTCGCGGGGTTTGGCGAAGGAGCGATTGCATTGCTCGAAGGGCTCGGAACGACCGATCCGAAGGTCGTGGCGTGGATGCTCGACCGGATGGCGGAAGAGCGGCGGCGGGCGAATGATCGATATGCGAGTATGGTGCGGCTCGTGTGGAGCGGCGCGAGCGAACCGACGCAAGGAATGCGGGATACTCGCGAAGTTTTGGAAGAGTTGTTCAGCAAAGCCGAGCGACACGTCCTTATTTCGACGTTCGTCATTTACAATGGCCAAAGCGTGTTCGCTCCACTGGCGAAACGTTTGCGCGAGCGCCCGGGAATCGAAGTGGAGCTGTACGTCAATTTGCCATCGAAGTCAGGTCACGCGTTGGATGAAAAAACGGATGTGGCGGCGTATCGTGAAACGTTTGTCCGAGAGCATTGGCCGGCGGGAGCACCATTGCCGGCATTGTATTACGACCCGGAAAGCCGCAAGCAGGGGACTTCGCGCGCGAGTTTGCATGCGAAATGCGTGGTGGTCGATGGGCGGTGGGTCTTTATCACGTCGGCAAACTTCACGGAAGCGGCGCAAGAGCGTAACATCGAGGCGGGCGTGCTGCTTGATAACGGGAATATTGCGAAATCGTTGATCGGAAGGTTTCACGCATTGCGAGAAGCGGGCAGATTGCGCGGGATGGGATAGGGGGCCGATGGCACTTTCCGATAGCATCCAAACCCGAGGCTCATCAAAAGGGCGCCAACGGCAACGTCTCGACCCGCCAGTCGTCCGGACAAACGCATCACGATCGGCCACGGCACGCGCACCATGGACGACCTCGTCGAAACTCTTTGCGCAGCGTCGATCGTGCGCCTGGTCGACGTCCGCAGGTTTCCCGGCTCGCGCCGCAATCCACAGTTTGGCCGGGATATCCTCGTACATTCGCTACCGGCCTCGGGCATTGAATATTTATTTCGTTGCGATGAACTCGGTGGACGCCGGAGCTCGAAAAAGCCCTCGCGCCACCCGGCACTCGAAGATCCAGGATTCCGCGGTTATGCCGATTACATGGACGAGCCGCCTTTCAATGAAGCTCTCGCACGGCTCATTGATGATGCAAAAAACGTCGATGCGACGGCATTGATGTGCGCGGAAACGGCTTGGCCACATTGCCATCGACGTCTCATTTCCGATGCGCTCGTTCTGCGAGGAATCCCCGTTGTGCATTTGGTCTCGCCCGCCCGCAATGAGCCGCATCGGCTCACCCATGGAGTTCGCGCGGACGAGCATGGGCATCCGGTTTATGACGTTGGCCTTTCGGCAGAAATT
>JANORL010000046.1:0-4284 GCA_031415295.1 Polyangiaceae bacterium | reverse complement strand
GCGGAGCGAATCGATCCCGGCACGGCACACGAGTATTGGGGGAAGTATGCTAAAACCGTTCCCGAAGATATCGGAGCTCGGCTTCACCTTGCGACTCACCTCTTCGCCGTGAATCGTATTGATGAGGCTGCGCATGTCGCATGGCGAGTCTTTGACGAGCATCGCGAACGATTGAGCCTCGACGGCATTGCGCAATGCGCTCGATTTCAGCGCGCGCTAGACACAGCGGACCCCGTGCGGAAATCCCGCTTGACGACGCTCATGCAATGGGTGCGCGAGTTTTTTGTGGGAGATCCCAAGGCGGAGCTGCTATTCCTGCACTTGCGTGACGCCATAGGCATGAAAGAATTCTCCCCGGACCAACGGGTCGATTATGCGTTGCTCGAGAAAGCTCCAGGGGTTCATCGATTCAACGGAATCGAAAAGGTACGTGAATTCATGCAGCATCAGCAGACGATCGCTGACGCTACGGGGTTCTGGGTACAACAAGGCAAGGTTCCGCTGACAACGGCGTGCCCGGCAAACAACCTTCCTCTGGCGGTATTCGTTCAACGCATCCTGATGCGCAAGCGCATTCAACCAGGTTTTTTCTGTGCACCAGTGGCGGTAACCGACGAACTGCCCATTGAATATTTGTCCGGGCGCTCTTTGCTTGTTTCCGAACTCGAGTTATTGCTACTCGAAGTCTTGGGACTGGTCGAGTCGTTGCGGAATGCACTTGGTAAAACCGGACGGTTGTTGCTGTTTCACCGCGCTTTTACGCGCATTGTCGCGGACGCCGAGCTGTTTCGAGCTGACCAACGACAGGCAAAACACCTTTGGGAGGCGTTAGAGAGTGAGCAAAACGATCTCGCGGAATGGAAGGAAGCCGCACGGCTTGCCATTTCGGTGCATCGCTGGCTCGCCGACGGGCTCGATAGCTGGATCACGATTCTACCCGATCCATTTGTTGAAGATCTCCCGCCTCTACATCAACCAGCAAATGACGAGCTCGACCAATTCATCCGGCAACCTCTCCAAGAGGCATTTGCATATCGTCGGGCTCTCATTGAGAATTCGTCGTATTGGATGCTGACCGCCGAATCCTATTCACTCATGGCCATGGGTGAGCCCGAAATCGTATTCTCATTTGCTTGGGCAAATCAGGATCAGCATTGGAATCTGGCTTCGCGTTTCCGCGCCGCAAACGATCGGGTACTGCACTTGCCCCATCTCGTGCGCCTACTTCGGACCGATGTTTTCGACAAACTCCGCCTGCTCGCCGAGCTTGGTTTTGCGGATGCTCTTGGTCCGAACGAACTCATTCGACTCGCGGATCCATTACGATTCGGCGGTTTCGACAAGGACCTGCCGAAGCGGTTGCTCGACCATCAATCGTGGATGGCACGAGAGCCCGGCCATACCGCGGGCGATTTGGCGAGAATTCGGCTTGCGTATGTATATGCAAGCGCTGTCGTCCGACTGATCGTTGGCGAAGGCGATCCAACCAAGGTCGCGCAAGGTATACCCTTCACGCTCTATGCGCACGGAAAAGGCAATGCCGAGGTTCTGCTCGCGCATATGGAGCAAGTCGGTCGTGCGTCCAGCACCAATGCACTCGATTTGTTGTTGAACGCCATCTTGCTGCGGATTGTGGAACTCTACCGTCTCGTCTTTCGTCGCGAAGAGTTCGACGAAGGGGATCGTTATGTTGAATTGGATCGAAGTCCCCTGGATGACTTATGGCGATTCCTTCACGAATGGGCAGGCGAGGACGGTAGCCGATTCGCTGCATATAGCCGAAGCCTTCGTTTCGCGTGGAGTGCGCTCGATCGGGCTCGCGACGACGGGCCGAATCCAGCACATGCCGCTGTCTTGTTCCGCATTCGCCCACAATTCCGCTCGGGCGAAGCCATCAGTCTGCTAAGACCGGACGTCGAGGCGTCGGTCATTCTTTCCGCGTGTTGGAAGTCGTGCGAGTTGCCCGGATTCACCCTTGCCGGCGTGCGTTTGGCGAATGGTGAGTCAACAACAGTCAACCTGACGACGGAAGAGCTGCTTCAATATGGAGCGAAGCTTCCTGGCAATGATGACAACCAGGTCGCTGCAAACGAGCGCTTTCTCCATTACCGATTTCCAGTGGCAGGGGCTCGCGGCTCGTTGCGAATTCTCGCGCCGATTGAAGCCATTCTGCTGCGCATGAAGGACTCGATTGCCGAGAAGGTGACGACGCAAATCCAATACTTGCAAGGTCCCCACGATGGCGTTGCCTACAAACTTCTCAAGTCCCTCAAAAGCAATATCGGCGATCCTGCTGCTCGTCGCGCCCTCGCTCGTCATGCCGCGACGTCGTTATGGCGTCTTGTGCGCGACGACCCCGCATTTTTGGCTTATTGGCCCAATCAAATCGATACGCTGAACGGCAAACCCACCCTCGACGATCTTCGCCAATTGCTCTCCGAGACTGATAAACCTTTCCCGGCGGACGAACCATTTGCGCAAATCATTCATGCACGCGTGCATGAAAATGGCGTCTGGAAGCCACTACCCTACATGTGGCCCCTCATTCGCATGGCGACGGAAATCCCTGGCGATCTCGCCACCGCGACCGTTAAGACGCTTCTTGAAAACGACGAATACGCTCAAAACGTCGAATGGGCGCTTTGGCAGCTCGACCACCCCGAGGAAGTGCCTGCCGGACGATTGGCCGTAGCCATTCTTTTCCTTCGACTTTCCGCGCGAGAAAAGAATGTCGTTACCCTTTCGACCGGAAACGTCGATTTGCGTGAAAAACTGCCCGCACATTTCGAGCACTTGCTGCGCTCCGTGGATACTCCAAAACCCGACACGTTTGCCGAATACGAGCCCATTCTACTGCGCGTCTGCGCCGATGTCGTCAAGCGGCTAGCATGGCCAGTGGTTTTACCGTTGCGCGACGAACTTTGGCTCACCTGGCGCTTATTTCAATGGTTATGGCTTCAGCTCGACGCCATTGACCCCGATGCTCGTCGAGACGGCATGAAACGTCTGGCGGCCCTCGCCCCCCCAGGTGACCACGCTCCTCGAGATCGCTTGGATCCATTTGGCTTCGGCAGAGACAAATTCGATCACCGACTCGCGGCTGTATTGCATGCCCTGCACCTTGCCCTGCCTCTGTCTGCCTCGGATGCGGAGGCGCCCGCGGAGCAAAAATTGCAGGCTCGACGCGTTTCGTCGAAAGGCATCGAAGAGCAGTTACGACAGTATGCCGATCGCTTCTCGGACGTCCCTGATTTGAACAGCGTCCTCGATTGGAATGCCCCGAGCAACGTTCCCGACCTCGCCCTCCTTGCGCTCTTGCACTCCAGGCTGACGGCGTTTGGTGAATTGAAGCCGGAGACGCGAAAGCGCCAATTCAGAAGGCTGCCACTCGACCCTAATACGCTTGCCCGCAGAGCATTGGTTTTACCTGATGCCGTCATCGTTGCCGTCTCACTCACTGCATCCACGTTCGAACCTGACGAGCGTGGGCTGCTCATCGCACATCTGCGGGAGATGAAAGAAGGTCCAACCAGTTTGCGCTGGCGGTGGATCGTGTGGACGGGATTGTTCGCCGCCGGGGAAGTCGACTTGGAGCAAGAAACCAAAGATCTCTTGCTGATGCATGTCCAAACTGACGCGACCGTTGCGTATACGGGCATGTTCATGCTAGCCCTCGCTGCGCGCGCGCTCGATCGTTTCGATACTGTGGCCGACGAATTGATCGATGGGTTCGTCGCGGCATGTGGCGATGTGTTTGCCGTGGTCAGCGCTCTCGGTCAGGTGGTTCTATATGCAGAACCTCTAGCGAAAGCTCTGGCGCGAAAGAAGCTTGCAAAGCTGAAGAGCTTCGGCGATAATCCGCGTGTGCAGGAGCTGATGGGTTTTTTGGGAGTGTCCGATGATGACGCAGCCGACTGAGCGCAAACTGCGCCTGCATGCGTTTGCGTCCGTCAAAGGCGGCGTGGGCAAGTCCAGTCTGGCGATTGCATGTTCGAAGCTGCTCGCCCGCAATGGACGGGTCCCCGTGCTCGTCGATTGCGACATGACGGGCACTTCGTTTGCCGATGGTTTGGATTTGCTGGCCCCGAAAGTCGCCGTCGAACACGATGGCCGGTTCGATCTATTTCATCCACCTTTGGGTGCTTTTCACACGCGCGAAGAGACGGTTCAGTTGCGCGGCAGGCGCCGTGATCATTGGTTGCAAAAGGGCGATCCGCTGCGCCGGATTCAGCCGCCTTATTTGAATGACCTGATTCGGTTCATCGACTTTGCCATAGAAGATCG